>JBOHJJ010000152.1:0-4897 GCA_050728495.1 Methylovirgula sp.
GCACCGATGCTCATGGCGCAGCCCAAGGCGCCTTGGCGAAGTGCTGCGCCAAAAAATCCATAAGGACGCGCACCCGCGCCGGGCGCATATCGCTCGGCGGGGTCACGAGGTGAAGAGCGGCGGGAGACGCAGTCCAGTCCTTCATGACGGCTTCGAGGCGGCCTTCGGCAATGTCGCGCCAAACGAGAAACTCCGGTTGCAGCGCAATGCCAAGGCCGGCGCATAGCGCCGGCTGCAGCACATCGGCATTGTTGGCGCGTAACGGCGCGCGGACGCGCACGCTATATTCGCCGTGTTGTTTGTGAGCGAGGCGCCAGACGTCTTGACTGCGGGAATAGGTATAGAAGAGCACGCTATGCTGGGCGAGATCCTTCGGATGGCGCGGCCGGCCATGGCGCTCGAAATAGGCGGGCGCGCCGACGAGCAGGATGCGCACGCTGCAAAGCCGGCGCGCTAAGAGGCTCGAGTCGGCGAGCACCGCGATCCTGAGCGCAAGATCGAATCCCTCGCTGACGAGATCGACGATTTGGTCGCTGAGGCTCAACTCGATCGAAACGTCGGGATGGAGGCTGAAAAATTCCGGCAGCAGCGGCGCCAGATGGACAATGCCGAACGACATTGGCGCGGCGACGCGGACGAGCCCGCGCGGCACGGCGGATTGCGCCGTCGCCTCGGCCTCAAGCGCCTCGCCTTCGGCAAGGATCAAGGTCGCGCGTTGCAGCGCCGCCCGACCGCTTTCCGTAAGCGAGATCCGCCGCGAAGTCCGGTGAAAGAGGCTCGAGCCGAGTTTCGCCTCGAGCCGGCCGACCGCCTTCGACACGGTGGCTTTGGAAAGGCCAAGCTCCGCTGCGGCGCGCGCGAAAGAGCCGAGTTCGGCAACCTTCGCAAACACCGCCCAAGCCTCGAAATCCGGGAGTTTGGCCATAGCAAAATCAGAAACGGTCCATTTCTTTCATTTCTATTTCAGATTTGATCGCGAGGTTCAATATTCTTTCGAAAAAGGCGGGCGGCATGGGCCTCCCGCGGGAGTGTTGACCATGATCGAACGCAGACCCTTTGAGAGTCTCGGCGGCGCCAACCACGGCTGGCTCGACGCCAAACACCATTTTTCCTTCGGCGAATATATCGACCCGAAACGGATGGGCTGGGGCGCGATCCGCGTCTGGAACGACGACGCGATCGCGCCGCAGACCGGCTTTCCGCCGCATCCGCATGCGCAGATGGAGATCGTGACCTACGTCCGCGAAGGCGCGATCACCCATCAAGACAGCCTCGGCAACAAAGGCCGCACCGAAGCCGGCGACGTTCAGGTGATGAGCGCCGGGACGGGGATTCGCCACGCGGAATATAATCTCGAACCGGGGACGACGCGGCTCTTCCAGATTTGGATCCTGCCAAGCGAACACGGCGTCAGCCCGTCATGGGGCGCCGAGCCTTTCCCGAAGGGCGACCGGTCCGGCGCGTTCGTGACGCTGGCGAGCGGCTTTCCGGGCGATACCGACGCGCTGCCGATCCGCGCCGACGCACGGGTGCTGGGCGCCACGCTCAAGGCCGGCGAGACCACGGATTATCGGCTCGGCGAAAACCGGCACGGCTATCTCGTCCCTGCCAAAGGAAGCATCGAGGTCAACGACGTGAAGCTCAACGCCCGCGACGGCGCCGCGGCTTTCGGCGAAAAGACTCTCCGTGTCAAAGCGCTAGAAGATTCCGAAATCGTTCTCGTGGACGCAGCTTAAAGAGAACGCGGCCTGATCTTCAGGCCGCGTTTTTGTGACAACGAAACATCGAGAGAAACATGGCCAAAGTTCTTGTCCTTTATTACTCCGCCTACGGTCATATCGAAGCGCTGGCCGAGGCGATTGCCGTGGGAGTGCGCGAAACGGGCGCGCACGTCGATATTAAGCGCGTGCCGGAACTCGTGCCCCCTGAACTCGCCAAGGCCGAGCATTTTAAGCTTGACCAAGCGGCGCCTATCGCGACCATCGACGAGCTCGCCGCGTACGACGCCGTCATCGTCGGGGTTGGCACGAGGTTCGGGAGGATGGCCTCGCAGATGGCCAATTTTCTCGACCAGGCCGGCGGCCATTGGATGAGCGGCGCCTTGATTGGCAAAGTGGGCAGTGCGTTTACCTCCACGGCCAGTCAGCATGGCGGCCAGGAGGTGACGTTGTTTTCGATCATCACCAATCTTTTGCATTTCGGAATGGTGATTGTCGGCCTGCCCTATAGTTTCCAGGGCCAGTTGAAACAGGACGAGATCACCGGCGGTTCGCCCTATGGCATCACGACGATCGCCGCCGGAGACGGCTCCCGGAAGCCGAGCGAGAATGAGCTGGCTGGTGCGCGTTTCCAAGGCCGCCACGTCGCCGAAATCGCCAGAAAACTGTTTGGGTGAGATATGAGCCGGCCACCGCTTCCCCCGTTTACTGAAAAAACCGCCGCCGCGAAGGCGCGCGGCGCCGAGGACGCCTGGAACAGCCGCGATCCGGACCGCATTGCCGAGGCCTATACGCTCGACAGCCGTTGGCGCAACCGCGCCGAAATCTTCCAGGGCCGCGAAGCCATCGTGGCGTTTCTTACGCGCAAGTGGCAGCGCGAACTCGACTATCAGCTGATCAAGGAAGTCTGGGCCTTCCACGAGAACCGAATCGCGGTGCGTTTTGCTTATGAATGGCACGATGATGCCGGCAATTGGTTCCGCAGCTATGGCAACGAGAATTGGGAGTTCGACGCGAACGGCCTGATGCGCAGGAGAATTGCCAGCATCAACGACCTGCCGATCCGGGAGAGCGAGCGTAAATATCACTGGCCGCTCGGCCGGCGCCCCGACGATCATCCGTCGTTGAGCGAGCTCGGGCTTTGAGCCGCTGGAGGTAACGCAGAGCGCTTGGAACGGGCCACGCGCGGCGGCGTTCGCTTGACGATGCCACTGGCGCGAAGCAGCAGCCAAGCCTAAGTTGGCTTCAGGAACACCAAAAAATTGTCGTGGGTTTAGTATAATGCATTGTAGAGTTCCGCGAGGCCGAGAATGTCATTCTCCTTTTTTGGCTATCTCATTGCCGATGCCGAGACATCCTCCGGCGGCGGCGCGCCGCGGCTGCGCGACCTGATCGTCGGTCTCCTCTCCGGCGATATCGCCGCCACAGCCATTCTTGCGCGGCTCGATCCGAACCTTTCCGACGAGATCCGCGCCTTGATCGTCCATCGCGGCATCACTGCCGAAAGTTTTTTGGCGAATGCTCTCATGGCCTTCGCACTCGACATTGCGGACGAATCCTGGCGGCAGGCGATCAAATATCGCGAAGCGACTGCCAAGGATGCCGAGGCCGCAGCATTCGCCGATCTCCTGACGGAAGTCATGCGGCAGAGGCTGGAGCGCGAGATTTCTCTCGGCTGGCAAGCGGAACGCGAACCGCAGGCAACGCTTGCCCGGCGCATCGGCTGACATTTTGGCCGCCGTCGCATCATTTTTGCGCGTGCTGCGGCCAAAAGCATGACTTGCGCTGCATCATTCGTGGGACCATACTGCCCCGGCACGGTGGGAAGAGCGCGCCTTCCAAGTCTACGAGACTTGCCAGCGTTCGAACGGTGAGCCTCCGGCCCGGCAGTATGCCTCTCTTCTCCCCGATGTCGCACGCCGGTCACCCGATGGATCCATGAGCCAGCAATCGCTCTTCCATCGTTTGAAGTTTTCCGCGCGTGGGTGACGAACCGAATGGATGCATGCTCGATCTATCGCCAGACTCCGAGCCTGACGGACTCCCCGAGGCGGGACCGCAAAGCTTATGGAAGGAGCGGTTGCGGCGTGCCGATCTCGCCGCCGTCCGCGTGATATCGCTGTCGGCGCGCCCCAAAGTCGGCCGGGCCTCGGCGATCGCGATTAGCAAGCTCGGCAACAGCTGGCTCTATCTGATCATCATCTCGATTGTCTTCGAGGGCCTGGGCCGTATCGGCTTCCGCGTGGTCGTCGCCGGTGCCTTGAACGTCGGCCTGCTGCATTGCCTTTTCCCTTACATCAAGCGTTGGGTCGGCCGGCCGCGGCCCTTCCGCGTCGATCCGCGCCTGCCTTCGCTGCTCGCCGTCCTCGATGAGCACTCGTTTCCGAGCGGCCATACGATGACGCTTTCGGGTGTACTGGTACCGATCGTGCTCGTCTGGCCGGCGACCGCGATGTCGGCGGCGACTCTCATCATGCTGATGGCTTGGTCGCGCATCGCTACCGGCCATCATTATCCGAGCGATATCGTCGGCGGTGCTATTCTCGGAATCCTCTTTGCCTATCCAATCTCGATCTGTATTCTCGCGATTTGGTGAGGCTAGCCGGCCAGCGACGCCAACGGCGCGCTCACAACGGCGCGCGATTCGAGGTCATGCGCGACGCGTAACACGAGGTCTTCGCGCCATGCCGGGCCGATGATCTGCACGCCGATCGGCAGGCGCTCGCCATCCGTGAATACGGGAACGGTTGCGACCGGCAAGCCAATAAAGGAAATCGGCTGCGTGTAAATGCCGAGATTGGCGCGAACCGACACGTCGGCGCCGTCGAGGTTCATGAGCTTTTGTCCGGAGAGCGGCGCACGGCATGGCGTTGCCGGCGCAAGAACGATGTCGACCTCTGCGAAGATCTCTGCCGTGCGAGCCCGAAACCAGGCGCGGAACTCATGCGCCTTCACGATACTCTCGGCAGGCAACATCGCGCCAGCCAAGAGGCGATCGCGCACCGCTGGGTCGAAATCGCTTGGCCTGCGGCGCAAGCGATCGAGATGCAATGCGGCTCCTTCGGCGGCGGTAATGAGATAGGCGGCGGCGCGCGCCTCCTGCGCGCCAGGTACGACAATTTCGCGCTCCACGCCGAGCGCCGCGGCGATCCGATCCACCGCCGCGAACGCTTCCGGCC
>JBOHJJ010000153.1:0-12814 GCA_050728495.1 Methylovirgula sp.
CCCGAACTGATGGGCAGCCTAGAATGGATCGCCAAATCCGCTTTCTGGCCGCCGGAGAATCGGCGCTCGTCGTCGAGTTCGGGGCGCAGATCGATCCGGCCCTGAACGATCGGGTGCGCGCCCTCGACCGCGTGCTCGCGTCAAACCGCGTTGTCGGCGTCGTCGAGACGGTGCCGACCTATCGCTCCTTGATGATCCATTTCGATCCGCGCCTGATCTCCGCCGCGGCTCTGGTCGAACGTATCCAAGGCCTTGACGTCGAGGCGCTGGCCGAGGAACGGCCGCCGCGCCACTGGCTCATTCCGGTCTGCTATGAGCCGCCGCATGCCGAGGATCTCGCCGAGGTCGCGGCCGCGCTCGGCCTTTCCGCGCAGCGCGTCGCGACGCTGCATGCAGGGGCGAGCTACCGTGTCTATATGTACGGATTCGCGCCCGGGTACGTGTTTTTGGGCGGCCTGCCGGCGGAGCTTGCGATCTCGCGCCGGCCGAAGCCGCGCCCGCCCGTGCCCCCCGGCGCCCTCCTGATCGCCGGCGGACAGGCGCTCATCGCCGGCACCTCGATGCCGACCGGCTGGTATAACCTGGGCCGCACGCCGGCCGTCCTCTTCGATGTCAAGCGGGAGCCGCCCGCCGTGATCGAGATCGGCGACGCGGTGAGTTTCGAGCCCGTCGACGCGGCGGCGTTTGCAGACTTGCAGCAAGCCGCTGCGCAAGGCCGAGCCGTAGCGCGGCAGAAGGCGTAAGATGCCAGGGGTGCTGCGGATCCTACGCGCCGGTTTCGGCGCTACGATTCAAGACGGGGGACGGTTCGGCCTGCGCCGTTACGGCATAACGCCGGCCGGCCCGATGGATTGGCGCGCCTTTCGAACTGCCAACCTCGCCCTCGGCAACCATGCCGAGAGGGCCGCCGCGGTTGAGGTCAGCGTCGGCGGGATCGAGATCTTCTGCGAGACTACGACGCCGATCGGGGTCGCATTTTGCGGCGGCGGGTTTTCCTGGCGACGCGACGGACGCGAAGTCGGTTGCGCGGCGCGACTGATCTTGCGCCCGGGCGAGAAATTGGCGGCGCGTCCGGGCAGGCACGGAGTTTTTGCCTATTTTGCCGTCTCAGGAGGCTTGGCTACGCCCGTCGAACTTGGCAGCCGCGCCACCCATACACGCTCTGGCATCGGCGGTATCGACGGGCGCATGTTGCGAGACGGCGATCCATTGCCGCTGTTTGCAAGCCGATGGCCATTCGGCGAAGCGCGGATCGTGGCGCCCTGGCTCGACCCCGATACCGCCCCATTGCGCGTCGTGCTCGGTCCACAGGACGATTATTTCGGCGCCGCAGCCCTTGACGCCTTCTTTGGCACGGAATTCCGACTGACGGCGGCCGACCGCATGGCGTATCGGCTCGAAGGGCCGGAAATCGCCCACGAGCACGGCTTCAACATCGTGTCCGACGGCATCGCGCTCGGCGCGATCCAGGTTGCCGGCGACAGAAAGCCGCTGATCCTCATGGCCGACCATCCGCCGACCGGCGGCTATCCGAAGCTCGGTCACGTCATCCGCGCCGACATCGGCCGACTGGCGCAGTTGCGGCCGGGAGAGGCCTGCCGCTTCCTACGCGTCGGCGTGGACGAAGCACGCCTTGCATTGCTCGCCTGCGAGAGCGAGGTCGCGGCGACCGCGCGACATCTGCACCCGGTGCGATCGGCGCCGCATTTTAGCGGGCGCTCGCCTTAGGCGGATCAAGCACTTGCTGTGGCGAAAGACGCGTTGACTAGGTTCCGGCAAACCGGCTACACCGCGCCATCTCTTGCAATCTATTGACATAGATTGTGATTTGCCCGCCCGAAGTATTCTAACTTATTGACTTTCAGTGACTTAGATGGAGGAAACGGGTGCTGGCCGGCGAACTGCAGCAAGTAAGTCCCGAAATTCGGATGACGTTGCTCACGCCTCTGCAAAGGGCTTGGCACTTTCGGGAACTGATCCGCGCCGTCGTGCGGCGCGAACTGGCGGCGCGGTTTCGCGGCTCGATCCTCGGCTGGCTCTGGGCGATCTTCGGGCCGCTTCTGATGCTGACGATCTACACCTTCGTATTCTCCAGCGCCATCGGCATTCGTACCGCCGCCTCTGCCAAAGGCGTCACCAATTATTCGCTGACGATTTTCGTGGGGCTGATCGTCTTCAATCTGTTCAGCGAGGTCGCCTATCGCGCTCCGGCGCTGTTGCACGAAAACGCGAACTTCATCAAAAAGTCGATCTTCCCCAGCGAGACGCTCGCCTGGACGGCGACCATCCGCGCCATCGTCTATGCCGGGATCAGTTTCGGCGTGCTGCTCGTGTTCGAGCTCGTATTGGTGCACTGGCTGCCGGTGACGTTCTTTCTGCTGCCCTTTGTGGTCGTTCCGTTTGTCCTCTTCCTGCTCGGCGTATGCTGGTTCCTCATGGCGCTGGGATCGTTTACCCGCGACGTGACGCATCTGATGGCCTCGATCGTCCCGGTTTTCATGTTTGCGACGCCCATCTTCTACTCGGTGAGCGATGCGCCGAAGGGAATGCGCATTTTCCTAAGGTGCAATATCATCGGCAACTACGTCGAGATGGTACGCGATGTCGTACTCTACGACATCCTACCCAATCCCGTCCTCTACATAGGTACCGTGCTTGCCTCTCTCCTCATCTTCCGTGCCAGCTATCGCTTCTTCATGCGATACAAAAACGTGTTCGTCGATGTCATCTGACCTAGCGATCATATGCCGAGGCGTCGGCAAGGCGTTCCAGCTCTACAAGCATCGCAACGACCAGCTGATGCAGACGCTGTTCGGGCGATGGAAGCAATTCTATCACCCGCATTGGGTGTTGCGGGACATCAGCTTCGAGGTTCACCGCGGCGAGTGTTGGGGGATTATCGGCCGCAACGGCACCGGCAAGACGACGCTTCTCCAGCTCATCTGCGGGATCAGCAATCCGACCCACGGGAAGATCGAGGTATCCGGCCGCGTCGCGCCGATCCTGGCGCTCGGCGCCGGGTTTGACCAGGAACTTACTGGACGCGAGAACGCAATGATCGGCGGCGCGATTCTCGGCCTGCGCCGGGCCGAAGTTTTGAAACGACTCGACTCGATCATGGCGTTCGCCGATATCGGCGAGTTCTTCACGCAGCCGCTGAAAATGTATTCGAGCGGCATGAACGCGCGGCTCGCTTTCGCAGTCTGTGCGCACGCCGACGCCGAAATCCTGATCGTCGACGAAGCGCTCGCGGTCGGCGACGCGACGTTCACCCAAAAGTGCGACGATTTCATTCGGCGCTTCGCCTCGCGCGGCACCATCCTTGTCGTCTCGCACGATTTGGCGACGCTTGAGACGCTGTGCGATCGAATCCTTTGGATTGAGGACGGTAGAATCGTCGCTTGCGGACGCCCCTCCGAGGTGACAGCGGCCTATCGGCGCGCCTTCAACATCCCGCTCAACGTCACCCAGGTACCGATTTCGATTCGCGCCTGAACCGCCCGGCAGCGCGGGCGCTAGGACGTTGGGCGGCGAACCGGCAATGCCGTTTCGCCTGCCGGAACGGCCGAAAAATTCGCTTGTTGGCGCGAGATGAGAACGAACCCCACGAGAAATTCCACGGCGACCGCTACGGCGATCAGGAACACGAGCCGAGGATCGCGGCGCACCAGGCTCTCCGTGCCGATTAAAATGCCGATGTGCACCAGAGGAATGATGACGAGCGCCGCAATCGTCGTCGCGCTGCGTCCGGTGGCGCTCGCCAACGTGAGCACCACTCCCATCGCGAGCAGCGCGTGCGCCAAGGCGAGGATCGGGATAGCAAACCTCTTGGCCGCTTCGCTCGTCCATGCGGCGACCAGGTCATGCGCCGCCTGCGGGCCCGGCGCGGCTTCCAGGAATTTCCACATCGGGAGTTCGAAGACGCCTTTCCAGCCGCGCTTCGGCATGCCGTTGGTGCCCTGCATGTCGAGCTCGATAACGTATTCGTCGAAATCGGCGGTGCGCATTTGTGTCGAGCCGATGGGGCGGCTCTGGAACGATCCGTGGGTCATGACGAGCAGCACGCCGTGTTCGTTGCGGCGGAACTCGGTTTGCCGCGCGGTGATGATTTCCTCTTCGTTCTTTGCGGTGTTGAACTGGTGGATGAACATATTGCTGACGACGTCGGGCGATTTCCAGCGTTGGAAATAGAGCGTCCGCGTGCCGTTATCGAACGTATAGAACCGCGCCGGCTCGAGCAGACGGTGATTGAGCGAGTTGCGGATGACGTAAATCACGTCCTGCATCTGGCCCACATAAGCGGGCGCGACGTAGCAGGAGATCCAGTAGCCGAAACCGACCGCCAGGGCGCCGACGACCACGGCCGGCAGACAGATCGACATGACCGAGAGGCGCAGCGAATACAGAACGGCAATCATGCCGTCCGCCGCCATGCGCGAGAATTCGAGCGCCACGGCGATCCCGATCGCCATCGGCAAAGCGATGTAGACCACAGTCGGCACTGTGCCGAGAATGGCTGGCAGCAGAAGGCCGCTGCGCAACGCCGCCGCCGGTAAATAGTGAAAGATCGAGGTCATCACGACGGGCACGCACAGGCCCATTTCGATCAGCAGCGCGGTGAACAGGATCCGGCGCGCGAGGTAGAGATAGAGAAGACGGGGTATCGTCATTCTTGACCGTCACCGTTCGGCCATTCGTCGCCGCCAGCCCCGGCAGAACAAGAACTTGATGTGATCTTCACGATGCCAAGATTCTTGATTGACAGGAGGGGGACAATTCTCGACCTGACCCGCAAAGACGGATATGTTGCATCAAACTGGGAAATCTGAGCGATTTCCCGAATGGTGGTTTTTGCCGCGAAAGGCTGGATGACGCCTTCATGTCTACTTTGTTATAGCAACGCAGAGTTATAGCAACGCAGAGATTTGGATCAAGCCGGGCGGAGGCTTGGATCACTGCGTGTGGGGGCGGCAAGATGGGGGGTAATTTCCACCAAATTTTGACGCATGAAGGCCGCGCCACGCCAATGCGTCGGCACTGCCCTCGCGTTCAGGGGGCCGAGCGCTTCGAAGTTCGACGCGAAGCAGACAGCCGGCAGGCGGGCCTGGGGGACGCGCCGTGAACATTTCTGGCTCGGCGGAAAGCTTTTCGACCAAAGCGATCACCCTGGACCGGGCCTTTCGGCTGCCTTTGGTCAGCGTCGTCATTGTCAACTATAACTACGGCCAGTTTCTCGATCAGGCGGTGGACAGCGTCTTTCAGCAGACCTATCCGCATCTCGAGTGTATCGTCGTTGACAACGCTTCGACCGACGAAAGTCCCGCGGTCCTTGCTGGGATCGCCGCTCGGTATCCGCAAGCAATTCTCATTCGGCGGGCCGGCAATGACGGCCAGACGCCTGCCTCGCTCGACGGTTTGACGGCTGCCTCGGGCGCTTACGTGATCTTCATGGATGCGGACGACGTGTTGCTCGCCCACGCCATCGAGACGCACGTCTTCGTGCATCTCTCGATGCGCGTTCACGTAGGTTTTACCTCCGGCGATATGCTGCAGGTGATCGGCGATCAGATTGTCCTGGGTACCGGCGAGGAGCTCAATCGCTACGTGCGCAGCGGCAGAGGGCTGCGGCGCAACATTGTTCGCCCCTATCGGCATCGGCTCGATCCGCCCTGGCCGCCGGCCTGGGTCGCCAAATCGCTGGCAAAGAAGATCCATTTCGTCGCGCCGTTGTCGAACAAATGGGTTTGGTCGCCGACCTCGGGAATTTGCTATCGGCGCGATGCGCTGCGCCTGTTCTCCGACAACCCCGATCTCGCGCACTTGTGGACCGGCACCGACATGTACTTCGCGTGCGGCATCAGCGCGCTCTGCGGCAGCGTGATCATCGACGAGCCGCTCTTCATCTACCGCATTCACGGCGGCAACGCGTACTCGCGTCAGCCGCAATTGAACCATTTCATCGTTTTCGAAGCAGGCGGCTCCGGCGACAGCAATCACAAGAGCCAGCTCCTGCTCATCGATCATCTGATTGCCAAAGTCGAACGGTTCTGCCGTACCCGCTGGCTGCGGTTGCATTATGCCGCACTCCTCATCCGCATCGATCAACGCGACGACGATCCGCGGTTGCCGCGCTGGCAGCGGCGCTCGCGAACGGCGCGACGGCTGGCGGAATCCTACGAAAGCGTCGCCGCCGTACTCGGCGTCGGGCTGACGATTTTGCTGATGTGCTGGTTTCGTATTCCGATCGGCGTGATCGCAAGCGCGGTCCGCAAGCAGAAATGAGTAACCAGTCGTGATGAGTGACCGCAGCGCAAATTACGTCGGCGTCGGGTCGGCTTATGTCGACCGGTCGATCGAGCCTCGTCCCTTGGACGCCGCGCTGCGTGGAAAGACCGTAGTCCTCATTCACCCGGCCTGGCATTCCTGCGGCAGCCACAAGGTCTTCGTCATGCAGGCACAGGCGTACCGGGCGCTGGGGGCCAGACTGCTGGCTTTGGCGATTGCCGATTTCCCCGGCCACGTGCGTGGATCCTTGGCGCATTCCGCCTATCTCGATGGCAGCCAGGACCTTCAGGCCGACAGGCGCTATTTCACCGGCATGCCGCGCGGCGCGGTCTTCACGCCCCCCTTCCTGCGCTCGTTCAGGGACTGGCTGCACGGCAATTACGCGACGATCCTGGTCGAAACGGTCAAACTCGCCGCGCTGCCGATCGAACTCATGGAATTGCCGGAGATCGACCTCATTCACTGCAACCATTTCTTCTGCATAGGCGCGGCGCTGAAATTACGCGGCAACCGGGATTGCCCGATCCTGCTCGATACGCACGATTTGCAGGCCCGCCAATATGTCTTACGGCAACCCGGTTTTTGGACGTTTCCGCCGGCCGCCGCTTACGAGTCGATGCTCTCTCTCGAACTCGCCAACATGGATCGCGCCGACGTCTTGATCCATCTGAACGCCGAGGAGGCAGCATCGTTCGATCGGCTGATGCCGCATAAGCGGCATATCCTCATCTTCCCGGCCGTCGAGCCTGTCTCGCTCGGCCGCGGAGGCTCCGATATCATCATCGTGGCGAGCGCCAACTACCCAAATTTCCTAGGTATTTCCTGGTTTTTGACCGAGGTCATGCCGCATGTTCCGGATATCTCGGTCAAGATCATCGGCAACATCGATCAGGAATTTCGCCGCCGTGCGCCGGGTCTGTTCCATAAATACGCCGCTATGTTCACGGGTTACGTCAGGGACTTGCACAAGGCCTATGGCGCCGCCGCCGCGGTTCTGCTTCCCATCACCGAAGGATTCGGCATATCGATCAAAACAATTGAGGCCCTTTCCAGCGGTGCGCCATTGATTGCCACGCCGCTTGCATTCCGCGGTATGGGCATAGACCCCGCGAGACTGGCCAACGTAAGCATCGCCTGCGATCCGCCGAGCTTCGCGGCGGCGATCCGACGGACTAAGGCGGACCAGAAGGGCGCGCAGGATCGGATGAACAGCGATACGCGTCGGCTCTACGATCGGGTGTTCAGCCCGCTGGCTTATCAGCATGCGTTAAGCGCGCTTGCGCAGCCACTCGTCGAGAATAAACAAGCTAAGCAATGCAATGGATCGATCTAAGGCTGCGGCCAAATCCCGCAATCTTTGATGGTTCTTGAGGCCGAGAGAGCGATGTCGGAAACCGAACTTGCCGTGCGGCTTCGCGCCTTGCTGGTCGACTTCGTCGACCGGCTCGTGCCGAAGCGCCTGCTGCGGCTTTTGGTTCATCCGAAGTTCCACGCGTTCGTCGGCCCCGAACGGATCGACGCGATCGGCGTTTGGATCGACAACGTCTTTATGCTGAAGCGCCGGCAGAAGCGGTGCCATGAGCAGCAGATCGATCAAAGCACAAACGACTATTTAAGGTCGCGTTTCTGCGCCAATCCGTTCCAGCAGCTGGAGACCACGCCGACGGGCTTGGCTTATGTCTGCTGTCCGATTTGGCTTCCGACGCCGATCGGTACGCTCGATACGCAGCCGGAACAACTTTGGAGGAGCGACGCGGCAAAGCGCGTCCGCGAGTCGATCCTCGACGGTTCGTTCAAATACTGCAGCCATCTACATTGTCCGGCGATCACAGGCCGCACGCTGCCTTCGCGCGACGCGCCCGAGTCGCGGGCGATCATCGAGCAATACGAGAAGAACCCGGCGAAACTGCCCGAACACCTCGTCTTGTCGCATGACAAATCCTGCAATCTATCCTGCCCCTCCTGCCGAAGCACCGTTTACATGGCGAGTTCCCGCAAGCAGACGCAGTTGGACGAACTCGCCGAGCGCACGCTTCTTCCGCTCATGAGCGAGGCTAAGTCGGTGATGATCACCGGGTCGGGCGATCCGT
Source organism: Methylovirgula sp. (assembly GCA_050728495.1). Classification (GTDB taxonomy): domain Bacteria; phylum Pseudomonadota; class Alphaproteobacteria; order Rhizobiales; family Beijerinckiaceae; genus Methylovirgula. Next base: position 8,376 of record JBOHJJ010000153.1, read on the forward strand.
TCGGCAGCAAGCATTTTCGCAACCTGATCAAACGTCTCAATGGCGGCGACTTCCCGCAATTGAAATTGCAGTTGATCAGCCATGGGCAGCTTTTCGATCAACGCGCCTGGAGCGAGTTGAACTTAGGCGGGCGGGTTAGCTACGTGCAGATCTCGATCGATGCTACGCAAGCTGCGACTTATGCCGTTGTGCGGCGTGGCGGCGACTTCGCACGCTTGCTGAAGAATCTTGCGTTTCTGCGCGAACTGCGCAGATCCGGCGAAATCGGAATGCTCGAATTCTCGATGGTCGTGCAGACTTTGAATTTTCGCGAAATGCCGGCGTTCGTGAAGCTTGGGGAGGAATTCGCCGCCGACTCGTTGATCTTCAACATGATCCGGCAACGCGATATTTTCAGCCGCGAAGAGTATATCGAGGCTTTCATCGGCAGCACCGATCATCCCGAGTACGATGCGTTCCTTGAGACGTTGAAGGCGCCGGAGCTCTCGCAGCCCAACGTGCAGATCGGAAACGTGCTGGAATATGTAAAGCGCGCACAGGCCGGCGTGGCGGTGTGAAGTCCTCGACCGCTAGAGAGCCGCAGAGGCCTTCATGCGAGCCGCCGCCTGACGCGCATAATCGTGCCAAAGTCCGTCTAAGAGCCGCCGCCGCGGCAGGCCGATGATGCCCGGCCAATGGCAGAAATAGATGCGGTTGCCCCGGACGTCCAAGGGTCCTTCCGGTGCAAAAATCACCTTGTCGATTTTGTAGAAACTCGAGCCCGAAGCACCCGGCACGCATTCGGGCAGCGGGGAGACCTTCAAACCCAGCCGATGCACGACGAAATTCGTGAGCGGCTGCGCGAACAACCCGCCGCGCTGGCGCACCGTGTGGAAGATCTTTTCGTCCTTGGCGATGACGTCATAGAAATCTTGCGGCGACAGTTTGTTCCGCGAGGTCACGAAGAAGCCGTCGTTGAACGAGAAGGCGCCGCGCAGAAAATCGTAATTCTTGTGCTTCGCGTTGTAGATATAGTCGTCGCAATAGCAGGCGACGAGAAAATCCGTCTCGCCGGCGACGACGTGGCCGAGAGTGTCGCTGAAATCGCGCAGCATGATCGTGTCGACGTCGAGATAGATGACCTCGTCCAGCGGCAATGCCAGCGCCAGGAGTTTGCGCAGCCGGCGGCGATGGCCGGGATTGAACGGATAGAGGCGCTTGGCTAGAGCGTCGAGTTCGGCGCTGTCGAGTGAGGCGACTTCGACACCGAAAACTTCCGCGGCGCGACGCGTGCGCGCCATATTGTCGTCGTAGGGGATGAGGTAGAGCGGAAGCAACGCGTTGGTCGCAATGTAACTCTCCAAAAACGGCAGCAGCCAATCGATCACGCGATCGTTGGCGATAACCGCTATTCCATATTTCTTCGCGACTGACGCGGTTTCCGGCATTTAATTCACGATCGATGCTTCGTGGGGCGTGCGGACGCGCCGCCAAATTGCGCGCGCCAATTGCCATCGGTAAGACGGCATGCCCCGACCCGGAATGGAAACTGCCGTAGGAGGGGAGTTCTTGAATTCACCAGGAATTGACAAGATTTCATGGTTGCCAAGCGGTGGCTTGTAGCGAGCGGCCCGCCATGGATCAAGGCAAAAAAATCTTGCAGGTTTCGGCGCCGTAGAATGCGTGGCGCGGCGGTTCAAGCCGACTTAACCGGCAATGCGTAATCCCGGAGACGCCGTGTCGCGGCGGCGCAGTTCAGCCTCGCGGCGCAGGATGTAGTCGCGGCTCAGCGGTACCGTATCGGCTCGCTTGGCAAGCTGGATCTGGAACACGACCTGGCCCAGGAACCTGAACGCGCACTCGGCGCTGGCCAGATAGTATTCCCACATCCGACAGAAGCGCTCGTCATAGAGTTTCGCCGCCTCGGCGCGGCGCGCCAGGAAACGTTCGCGCCAGTGGCGCAGCGTCTCGGCGTAATGAAGCCGCAACACTTCGATGTCAGTGACGAAAAGCCCGGTTCTTTCGATCGCAGGCAGAATTTCGGAGAGCGAAGGAATATAGCCGCCCGGGAAAATATATTTGGCAACCCAGGGATCGGTCGGCTGCGGCGGCAGTTCCGAACCGATCGTGTGAATGAGCGCGACGCCGTCGTCGTCGAGCAATCTTGCGACCTGCCGGAAGAAGATGTCGTAATAGGGCAGGCCGACGTGCTCGAACATTCCGACCGAGACGATTCTGTCGAATCGTTCGTCGATCTCGCGGTAATCCTGAAGGCGAAAATCGACCGCGTTCGACTGCGCGGCGTCGACCGCACGCTGGCCGGCGGAAGCCAGTTGCTCGCGCGACAGCGTGATGCCCGTCACCTTGGCGGCGCAGATGCGGGCCAGATACAGCGCCATGCCGCCCCAGCCGCAGCCGATGTCGAGCACGCGGTTGCCCGGCTCGATCAACAGTTTCGCCGCGATGTGGCGTTTTTTGGCGAGTTGCGCCTCGTCGAGACCGGCCGAGGGGTTTTCGAAGTAGGCGCAGGAATATTGCCGATCGGCATCAAGGAAGATGTCATAGAGCCGGCTGTCGAGGTCGTAGTGATGGGCGACGTTGCGCCGGGCACGCAGCCGCGTATTGTGCATGCCGAGCCGGCGCAGAGCGGAACGCAGTTTCTGGACAGCGCGAAGCCAGGAGAACTGCGAAAATCGCTCCGCGTTGCGCGCCGCGATTGCCAGCACGTCGTAGATCGTGCCGCGCTCGACCTTGACTCGCCCATCCATGTAGAGCTCGCCGAAGTGCAGGCCGGGATTGCGCAGTAGCGCCCATTGCGCTGCTTGATCGCTAAAGCGGATTTTGACTTCGCCGCCGGAGCCGTCGCCCAGCCGGAATCGATTGCCGGAGGCGGTTTCGACTTCGACCGATCCGGCCACGATCAGGCCGGAAAGAAAGCTGCGAAAGATCCGATCCATCGTTTCCCTCGATGCCCATAGAATAGCGCGCCGCGCCAAAAGTGGAAGCCCCTCCTTGCCTCGGAATAGCGGCCGCTATGGCTTCGGATCCCGGCTGGCGTGGGTGAGGAACCTTCGGCCTTGTTGCGACTTTCGGGCGGAAGGAATCACGAATTCCCGTAATGGCTGCGGCGGCATGGCGTTCGTGCAAAGCCAGCGCAGTCGATCCTGCTCTTGCTGGGAGGCCGTCGTCAGAGCCCGAAATAATCGCGGTACCAGGCGACGAAAGCCGGAACGCCCTCGTTGACCGAGGTCGCGGGACGATAGCCGGTCAGGTCAAACAAAAGATCCGTATTGGCAAACGTGACCGGCACGTCGCCCTGCTGCATCGGCATGAAATTACGCCGCGCCTTGCGCCCCACGGCGGCTTCGATCGTGGCGACGAAGTCCTCAAGCTCGGTCGGTTTTCCGGCACCGATATTGACGACGCGGAAGGCTGCCTGCGGCGAAAGACTGTCGCCAGGCACCGGCACCGGCTGGTCGGCCGGCGTCGGCGGAACCACGCTGCTCAGCCGCAGTACGCCCTCGACGAGGTCGTCGACGTAGGTGAAGTCGCGGCGCATGTTGCCGTAGTTATAGAGATCGATCAGCTGATCGGCGAAAATCGCGGCAACGAATTTGAAGAGCGCCATGTCGGGGCGGCCCCACGGCCCGTAGACCGTGAAGAAACGCAACATCGTCACCGGGATCTGGAAGAGATGGCTATAGGCATGCGCCATCTCCTCCGTCGCTTTCTTGGTCGCCGCGTAGAGGCTGAGCGGATGATCGGCGCGGTCGGTCTCGAAGAACGGCACCCGCGCGTTGGCGCCATAGACCGACGAGGTCGAAGCGATGAGCGCGTGGCGCGGCGGATTTCGCCGCATCAATTCGAGCAGGTTGTAGGTGCCGACGAGGTTGGCGTCGATATAGGTGCGCGGATGCTCGAGGCTGTAGCGCACGCCGGCCTGCGCGGCGCAATGATAGACGATATCGAACCCGTTGCCGTAGGCCTTTTGTAGAGCATCGAAATCTTCGAGCAACAAGCGGTGCCCGTAGTAGCCGGTGTTGCGCGCGAGGATCTGTTGGCGCGCTTCTTTCAAGGCAGGATCGTAATAGGGCGTGAACCCGTCGATGCCGACCACCTCGTCACCGCGTTCGAGCAAGCGGCGGGCGAGATGAAAGCCGATGAATCCGGCCGAGCCGGTGACGAGAATGCGCATCAAGGACGAACTCCATCGAGGCTTGCCGAATTCCGCTCCCAAGGCCTATGCCGTAGAATTGACTTGGCGCAATGCACGGCTTGTGAGAGCGCCATTAGGAAACGTCCGCCGGTAACGGTGGCGGGCGTTCCGGTCGGAGGAAATATCATGCAGCGCGTCGCTAAACTCTTAGCCGTTATGGTCTTTGTGGGGGGATTCTTTGCTGCGGACACAGCATGGGCCTTCGGCGGCCACGGAGGTGGCGGCTGGCATGGCGGCGGTGGCG
>JBOHJJ010000154.1:0-11373 GCA_050728495.1 Methylovirgula sp.
AGCGCGCCTTTCGCATCGAAGTCCCGGTCCCTAAACATAAGGAACGCTTTCATGCGTGGAGGCGCTCCTTCAGGCGATCGTAGGTGAGGCCGTATTTTTCCGCGATAGCCATCGCGTGCGCCAATCCATCGGCCGGCCGCCGCAGGACCTTGAACGTACGCGACGCCGGATTCCCGGGCTCGGTGGCGCTCACCATGCTGACGACCTGTTCGCCATAGGCAGCCACTTCATCGATGAATGTGACCCAGACGCACAATAAATCGAGATCTATGATTCTCTCCAACATCTTTTCGCTCAGAAAGATTGCGTCTCGCAACGTTGTCGATGTGAAGATCTCATTCATGATCAGAATGCTTCTCGGCGTGGTCTGGCCGAGAATGTCGTGAATTCGAATAAGGTCGTCCTGCAACTTGCCGTGCAGATTGGCGATGTTCTCCTCTCTTTCGAAGTGCGTGAACAGCCTGTCGAACAGAAGTAGCCGCGCTTCCTTACCGGGAACCGGGCAGCCGAGGCTTGCAAGAAAATGTAACTGTCCGAACGTGCGGGCAAACGTCGTCTTGCCTCCTTGGTTGGGACCGGAGACGGCGAATATCCGCTCGCGGCCTCTAAGATAGAAATCGTTGCGGACGACCGGCCTGTTTTCGGCAATGAGCTTGTGGGCCAGCGCAAGGTCGAACCCCTCGGAACTATAGATGTCCTTGCGCTCGGAGACCTCCGGATAGCAGAAATGCAAACCGGCGTGTTTGAAGGCGGCAAGGTGCTCGAGATAGGAAATGTAAAATTGCACCTCCCGGTCGAAGACGGCCACGGTGGCATCGAGGTAATTTCGATTCTCCGCGCAATATCCGTCGAGGTTGGAAAATATTTCCGGATATAAAAGCGCGACGAATTCCAGGATCTGCGCTTCGATATGATTCATGTCCGGCCATTCCGAGAATTGCACCCGATAGTCTTTGACGGCCGATTCGTTGAATCGCGCGAACGTTCCTTCGACCTCCTTGCTATAATCCGGTTCGGATTCATATTTGCGGACGGTGATGCTCGATCCTTGAATCAGCACGCAATATTTGACGGTCGCCAGATGCTCCTTGATTCTCTTCGTCGCCGCAAAAAGCGCCGTGAAGTCCGGTGAGGCAACGTAGGCGCTGAAATATCTGCGTAGTGCGGCAAAGCCGCGTGACGTTACGGCGGGCGTCGCGAGATCTTCGGCGAAACGATGCACGGCGTCGCAATAGATCTCGACCGCGTCCAAGAACCAGGCTTGCTTCTGATATTTGTAGTAGAGGTTATCGGCTTGCGCCAAATGCGCGCGCATCTGGCGCAGCTTCTCGGCGAACGCGCTCACGGACGCGAACAAGTCCGCATGCTCGAGATCGCGCATGACCTCATGCCGGTACTTGACCGCATCGCTGCTCTGCAGCGAACGGTAAAAGAACGGCTTTAGGTCGTATTCCTCCCTCCCGGCGCAGATCGCATCGACGACTTGGCCGAGATTGAGATCCGCGAAAAAGTCGGGCACGCCGCCCGCCTCGTCCCGCGGAGCCTGTTCGGGATATTCGAATAAAATGCTTTGCAAGGGCATGGAATGCTCTGGGAAGCGATTTCAGGTCCGGCCCTAAGCGCTTGCCGGCAATTGTAGCACGCTGGCGCGCTGCCCGCTCCTGCGGGCGGGATGCGACCTCGCGGAGGCTCTTGTCACGCATGGGGTCCCTTCTTTCCGATCGTCACCTCGCACGGCCCAGCGTTCGCTAGGATCGGCCGGCTGGCGGCAAACTCCGATGCGGAGATCGCGGCGGGAATCGCACCCGAGGTCTGTCGAATCCGGCATCGTGGGCGCAAGCGACGGGGGAGAATGTCGATGCGTCGCTCGCGCCAGCGATTTACGCCGAATCAGGCAATAAAAAAACCCACCTTCCGGTGGGTTCCTGACGCGACCCCACCGCGATCTCCGCGGTAGGAGTCATTAGCCTCTGGGCAAATTTGGGCGACTCCATGCCCGCGGCTTCTATAGCAGCGTTGAATTTCGCACGCAAGGCTGCGGCATGATTCGAACGATCTGTGCTACGCCAAATCGCGTAGATGGCAGCGCGCGCTGCGAAAAACTTTGTCATCGTGCGCAAGAATCATGCGTCGGGCGCGCCGCGTATAGGCTTCTGGCGCGACCGGACGTTTGTTGCAAAGTTGATTTTTCGATAAACATCCTGCTTTAGAATGTCGGCGAAGCTTCGATTTATGTGAGGGCCTTTGCGCAGATTCGCCGCACGACACCGCTTCAAGGACCGGCGTGGCGCCGAGACCCCGAAGGGCGGCATTTCCTGGCTGTTCAAAATTCTCGGACCCGGGCTCATCACCGGCGCCGCGGACGACGATCCATCGGGAATTGCGACCTATTCGCAGACCGGCGCGCAGTTTGGCTTCGGCCTCCTCTGGACGGCGCTCTACCAGATCCCGCTGTTGCTGGCGGTGCAGGAATGTTGCGGCCGCATCGGGCTGGTGACCGGCAAGGGCTTGGCCGGGATCATCAAAGAGCACTACTCGCGCTCCGTCCTGATCGGCACGGTGATCCTCGTGCTCGTCGCCAATATCATCAACATCGGCGCCGATATCGGTGCCGTTGCGGCTGCTGCGCAGCTTGTCATCCCCGCGCCCTTCTTTTTCTATGCGGCGGCCACGACGGTGCTGGTTGTGACGCTCGAAGTCTGGGTTACTTACAAGATCTATGCAAAAATTTTGAAATGGCTGGCGCTTGCGCTGCTGTCCTATCCGGCTACGGCCCTCATCATCGCGCAACCATGGGGCCAGATTCTGCACGCCACCCTTGTTCCGCACATTGAATTCACGTTCGCCTTCTTCTTCATCATCACCGGCGTATTCGGCACGACGATCTCTCCTTACATGTTTTTCTGGCAGGCCTCGGAAGAGGTCGAAGAGGAAATCGCTGCGGGCGTTCGCACTGGGAAAAGTGGCAAACCGCTGATCTCTCGGTTCTCGATCCGCGACATGCGGATCGACACGGCGATCGGCATGGTTTCTTCCGAGCTTGTCCAATGGTTCATCATCATAACGACCGGATCGGTTCTATTCAGCCATGGGATCAAGACCATCAACACGGCTGCCGATGCGGCAAAGGCGCTGCAGCCTTTGGTCAGCTCGTTCCCGCACTCCGGGTTGCTCGCGGGTGATCTTTTTGCGCTCGGCATCATCGGCGTCGGCCTTCTCGCCATTCCGGTGCTCGCCGGTTCGGCCGCCTACGCTCTCGCAGAAGCCTTCGATTGGCGCGAGGGTCTCTCGGCGAAATTTACCGAAGCGCGAAGCTTTTATGGCGTCATCGTCGCCGCGACGGGGCTCGGCCTGCTCCTGAACTTTGTCGGGATCGATCCGATGAAGGCGCTGGTTTTAACCGCCGTCTTCAACGGCATCGCCGCGGTGCCGCTGCTTTTTCTGATCGCCAAGATCAACGGCAATCGAGCGATCTTGGGAGCCCACTGCGGCGGCGCTCTCTCAAGGATCTTCGCGTGGCTGAGCTTCGGGGTGATGGGCCTCTGCGCGGTCGCGCTTCTCTACACATCGCTATAGCATTCGTGAGCGGCGCTCACACCTGCTGGATGGCCGAGAGTTTCCAGGCATCGGAGCCTGCGCCTGCCGGCCGTACGAAGGTCCAGAGTTCGCGCAAAAGCCTGGCCGCCTCGCTCTTGCCGGTGCGAACGTCTAGACTGCCGGGATGATTCCCAAGGACCTGAAACGAAATTGGAAACAATGTGGCCCGGGACGGCGCGGCTACCACCACGGCGGTTTGAAGGATGCATTGGTCGAAGCGGCGCGGGCGCTCATGGCCGAACATGGGCCCGCCGGCTTCACCCTGGCGCAAGCCGCCAAACGCGTCGGCGTCACCACGGCAGCGCCCTATCGGCATTTCGCCGACCGCAACGACCTCATGGGCGAACTGGCGCGGCGCGGATTCGATCTTTTCGCGGCACGCCTCGCCGCTGCCTGGGATGACGGGCGCCCGGACGCGCCCATCGCGTTCCGGCGCATGGGGCAAGCCTATCTCCACTTCGCCGCGGCCGAGCCGGGCCTCTACACGGCGATGTTCAATAGCGCCAAGAGCTTGCGAGGGCTGGCGGCGCTTTCCGTGGCGACAAAGGCCTTCGACGGATTGAGCCGCGCCGCCGCGGGCGTGCTTGCCACGAGCGGCGGCGATCCGCGCGAGGCACATCGCCTCGCCCTCGAGATTTGGGCGTTGGCGCACGGTACCGCCATGTTGGCGCTCGCCGGGCATTTCGACCCGACACACGGCGACGATCCCCCCGCAATCCTCGAGCGCGGCGCTGAAGCGCTGATCGAGGCGGCGCGGAAACGGCGCTGAATCTCAATGCGTTACACGAATTGAATGGATCGGGATCTCGACAAATCCAAATCTCAATGTAAATTGTACTTACATCGGTGCCCCATGGAGGAGAACATGAGCATGTATTCCGGTCCTTACGGCCAAGGATCGCCCAGCCGCCGGTGTTTTGGCTGGAATCCGATCGAACTTGTCGCGATGATCCTCGGCTTCATCTTCTTCTGGCCGATCGGGCTCGCCATCCTCTTTGCCAAAATTTGGCAGAGCCGCAGCGCGCACTCGGGCGATCTACCGAGCTTCGTGCAGGCGAAGTTCAATGAGAAGTTCCGTGAGAAACGCGCGAGATGGGAGCAAAAGATGGGACGTCACTGGGCATGTCACGGTCGTGGGGATTTTTCCGCCGGCCCGTGGAATTGGCGGCATTCCTCCGGCAATCTCGCCTTCGACGAATGGCGCGAAGCGGAACTCGCGCGGCTCGAAGAGGAGCGGCAAAAACTGCTCGCTGCCGAGCGCGAGTTTGCCGAATACATGGAAAATCTGCGCCGCGCCAAGGATCGCAAAGAGTTCGACCGGTTCATGGCGGCGCGCCGCAACACTCCGCCCGGCGCAGGCGCACCGGATCAGCCGGCCGCGTAAAGCAATCTTCGTTGCGCGCGAAACGAAGCGATCCAACGGCTATCTTTGGATTGCTTCGTCACTTCGTTCCGGCAGAACGACCATTCTCCGCAAAAGTTCAAGGAACGAACGACTTTAGCATATTCAATGTTTTCACATTGATCTTGAGGCCGTTGGTTAGCACAAGATCACCCGGTTTCATGTTGGCCGGACATGGGCCGCCCCAAGTTCCGTCTTGCGTCATCGTCTCATCGGTCTGGCGATATTATATTTGACAGACCCATGATTGCATGATAGTGTTGATCCATAATAAGGATCTAGGATCTCATGTCTAAGTCAGTTCTCGACGCCAAAGCTCTCCATGACGAAACCGCCGCTTACGCTTGGGTAGAAGCGAGGCTTTGGCCGAACGGTCCTACCTGCCCGCATTGCGGCGGGGTCACCCGCATTTCCAAGATGCAGGGCAAGAGCACCCGGATCGGCGCTTACAAGTGCTACCAGTGCCGCAAACAGTTCACCGTGAAGGTCGGAACCGTGTTCGAAGATAGTCACGTTCCGATGAACCTATGGCTGCAAGCCGTCTATCTCATGTGCTCATCCAAGAAGGGCATTTCGAGCAACCAGCTTCACCGGACTCTTGGCGTCACTCTTAAGACCGCTTGGTTCATGTCGCACCGCCTCCGCGAGGCCATGCGGGTCACTGGAATTGAGCCTATGGGCGGCCTTGGGAGCACCATCGAGATCGATGAAACCGTGATCGGTAGGATTGAGGGAGCGCCCAAATCTACCGGCAAAATGGGCGGCCGTAGCGGCTTTCGGAACGTCGCCCTGACCCTAGTTGAGCGCGGCGGCTCTGCTCGCAGCTTTCATGTCACCGGGACTACCATCGGCGAATTGAAGCCGATTATTCGCGCCAATATCGCCCGTGAAACCGCGATCATGACCGATCAGGCGGCTTGGTATCCTGAGATCGCCCGCGAGTTCGCCAGCCATGACAGCGTGAACCACGTGAGAGAAGAATACGTGCGGTACGAAGGCGAGAAGATGGTCACCACTAACGCGGTCGAGGGCTACTATTCGATCTTCAAGCGCGGGATGAAAGGCGTCTATCAACACTGCGCGGAGAAACATCTGCACCGCTATTTGAGCGAATTCGATTTCCGCTATTCCAATCGCGTCCGGCTCGGCATAGATGACGTGCAACGCACCGAACTTGCGATCAAAGGCATCGTCGGAAAGCGGTTGACCTATCGAACAACTCACCACTGAGAGGCCGTATGGCAAAAGCCGTAAAGCCCAGGGAAAAGCAAAAAAAGAAAGCTGACAAAAAACAATCCGAGCGGTTCAAAGAGACCGCTCGGGAACTTGGCTGCGACGAATCCAAAGGCGCGCTAGATCGGGCATTTGAAAAAATCGACCCAAAACGCGCTTAAGCAAAACCAAGATTGAATAATGTCACATCTTCGGGTTTTAGTTCGACTGAAATCACCAGTTTCACGCGGGCATCGCCACCGTCGCCATCGACGGGGGGATCAAGCAACATGCCCGATTCAACCGATAGCGACGTAACAAGATCGTCGTCCTCCAAAAGGCAAAAGAATGGATCTTCGTCGGGCATCGGCGTCTCGTTGCCCTTTAATTCATTCGCGCCCTTGGGCATGCGAAGCGTATCGATCAAAGTCTTTACGCGGTTATCTAGATCGCCGGCACTGATTACGCCGAGTGGAAAATCACGGCGCAGAAACAAAATATCGAGCGAGCATAGAAGCGAAAAATCTTCGCAGACCAGCGGCACGAAACGGTAGCCGTTGCTCTGGAAATTAGACGCTATGTATTCGACTAAGGGGATGGTTGGTCTTGGCACTATATTATAGCCGCTAACTCCAAGCACGCTCGCAACTTGGCCCGGCCGCACGTTAATTTCACTATTATTGATCGCGTGCTCTTTCAAGAATTTGCTGGTTTGCCATAGCTGCTTGAGCTGCCTGTGAAAGTCCTTCCTGATTTTCTGCTTATGGGCCGCAAGCGGCTCAGGTTGGGCGCGTTCCGGGTCGCGCCCATTGGGCCTTAGCTGGCCTTCGTAAGTCAGCCTAAATCGCATCCACGGCGCCCCATCTGGTTCATCTTCTAAAGGCGGCAAATATACCTTGCGCTCGCCTGCAAAATCGGAAGAGCGCATGGATCACGCTCCCCGCTCGGCCAAGGTAGCACCTTGGGTCTGTGAAGTACAATATCGCGATCGGTCTTGCCGAACAGAGCCGGATCAAAGTGAGTCTTGATGTCGCTATGATAGGCGCTGTCGCCCGTGAAATTCGTCGTTGCCGTCGTCGTGACGGTCCTGCCGTGGACCTTGCAGACGCTGTCGGAGGTGACGATAGTCCCGTTGACCTTCACATTATTTTGCGCGCAGTGCTTGGCGCGCAAGTCCGTGCCAACGGTGTGGAAAAGCTGATCCGTCGCGGCATCGATGCACATCTGCATCTTGTGCGCGGGCGTTCCTTCGGCCGCGATCGTAACCTCCCAGAGGCCCGGCTTGCGCGACGGATAGTCGTCAGCCAGCGCGGCACCGCAGAAAATCGCCGCCAGCAGCGCGGCTGCGATGCACCCTTTTTTCGTCATGATCCCCTCCTCTCGTTCCTGAACGCCATACTAAAGCACGCGCGACGGGTTCGATCCAGTTGGGCGCTCGTTCCTTCACTCCGTAGGATAGCCCCGTAGGCGTTTGGTTGCGCCGCGCCGCTGTTTGGCGTCGATCCGCCGCTGTTTGGATTCGAGCGTCGGGCGTGTCGCGATGCGCCGCTTTGGGCGATGTGCCGCTGCAGCGATCAGCCGGCACAATCGCGTCAGCGCGTCTCGGCGATTGCGTTCCTGCGAGCGGAACCGCTGCGCGTTGATGACGAGGATTCCGTCGCCGCTCATCCGCCGCCCGGCGAATCTTGCGAGGCGATCCTTCACCTCTTCGGGTAGCGACGGCGAACGGCGGGCATCAAACCGCAATTGCACCGCCGTTTCGACCTTGTTGACGTTCTGGCCGCCCGGGCCGGAGGCGCGCAGATAGGAAAAGACGATTTCCGCCGCATCGATGGCAACGCCCGGCGTGATGGGAATTTTCGCCATTGTCCTATCGGCGTTGCGCGCCAGCGCCAGGCGCTTTGAAATGAAAGCGGTTTCGTTAACCGCGATGCTTTAGCGCGGCTTAAGACATTTCGCACAATTTGAGCGGATGGCGCGTTGCGTTCCGCCCTTCTCGGCCGGCCTTCTGCTCCTCACGCTCGCCGGCTGTTCCAATTTCGAAGCCCAACGCCCGGCCTGGCGCGCTGAGGCCGAGAACGCCTGCATCGCCCAAAATCTCATCCATCTTTCGGCCTATGTCGAGCCCGAACCGGAAATCGACGGCCCCGGCATTTGTGGGTTGACGCGGCCGTTCAAGGTTTCGGCGTTGCTCGACGGCCAGGTCACCTTTGACAATGCCTATACGCTCGACTGTCCGATGATTGCCGCACTCAACAACTGGGTGCACGACGTGGTCGAGCCGGAGGCGCAGAGGCAATTCAACGAACGTGTCGTCGAAATCGAGTCGTTGGGCACCTATAGCTGCCGCAGCATCAATGGCGAAGCGCGCGCGCGGCTGTCTGAACACGCGTTCGGCAACGCCATCGACGTCAGCGGCTTCCGCCTCGCCGACCGGCGCGAGATCTCAGTCATGCGCGATTGGCCGAACGGAGATCCACAGGCGCAGGCTTTCCTGCGCGACATTCACGCCGGCGCCTGCGGGTATTTCACGACGGTGCTGGGCCCAGGCTACAACTTCTTGCATTACAACCACTTCCATCTCGATCTCGCGATGCGCGGCAATACCTCCACCGGACCGCGGCGCGTTTGCCGGCCGGAACCGGCAAGCATGCCGCAGTCGCATCCGCCCGACGGCCTGCCGGAGCCGCCGCCGCTCGACGAAGAGATGGATATCTCGCAGGCCGGCAGCGCCGACATGCAGGCGCTTGCGCTGCATGCCGGTCCCGGTACGCTCGATGCCTCGTTGCCGCCGGCGCCGGTCGAGACCTACGCTTCCCGGCCAAGGACGGACCAAGCCTATCAGGAGACGCCGCCTGTGCCGCCGCAGTCTGTCGAAGGCAATCAGCAAACCGGCACGCTGCGCGCCGACGGCGCATTCGTGCCCGAAGGCCAGCCCAGCGACTGGGACCTTCCGAGCCAACGCTAAGCTAAAGAGGCGCCGCCGCTTGCGGCGGAAATCCCTGATACGACGGGCGCGCGGAGCGCGCCCTATGCGGCACCTTCTCGCATAGGGAGAAGGCAAGCGCGGTCGTACCGGAGTTGCGAAACCCGTTATAAGATGGCCGGGCCAACCGGAATCACCCCATGCTGAAATCGAGCTTCACCCCCGACGCGCCGCTTCGCATCGCCCGTTACAACAAGGTGCAACAGGCCCTGCATTGGCTGACGGCGGCGGTCATTTTCACGATTCTGCCGCTCGCCTGGGTCATGGTTCATATGGCCAAGGACGCGCCGAACCGCGACCTCTATTTCACGGCGCATAAATCCTTCGGGCTCATCGCGTTGGCGCTCATCGTGGCGCGGCTTCTCTGGCGCGCGATGCGCGCGCCTCCGGCGCTGCCGCCATGGCTCGAGAAATGGGAGATCGGCCTCGCCCATGCGACGCATTTCTTCCTCTACGTGATTTTTATCGTGATGCCGATCAGCGGCTTCATCGGGTCGAGCGCTTCAGGCCATCCCGTCTCGTTCTTCGGGCTTTTCGACCTGCCGCAAATGCCCAAGGACGAGGCTCTCTCGAAGCTCGCCTATCGTATCCACATCTATGGGCAATACGCGGTCTATCTATTCCTCGCGGCGCATATTCTCGGCGTCGTCTGGCACGTCGCTTTCCGCAAGGACGGCTATATCGAGCGGATGCTGCCGGAGCAGGTCAACGCGGAGTAGCGCGCCGCTCGACCATCCGCGCCTCACATGAAATTCTGCGGATCGACATCGACCGCTACCCGCACGCCGCCGCGTTCGGGCGGCGCGGTTGCGAGCACGGCGCGCAGAAACCCCTGCAAATCGGCGGTGCGCGGCGCGCGCACCAAAAGCCGAAACCTATGCCGGCCGCGGATCACCGCAATCGGCGCTTCGGCCGGACCCAGTAGCGACATCTCGTCTTCGCGGGGCAGGCCGCCGAGCGCCGCAAGCCGCCATTTCGGATTGGGCGGCAGAGCGTGCGCGGCGCGGATCAGGGCGCGCGCATGCGCCTCGGCGGACGCCCGGTCTTTGCCCGAAACGATCAGCGCGGCGAGCCGCCCAAATGGCGGCAGGCCGGCGCTGCGGCGCTGCTCGGTCTCTTCGCTGTAGAAGCGCTCGGCTTCCCCGCAGAGCAGCGCGCGGATGACCGGATGTTGCGGCTGCCAGGTCTGCACGAGCGCGCGGCTGGCATGCCCGGAGCGGCCGGCGCGGCCCGACACCTGCTGCAAGATCTGGAACGTGCGCTCGGCGGCGCGCGGATCGCCCGTCGAAAGTCCCACGTCGGCATCGATCACGCCGACCAGCGACAGCAGCGGAAAATTATGGCCCTTGGCAACGAGCTGCGTACCGATCACGATGTCGAAAGCGCCTTTGGCGACATCGTCAAGTTCCTGGCGCAGCCGTTCCGTGCCGCCCGGGAAATCGGACGAGAGAACGAGGCTACGTGCCTGCGGCCAAAGTTCGGCGACTTCCTCGGCGAGCCGCTCGACCCCCGGACCGCAGGCGGCGAGCGTATCGACCGCCTCGCATTCGGAGCAGACATCGGGGCGGCGCTCGATGTGCCCGCAATGATGGCAGACCAGTGCCCGGCGAAAGCGATGCTCGACCAGCCAGGCGGTGCAGTTCGGGCACTGAAACCTGTGCCCGCAGGCGCGGCACAGCGTGAGCGGCGCATAGCCGCGCCGGTTCAAGAAAAGCAGAACTTGTTCGCCCGCGTCGAGCGTTTCGCCGATCGCCGTGACGAGGCGCGGCGAAATCCACTTGCCGCGCGGCGCCGCCTCGCGCTTCAAATCGATCGCTTCGATCGCCGGCAGCCTGCCGCCGCCGAAACGCGCCGCGAGTCTCAGAAGCCGATAGCGGCCCTGATCGGCATTGACGCGTGACTCGATGGATGGCGTCGCCGAGGCGAGAATCACGGCGGCCCCGTCGATCTGGCCGCGCACCACCGCCATGTCGCGCGCGTGATAAGAGACGCCTTCGTCTTGTTTGTAGGCGGCGTCATGTTCCTCATCGACGATGATCGCCGCAAGCTCCGCGAACGGCAGAAAGAGCGCGGAACGGGCGCCGGCGACGACCTTCACCTCGCCGCTCGCCACGCCTTGCCAGATGCGGGCGCGTCGGCGCGGACTGACGGCAGAATGCCACGCGGAGGGACGCGT
>JBOHJJ010000155.1:0-6781 GCA_050728495.1 Methylovirgula sp.
GCGGCGCGCTACGACTGGATCATTCTTGCCGACTCGAACGTTTTGATGCCGCGCGATTACATCCAGCGGCTTTTGGCGAGTTGGGGGCCGAAGACGGGGCTCGTTTGCTCCATGCCGCAAGGCTCGCATCCGCAAAATATCTGGGCGGAGCTGGAGATTGCCTTCCTCAACACCTACCAGGCGCGCTGGCAATACGCGGCGGACGGCGTCGGTACCGGATTTGCGCAAGGCAAGAACATGCTTTGGCGGCGCGACGTCTTGGAAGGCGGCGGCGGCATCCGCGCGCTCGCCGCCGAGATTGCCGAAGACGCCGCCTCGACCAAGCTCGTGCGCCGCGCCGGCCTCAAGATCAATCTCGTCGATAGTCCATTTCAGCAGCCCCTCGGGCAGCGCACGCTCCACGACCTCTGGCATCGGCAAATCCGCTGGGCGCGGATGCGGCGCAAGACGTTTCCCGCCCACTATCTGCCGGAGATCCTTGCTGGTTGCGCCACGCCGGCGCTAGTCGGCGCCTATGCCGCCGACCTCATCGGCTGGAACGTGCCGCTGGCCGCCGGGCTTGTCCTTGCCTCGCTCTATGGCGCGGAGATGATTCTGGCCTTCGCCAACAAATGGCATATTTCCTGGCGTCTGCCCTTTTTGTTTTTGCTGCGCGACGTAATGCAGCCCGTCATCTATCTCGACGCTTGGCTGATGGACGATTTCGTCTGGCGCGGCACCGCCATGACGGTGCGGGAGGAAGAAAAGCCGAGCACGTGAAAATACTGACTTGTCTCTACGCGGGCGATCGCGTTGCGACATTGATTTGAGGGTGGCATGGACTTGCTTGAAAGCGTTCGCCGGTGGGTTCTCCGAAATCTTCCATATCCAAACGGACCGGATGTCATCGCAGCGCTTAATGATATGGGACCTCGTTCCCTCCTGGTGCTCTATCTGAACTGGTGCGAGCGACTCATACCAATAGAACCACGTCTGGTGTTGCGTTCATCGGCGTTTGATAAAAATCCAATCGTCGAACAACAAGGAGAGACGATCTCGCAGATCATTGAAGACATCGAGTGTGGACGCGATCTTACGAAATATCTAAGCCGCCGTGTAACAGTTGGCTTTGACTTGTTATCTAAGCCTCACAAAAAAGATCTAAACAGACTGCAGCACCTTGATTTGCTGCTCAACGACTGGGGTATTTATCACCTTCATATTTCGATGAATGTGGAAGCCGATCGCTTTGTCGCGAGAGGCGGCCCCCTTCTGTTCGCGATTTTCAAACCGTTCCGAGCTTATCTCATCGACCTAAAGAGCCACAACGACTTTGCCAATGACGATCTGCTTCGGATTGTACTAACTACTTGGCCAAATGATGGGCTCTTGACTGAGTTGAAGGGCATCCTAGGCCCGCGGCAAGGGAGACGTCCTTCCCAAGGCGAAAGAGAGATGTTGCGTTCGGCCGGATTATCAACGCTCTTCCAATCGGATGACGGCCGAATATTCTCCACGGGTACTGGAATTTCGACAGCAGGCACGACGGACAAGGCGTCGATTATGTCAGGACGGATATTGCGGACGTTAAAGAAATTCGATGAGTCAGTCAAAAGCAACCCTACAGAAATAATCGAGTTCATCCGCCAACATGCGGGCAATCCGCCAGATGCGCCGGAATTCGAGTTCTCTTTCTTCCAGAACGGCTATGGCGTCATAGAGACACGTAGCGGCACGCCAATTCGATTGGGTGCGTGAGTTCTCGCCGTTAGGCCTTGATCGGAAAGTCGCTCTTCTTGAAGATCGAGACGAGCTCGATGCCGCGCTCAGCGAGATTTTGAGTTGCACCTTCTTGGCGGTCGACGACGACGAATGCCGTCCGCACGATGCAGGTTGGAAACTCTTCCTTCATGGCCTCAATTGCCGTGATGATGGATGTTCCCGATGTAGCGACATCATCGACGAATAGAACCTCTTCGCCATCGCGGACATAACCGTCGATCCTCTCTTGTGCGCCATGGATCTTTGCATTTTTTCGAACGAAGAAGGCGTCTACGGGATAGTTCTTGTAATGGCTCACGGCGGATATGGCGGATACGAGCGGAACGGCGCCAAGCTCCAGACCGCCGACGCATCGGATGTTCCGATCTCGCATAAAATCCACGACAATCTCACCGATCAGCGCGGCGCCCTCGGGCAACATCGTCGTCTGGCGAAGTTGAAAAAGGTAGTTGCTGCGCGCCCCGGACGTCAGGATGAAATCGCCGAATTTGAGCGATTTATCTGTAATGATCTCGTGCAAACGACCCCAACGCGAATCGCCTTGGCCGAGCACCGTATCTTCTGCCGGCGACTGCATGTTCCCCAACCAGATTCTACTCCGCCGCGACTTCCGCGCTCGGACGCTGCAGGCGCTCGGCCTTCAAGAGTTCGGCGATGAGAAAGGCGACCTCGATCGCCTGTTCGGCGTTGAGGCGCGGATCGCAATAGGTGTGGTAGCGGTCGGAGAGATCCGCCTCGGAGATCGCGCGTGCGCCGCCCGTGCATTCGGTGACGTTCCTGCCGGTCATTTCCAGATGCATGCCGCCAGCGTACGTTCCTTCCGCATGATGCACGGCGAAAAAGGCGCGGGTTTCCCCAATAATTCGTTCGAAAGGCCGCGTCTTGTAGCCGCTCTTCGCCTTGATCGTATTGCCGTGCATCGGATCGCAGGCCCAAAGCACGTTGCGGCCTTCGCGTTTGACCGCCCGCAGCAGCTTCGGCAGATGATCGCCGATCTTTTCCGCGCCGAAACGGCAGATCAGCGTCAAGCGGCCCGGCTCATTGTCCGGATCGAGGATATCGATGAGGCGCAGCAATTCGTCGGGCTTGAGCGAAGGACCGCATTTGAGGCCGAGCGGATTCTTGATGCCGCGCACATATTCGATGTGGGCGTGATCGAGATGGCGTGTGCGATCGCCCACCCACAGCATGTGGCCGGAGGTCGCGTAATAGTCGCCGGTCGTCGAATCGACGCGCGTCATCGCCTGTTCGTAGCCGAGCAGCAGCGCCTCGTGCGACGTGTAGAAATCCGTCTGCCGTAATTCCTGTTGCGATTCCGGATCGAGCCCGATGGCACGCATGAAGCCGAGCGTCTCGGAGATCCGGTCGGCGAGCTCCTGGTAGCGCGCCGATTGCGGGCTGTCTTTGATGAAGCCAAGCATCCAGCGGTGCGCGTTTTCGAGATTGGCGTAGCCTCCCGAAGCAAAAGCGCGGATCAAGTTCAGCGTCGCAGCGGCTTGCCGATAGGCCATGAGCTGGCGCACCGGATCGGCAACGCGCGCCGCCTCCGTAAAGGCGATGTCGTTGACGATGTCGCCGCGATAGCTCGGCAGCGCCACGCCGTTCTTCACTTCCATCGGCTCGGAGCGGGGCTTGGCGAACTGGCCGGCGATCCGCCCGACCTTGACCACCGGCAGCGCCGCGGCAAAGGTCATAACCACCGCCATCTGCAAAAAGACGCGGAAGAAATCGCGGATGTTGTCGGCGGCGTGCTCGGCAAAACTCTCGGCGCAATCGCCGCCTTGGAACAGGAAGGCTTCGCCCTTCGAGGCCTTGGCGAGCAGCGCCTTCAGCTTGCGCGCTTCGCCGGCGAAGACGAGCGGCGGGAAGGTGGCGAGCTGACGCTCCACGTCGGCGAGCGCAGTGGCGTCCGGGTAAACGGGTGCCTGCTCGAGGGGCTTCGTCCGCCAGCTACCGGGCGACCAGGATTCGGGGGGCATAAGATTGGTCCAAGGAATGCGTGCGATCCTTCCCCCTTTGGGAGAGGGTCTGCGCGAGCCTTTTACACGCGGGCACCTCGATTGGCGACGCCAATCTGCCCTCTCGGCTGAGCTTCGTTAAGGCATTCTCTCTTCGTCCGGAAGTGCCGCCGCCTCGCCGGGGTCGAGCTTGACCTGCTCGTAGCGCGCGCTGCGGGAATGTAAGGTAACGAACTCCTCGGCCGAGGTCGGATGCACCGGTATCGTAGCGTCGAGATCGCTCTTGCGCACGCCAATTTTAACAGCAATGGCAAGGAGTTGCACCATCTCTGCGGCGCCTTCGCCGAGCATGTGGATACCAACCACCCGATCGCTCTGCCGATCCACGACGATCTTCATGAGCACTATTTCCTTGCGCCCCGACAACGCCGCTTTCAGCGGCCGGAAGCGCGTCGCATAAACATCGACGCAAGCGTAAGCGGCGCGTGCTTCGGCCTCGCTGAGCCCAACCGTGCCGAGCTCAGGCGTCGCAAAGACCGCGGTGGCGACATTCGTGTGATCGACCGCCCATTTCTTGTCGCCGAATACGGTATCGGCGAAGGCCTGCCCATCGCGTATCGCGACCGGCGTCAGGGCAACGCGGTCTGTCACGTCCCCCACCGCATAGATCGAAGCCACGCTCGATCGCGACCATGGATCGACTTTGATCGCACCGACCGCGTCGCGCGCGACACCGAGCTTTTCGAGGCCGAGGCCTCGCGTGTTCGGATGGCGACCGGTCGCCACCATCACCTGATCGACTTCAAGTCTCTCGCCATTACCGAGCGCCACCGAAAGCCCGCGCCTTACTTTATCGATGCGGGTCGGCAGATTGGTGAACTTGAACGCAACGCCGGCTTCGGCCAGAGCGTCGCGCAAGGCGATCCGTAAATCCTCGTCGAAGCCGCGCAAGATGTTTTCACCGCGCATCGCGAGTGTCACGTGGCTTCCGAGCCGTGTGAGGAGTGAGGCGAACTCGACCGCGATATAGCCGCCGCCCACGATCAAAATGTCTCGCGGCAGTTCCGGCAGATCGAAGATTTCATTCGAGGTGATCGTATGTTCGAGGCCCGGAATATCGGGCGCCAGGAAGGGCGCGGAACCGGTGGCGACGAGAATGATCCGGGCGCTGATGCGGCGATCATCGGCAAGCAGCCTGACCGTATGGGCATCGTCGAGAACGGCGCGCGATTTCACAAGCTCGACGCCGGCGCCTTCAAGATGGGCGCGATAGATCGCAGAAAGCCTAGAGATCTCCTTGTCCTTGGTGGCGACGAGTTTGCTCCAGTCGAACGTCGCCTTTGGTACGTTCCAGCCGTATCCCGCCGCGTCGGCGAAGTCGTCGGCGAAGCGGCTCGCATAGACGAGCAGTTTCTTGGGCACGCAGCCGCGGACCACGCACGTACCGCCGATACGAAATTCTTCGGCGAGCATCACTTTCGCGCCATGGCCCGCAGCAACGCGCGCCGCACGCACGCCGCCCGAGCCCGCCCCGATGACGAAGAGATCGACGTCAAATTCCGGCATCGATATTTCCTAGAATTTCAATTCCTTCCGGGCCGGCGGAAATCACGGCACTGGCAAGACCAAGGAAGAGTCCGTGTTCGACGACGCCGGGAACCGCGTTGAGCCGCGCCGCCAGCTCTTCCGGCGCGGGAATGGCGCCGAATGCGCAATCGACGACATAATGGCCGCCGTCCGAAACGAAGGCCTCGCCGTTGCGCGCTTTGCGCGGCTCGATCGGGCCGTCGATTCCGCAGGCTTGCGCGGCTCGCGCGATCAACCGTTGCGTCGCTGCAACCCCGAACCTGTTCACCTCCACGGGCAACGGAAACTTCCCGAGCATTTTGACGGCCTTCGAGGAATCGGCGATAACGATCATCCGGCGAGAGGCGGCGGCGACGATTTTCTCGCGCAGCAACGCGCCGCCGCCGCCCTTGATGAGCCGCAGCTCAGGATCGAATTCGTCGGCGCCATCGATCGTAAGATCAAGTTCGCCGATCTCGTCCAGACTCGCGAGCGGAATGGCGAGCGCTTCCGCTTGGCTGCGGGTCGCCTCCGAGGTCGGCACCCCGACAACCCGCAAGCCTTGCTGAACGCGCCTCCCGAGAAGCCCGACAAAACGCGCCGCCGTGCTGCCGCTACCGAGACCGAGCCGCATACCCGGGCGCACCAGGTCGAGGGCGGCGGCGGCCGCCTGCTCTTTGGCGATTTCCTGATCGAAGCCGCTCATGCAGAGCGGTTAGGGCTTCGTTTGGCCGACGTCAACGGAGCCGCCTATTTTGCCGGGGGCGTGCAGACGACCGCGTTGTTCAATACATAGCAGATCGACATCATGCCGGTGTGCAGATCGACGCGAAATACGCCGCCTTCGCGTTCGTGGCTGGAGGCGACGAGCGCATAGTCGCCCGGTTCCTGCGGGCCGGCTCCCTCGCCCGGCTCGTAGCAGAGCGTCACACCGATCGTGCCCTCTTTCAGGCCATATTGACAGGCTCCGACCTCGCCGGTGGCTCTATCGAGCCGATAGATCCGATTCAGGTCTTTTTCCGGTGCGGCCAGGAATTCATAGCTCGCGGCCATGGCCGCACCCGCCCAACCGGCGATGCCCAGACCAAGGCTGACCCATAAAAAGAACGTATGTCGTCGGCAGGGGCGCATCATTCGGGCTCCGCGAATCGCCGCCTCCTTATACGCGAGCCTCGTGGCAGGCGCATCTGCGGCCCTGACGCCGCTTGATCCCCGCCCCGTCCGGTCCTATGCGGAGCCCATGACCGCACCCCTCCTTGTCTTCGATCTTGACGGAACGCTTGCCGAAACGGCGCCAGACCTCGCTGCGACGCTCAACGTGATCCTCGCGCGCGAGGGCGTGCGACCTATTCCTTACGAGACCGCCCGGAAGATGATCGGTGGCGGTGCAAGGCTCATGATCGAGCGTGGCCTCGCACATGGTGGCGCGCGCTTGCCGGACGAGCGAATCGACCGGCTCTTCGAAGACTTCCTCGCCCATTATGAGGCGCACATCG
>JBOHJJ010000156.1:0-7328 GCA_050728495.1 Methylovirgula sp.
CAGCACCAGGAAGATCTCGTCCTCTCCCTTCGTCGCGAGACGCTTGGCCACCTGCTCAAGCGGCGCCGCGTCGCGCAGCACGACGCGCAGCCCCTTCTGGATGCGGCTCGCCGCTTGGTCGAGCGGCTCGACCGACATGATGCGCGCCCGCACGTCCTCGCCATCGACATTGGCCTGCAGCGCGACGAGCACCGCGGCGCCTTTTTCGAGAAGATCGCGATATTGGTTCAAACCTTCCTGGAAGAGAATCGCTTCGTATTGGCCGGACTGATCGGAGAGCTGCACGATGCCCATTTTGGTGCCCGAGCGCGTGCGCCGCTCCTGCCGGTCGAGCACGATTGCGGCGAGCCGGCCGGCCGAGGCGCCCTGTTTGACGGCGCGCGAGAAATCCGCCCAACGCGTCACCCGAAGCCGAGCGAGGATCGCTTCGTAAGCATCGAGCGGATGGCCGGAAAGGAAAAAGCCGACCGCGTCGAATTCGCGGCGCAGCCGCTCGGCGAGCGGCCAGCTTTCGGTTTTGAGGCCGGCGAACGGATCGAGCCGCTCCGCGCCGAACAGCGCTGATTGGCCGGCGCGGCTTTCTTCCTCCCGCCGGTGCGCGAGCGCCAGGATCGGTTCGATGGCGGCGAAGACGCGGGCGCGGTCTGCCTCGAGCACATCGAAAGCACCGGCCGCGGCGAGGCTTTCGAGCATCCGTTTGTTGAGATCGCGCGGCGAAATCCGCGCCGCGAAGTCGCCCAGGTCGGCAAACCCCCTATCGCCGCGTGCCGAAACCAGCGCCTGCGCCTGGCCGTCGCCGACGCCTTTGATCGCCGAAAGCGCGTAGATGATCGACAAACCACCACTTTCATCCGCGGCAACTTCGAAATCGACGCCTGAGCGATTGACCGAGGGCGGCGCAACTTTGATTCCGATCCGGCGCGCCTCATTGCAGAATTCGGCGAGCTTGTCGGTCGATGACTTGTCGAGCGTCATCGAGGCGGCGAGGAATTCGACCGGATAATTGGCCTTGAGATAGGCCGTCTGGTAGGTCAAAAGCGCGTAAGGCGCCGAGTGCGATTTGTTGAAACCATATTCGGCAAATTTGGCGCAGGCATCGAAGATTGAATCCGCTTCCGCCTTGGTGAGGCCGCGCTCCACTGCGCCGGAAACGAAACGCCCGCGCTGCGCGTCCATCTCGGCCTTGATCTTCTTGCCCATGGCCCGGCGCAAGATGTCGGCCTGGCTGAGACTGTAGCCGGCGAGATCACGGGCGATCTGCTGCACCTGCTCCTGATAGGTGATGACGCCGAAAGTCTCTTTGAGAATCGGCTCCAGCTTCGGGTGAAGATATTCGACGCGCTCCTGGCCGAGCT
Organism: Methylovirgula sp.; assembly: GCA_050728495.1. GTDB lineage: Bacteria > Pseudomonadota > Alphaproteobacteria > Rhizobiales > Beijerinckiaceae > Methylovirgula. Next base: position 1,356 of record JBOHJJ010000156.1, read on the forward strand.
TACGCGCGCAATAGACGGGGATATTGGCCATGGGCCCCGGCCGATAGAGCGCGACGAGCGCGATCAGGTCTTCGAATCGGTCGGCGCGCATTTCGACCAGCGCCTTGCGCATCCCCGCGCTTTCCACCTGGAACACGCCGACGACCTCGCCGCGCCCCATCATCTCGTAGGTCTCCTTGTCGTCCAGCGGAATGGCCGCGAGATCGAGCCGGAACCCGCGCTGCGCAAGGAGTCGCACGGTTTTGTCGAGGACGGTGAGCGTCTTGAGGCCGAGAAAGTCGAACTTCACCAACCCCGCCGGCTCGACCCATTTCATGTTGAACTGGGTCGCCGGCATATCGGATTTCGGATCGCGATAGAGCGGCACGAGTTCTTCGAGCGGCCGGTCGGCGATCACGATGCCGGCCGCATGGGTCGAGGCGTTCGAATAAAGGCCCTCGAGAGTCTCGGCGATTTTCAGCATGCGCGCCACGCGCGGCTCGGCGGCGGCTCCCTTCAGGCGCGGCTCGCTGGCAATCGCTTGTTTGATGGTGACCGGCGCCGTCGGGTTCTGCGGCACGAGTTTGGCGAGCTTGTCGACCTGGCCGAGCGGCATTTCGAGCACGCGCCCGACGTTGCGCATCACGCCGCGCGCCAGGAACGAGCCGAAGGTGATGATCTGCGCCACCCTGTCTTCGCCGTAGCGGCGCCGGACATAGCGGATCACCTCGTCGCGCCGCTCCTGGCAGAAGTCGATGTCGAAATCCGGCATCGAGACACGTTCGGGATTGAGGAAGCGCTCAAAAAGCAGGCCGAAGCGGAGCGGATCGAGATCGGTAATCGTCAACGCATAGGCGACCAGCGAGCCCGCCCCCGAGCCGCGCCCCGGCCCGACCGGAATGCCTTGGGCTTTCGCATACTGAATGAAATCCGCAACAATCAGGAAATAGCCGGGGAATTCCATTTTGATAATGACGTCGAGCTCATAGGCGAGCCGGTCGCGATACACCGTTTCGCTCAGTCCCGGAGCCGGGCCGTGCTTGGCAAGCCGCGCCTCGAGCCCCGCCTCGGCCTGGCGCACGAGTTCCGCCGCTTCCTCGGCCGCACCGCCGGCGCTCGCAAAGCGCGGCAAGATCGGCTTGCGAGTCAGCGGCCGATACGCGCAGCGCAAGGCGATCTCGACCGTGTTGGCGAGCGCCTCGGGAAGATCGGCAAATGCAGCGGACATGTCGGCGCGCGTCTTGAACCGGTGCTCGGGAGAAACCTGACGGCGCGCGCTGTCGCCGATCACCGTGCCGTCGGCGATGCAGAGCAGCGCATCGTGGGCTTCATAGTCCTCGGCTTCGGCGAAATAGGCCTCGTTGGTCGCAACCAGCGGCACGCCGTGGCGAAAGGCCAAATCGACGAGCTCAGGTTCGACCTCGCGCTCGCGCGAAAGTCCATGGCGCTGCAGCTCGATATAGAAGCGATCCGGAAAGATCCGGGCCAGCGCCTCGAAACGGCGGCCGGCGACCTCCCGCAGCGTCGATGCAAGGGCGCGATCGAGCGGCCCTTTTGGGCCGCCGGAAAGCGCGATCAACCCCTCGCCGCGGGCTTCGAGCTTGGCAAGCGGCACGTGCGGCAAATCCCCGGGCGCCGGATCGAGCCAGGCGCACGAGGCCAGATGCATCAGATTGCGATAGCCGGCCGCGTCCTTGGCGAGCAGCACGATTGAGGCGCGCCCTGCCCCCGGGTCGCCGCCGCGCGGCGCGACCTCGATGCCGTCGCCGAACTCGACGGCAAGCTCAATGCCAACGATCGGCTGGACGCCTTCTTTGGCGAGCTTTTCGGAAAATTCGAGCGCCCCGAAGAGATTATTGGTGTCGGTGATGGCCAGCGCCGGCATGGCGTCGGCGACGGCGAGCTTGGCCAATTTGCCGATCGACAGCGCCCCTTCCCGTAAGGAAAACGAGCTATGGACGTGGAGATGGACAAAACGCACGGCGCGAAAAACGCCGCCCAGCGAAGGCGACGTCTCCGGTCCCGCCGAATTGCTCTCGGGAAAGTAGGGTTCCACTGGATTTCCGTGAGATAGGAACAGATCCTAACGGACCCAGGCGCTTCTCAGAAGCGCGCCGGGCGCGCCCTCAACAGGGATCTCAGTTCGCCCCGACGGTTCTCGCGAGAAGCGCAATCAGAGCAACAAAGGCGGCAAGCGAAGCAATCTCCGCAGCATCTTCCACAAAGGGCAACATTCGGCGGCTCCAGTGGCCTGAATGTTCCCCTTATATTCCCTTTATGTTCTAAGTCAAGCTTAACTTCCGCTGCGCCAACATTTTGCGCGGAGTTTCCTCTGCCAGTTCATTGCGTTATCGCGGAGGACCCGGATGTTCCTGTTCTATCCCATTGTTTATATTGGGGAAAAAGCGAAGGTTTTAAGGAACTTTCAAGAATTCGTCGAAATCGGGCGCCAGCTTGGCCGGTTGCGGCAGATCAGCCCGCCGGAACGAGAGCGAGAACATGGGCGAGCGGCGCCGGCGAGATGGGCAGCGGCGCCGAAAACGGCAGCTCATGCGCCGCCAATGTACCGGTCACGATGATAATGCTGATCGTCAGGACGGCGAGAGCCGCGATCTGCGGCCGGGGGCGCTCCAGGTGCACCATTGCGACGCTGACCTGGGCCATGACCGCGAGCGCCAGCACGGAAAGCCATTTGGCGTCATCGGAATGGTTTTGGGCGAGGCTCAGTCGCGTGTTGCGCGCGGTGCGAACCTCGAGCGCGGTGCTGGTCATCAGGCGGTCGAGATCGCCGCGGTTGGCGGTATTGAGATCCAGCGCGTCGACCGCCTTGAAGAGCTGGTCGAGCGCGTTTTCGGCATCTGGCGACGCTTGCTCGCGCTCCATGCTCGGCCATTCTTTTTGGACCACGGTCGCCGCGTAGGTGCGGATCGCCGCATCGAGCGAATCGCGCGGCAGGCCGAAAGTCGCGGCGAGCCGATCGAGGGCGACAAGCTGGTTGGCCTCAGCGCGGACCGCGGCCGCCGCGCCGCGTTCGCGCTCCCAGATGTCGCTCGCCAGAAAGCCGATGAGGATGGCAAGGATCACCGCGATGGCGCCCATCACCGGCGGAACGACGCCTTTCAAGCGTTGTACCGCCGCTCCGGTCATCGGGCCGAAGGAAAGCCAGACGAGAATCCCGCCGGTGACGCAGAAAAAGAGAACCAGGCTGGCGAGCAGACCCGGCAAAGGCAGTGTCAGCCAGAAATTGACCATGGGTGCCCAGGAGTGGACTTCGGCGGAAAGACCGGTCCATGAAACATGCAAGAGACGATTGCCGCACAGCTGGAATCCATCCGAGCTTAGCGGCGCATGTTTAGCGCAGGATCCGGCTCAGGAAAAGCTTGGTGCGTTCGTGTCGCGGCGCCGAAAAAAAGGCCTCCGGCCGGTCGGCCTCGACGATCTCGCCTTCGTCCATAAAAATCACCTGGTCGGCCACCTGCCGGGCAAAGCCCATCTCGTGCGTCACGCAGAGCATGGTCATGCCCTCTTCGGCGAGACCGATGATCGTGTCGAGCACTTCCTTCACCATTTCGGGATCGAGCGCCGAGGTCGGCTCGTCGAACAGCATGATGCTCGGGCTCATGCAGAGCGCCCGGGCGATGGCGACGCGCTGCTGTTCCCCGCCCGAGAGCTGCGCCGGATATTTATGCAGCTGTTCGGCAAGCCGCACGCGCGCAAGATAGCGCTGCGCGAGTTCTTCGGCCTCGGCCTTCGGCAGCTTGCGCACGTGAATCGGCGCCAACGTGCAGTTGTCGAGAACGCTGAGATGCGCGAAAAGATTGAAGTGCTGGAACACCATGCCGACGTTGCGCCGCACCTTGTCGATGGCGGCGGGATCGCGCGTCAGTTCCATGCCGTTGACGACGATTCGGCCCTGCTGATGATCTTCGAGCCCATTGATGCAGCGGATGAGGGTCGACTTGCCGGAGCCTGAGGGACCGCAGACGACGATGCGCTCGCCCCTGCCGACAACGAGGTTGATGCCGCGCAGGACGTGAAAATTGCCATACCATTTGTCGAGGCCTTCGATCTCGACGGCGCGATCCTGCGGACGGGAATTCTCGGACATCGGAGCTCTATTGGGCGCGGCGCAAGCGGCTTTCGAGATGGTACGAATATCGTGACATGCCGAAACAGCAGACGAAATAAAAGAGCGCGGCAAAGGAATAGGCCGTCGTGGTGATCGTCGGGCCGGCCCAATGCGGATCAAGCCTCGCCGAATCGACGCTGCGCAGGAAATCGAAAATCCCCACGGTGGCGACGAGCGTCGTATCCTTGAAGAGGCCGATCACCGTGTTGGCGATGGCGGGAATGACGAGGCGCAGCGCCTGCGGCAAAATCACCAGACGTTGCCGCGTCCAGAAGCGCAAGCCCAGAGCCTGCGCCGCCTCGCTTTGTCCTTTCGGCAGGGCCTGCAAGCCGCCGCGCACTACTTCCGCCATATAGGCGGACGCGAAAAGCGCCACGCCGATGAGCGGCGGCAGCAGTCGATCCGGGGCAAGTCCCTGGGGAAGAACCAGCGGCAGCATTGTACTGGCCATGAACAGAACGGCGATCATCGGCACGCCGCGCATGAATTCGATGAACGCGATGCTGGCCAGCCGCAGTACCGTCAGATTCGAGCGCCGACCGAGCGCCAGCAATATCCCGAACGGCAGCGAGACGACGATGCCGAAGGCGGCGATGACGAAGGTCACCAAAATGCCGCCCCAAAGATCGCTCGAAACATAGCCAAGGCCGAGGAATGGCGCGCCTGCCAGGAGGACAAAGGCAACGATTGGATAGACGAGCAGGAGCAGCGCCCCGCCGAGCCTGCGCGCCGGCGCCTTGGGGATCAGAACCCAGGCGACGAGCGTGGCGCCGAGCCCAACCACGAGGTTCACCCGCCAGCGCTGCGCGAGCGGATAGGCGCCATAGGTGAAATAGGGAAGCTTATGAGCGACGAAGGCCCAGCAGGCGCCGGCCCCCGGCGCGCGGCAAGGCAGTCCGTCGCTTGCGTTCCACACCGCATCGAAGACGAAGAACCGCAGCAAGCCAGGCAGCGCCCAGATGAGGAATGCGATGCAAGCAACCGTCAGGAAGATCGAGGACGGCGTCGCAAAAAGCCCGCGCAGCGGATCGATGCGCGCCGTCAGTCGCGATCGTTCGGCAAGCGCGGTCATCAGGCGTTGCCCCTGCCGATGCGGCGGTTATACAGGTTCATGGCCAGCGAAATTGCCAGCGAAACCGAAAGATAGACGGCCATGGTCGTGAAGACGACCGGTACGGCCGCGCCGGTCTGGTTCAGCACGGTGCCGGCAAAGACCTGCATCAAATCCGGATAGCCGATGAGCACGGCCAATGAAGAATTCTTGAAGAGGTTCAGATATTCGCTGGTCAGCGGCGGCACGATGAGCCGCATCGCTTGCGGGACGACCACGTATTTGCGGGTTTGGCGCCGGCGAAGCCCGAGCGCCGCCGCGGCCTCGCTCTGCCCCTTGGGGACTCCCTGGATGCCGGCGCGCACGATCTCGGCAATGAAGGCTGAGGTATAGAGCGAGAGTCCGAGAAGGAGCGCCACGAACTCCGGCAGAAGCCTGGCGCCGCCTACAAAGTTGAAGCCCTGGAATACCGGCGCGGCAAGGCCGATCGGTTCGCCCGCAACAAAATACGCCGCAAGCGGCAGAGCGGTTGCGGCAAGAACCAGCAACGGCTTGTGTTTTGCCCACGCCCAAACGCCGACGCCGAGGCCGACGATGCAAGCGACGAGCACAAAGATTGCCCCCGGCGCAAAGACCGGCGCCGGCAGAAAGAGGCCGCGGTTGCTGAGATAAATATGCCCGGGGAGCGCCCAGGAGCGGGGCGGCCGCGGCAAGCCTTCGAGCACGATGTTGTACCAGAAGAGCAGTTGCAGCAGCAGCGGCACGTTGCGGATCGCCTCGACGTAGAGCGCGGCGAGCGCGCTGACCACGACGT
>JBOHJJ010000157.1:0-3720 GCA_050728495.1 Methylovirgula sp.
TCCTTGCCGCGGACGATCGTGCCGACCGTCAGCCCGAGGAAATTATAGATGCGGCCCATCCATTCAGCATCGCGGCGAGCCAGATAATCGTTGACGGTGACGACATGCACGCCGGTGCGCGGCAGCGCGTTGAGATAGGCGGCGAGCGTCGCCACCAGCGTCTTGCCTTCGCCGGTACGCATCTCGGCGATCGTACCTTCGTGGAGGACCATGCCGCCGATGAGCTGGACATCGAAATGGCGCTGCCCGAGCACGCGCTTGGCGGCCTCGCGCACCGTCGCGAAAGCGGGCACGAGTAGCGCATCGAGATTCTCGCCCGCATCGAGCCGAGCGCGGAACGCGTCCGTTTGGGCGCGCAGTTCGGCGTCTGTCAGCTTGGCGATCTCCGGCTCGAGTGCATTGATGGCCACGACCTTCGGCCCATACGTCTTCAGCCGACGATCGTTGGCCGAGCCGAAAATCTTCATTGCGACGCTGGTGAACATTCAGGAAACCTTTCGCGGCCAGCGGCCGCCCGGATCTAGCTGCGCTGCGCTCCAACCCGGCGAATCGCGACCCGCCCCGTTTGCGCATCGTAGCTAGGAACGTGCAATGAGTGGGGCCGGGAGGGCGCGGCCAAGTGCATTTCAGGAAAATCCCTCGCGGCGGGATGCCGTGGTTCCAACTACCTGATTCCGGGCAAGTTCGGACGCCGACCCCGCGCCACGCTCCGCTTCGCCCGAAAACGCCCTGGTGTTACGGCCTATTTTGCAGAAAAATCAGCCACGCACAGACATTTCGAGAGATAAGAGGGGGGGTTGGCCTTGTCAATCGAGGCAAAGTGCTCCAAGCGGCGCGGCATGGCACATCGAAGTTTCCTCAACCTTCCCCAGCCTAAGGAGACCCGCAGTATGACAACAACAAAAACGGCGCTCGGCCTCGCTCTTATTTGCTTATCCGCGGTTTTCCTGGCGGCACCGGCGGCGGCCGAAGTGCTTGCCACGGTGAACGGTACCGAGATCACCGACGCGGATCTCAAGATCGCCGCCGAGGACCTCGGATCGAGCATCCCGCAACAATTGCAGGGCAGCGCGCGCGACGCTTATCTTCTCGACTATCTGATCGACAGCGAACTCGTCGCGCAGAAGGCCGAAGCCGACAAACTCGATCAGGATCCGGATTTCGCCAAGCGGCTTGCCTATTACCGCGGCAAAGTCTTGGCCGAGGCGTTGCTCGGCAAAGTCGCAAAGGACGCCATTACTCCGGAAAAGCTGCAGCAGACCTATGACGCGGCGGCCAAGGCGCAAAAGCCGGAGACGGAAATTCACGCCCGCCACATTCTTGTCGATACGCAAGCCGAGGCGGAGGCGGCGCTGAAGCGGATCAAAGCCGGCGAGGATTTCGCAAAAGTCGCCAAGGAAGTCTCCAAGGACGCCGCCGAACAGGGCGTTGATCTTGGCTGGTTTACCAAAGACCGGATGGTGCCGGAGTTCGCCGATGCCGCCTTCAAACTCAAGGTAGGCGAGGTCTCAGAGCCGATCAAAACCCAGTTCGGCTGGCACATCATCAAGGTCGAAGGCAAGCGGCAGACTACCTTCCCGCCCTTCGATCAGGTGAAAGGGCAAGTCGAGGCTTTTGTCGCGCAGCAGGCACAGGCCGAACTCATTCAGCAATTGCACAAAGACGCGAAGATCGTGCGCAGCACTTCGGCGCCATCCGATACGGCCGCGCCGACGCCCGCCCAACCCGCGCCGCCGAATGCGTCGCCGCCGGCCGACAAGAAGTAGAAGGCCGCAATTCCCTCTCTCCGTCGGCGGGGAGAGGGAAGTTACGCCGCTGCCGGCGGCAAAGTTACTTCGTCTCGTAGGTGCCGACGAGCTCGGTCTCCGCGAGCATATGCGGGCGCGCCTTCGCCCAGATCTGCGCGACCTTCTTGCCATCCGGATCGAGCTTCGTGACATCGAGCGCGGCGAGGCGGAAATGATAGTGGTGCACGCCGTGGCCGCGGGGTGGTTGCGGCCCGTCGTAATAGGCGTCGCCAAAATCGTTCACGCCTTGACTGAGACCGCCGGATTTGCTCCCCGCGCCTTCCTGCAAGGCGGTGCTATCGGCGGGAATGTCGTAGACTACCCAATGATGGAACGTGCCGGAGGGCGCATCGGGGTCGGCGACGATCAGCACAAAGCTTTTCGTGCCAGCTGGCGCGTCGCGCCAGGCGAGCGGCGGTGAAAGATTATCGCCGGCGCGCGCGTATTTGCGCGGAATTGCGCCGCCGTTGCGGAACGCCGCGCTCTCTAAGCTGAATTGCATTGCTGCCTCCATGACATAGGCGTGACCTGGAACATTCGCTGCGCTGTTCGGTTGTTGAGCGAACAGAAACGGAGCGCATGCCATGGCCAACAACGGCGATACGGAACAAACCGCATATCCCGCCGCGAAGGCGCGCCAAGGCGAGATCGTCCTGCGGACGCCTTTGCGCCGCATGATCTTTCTCGCCGGGTTCGTCGGCATGGTGCTTGTTGCCGCGCTCTGGCTTGTCTTATCGCGCTGAGCCGTCTGCCAATGGCTCGCCATGTCCAACATCCTTCGCGCCGTCTTCCTGCAACGTCATATTCAGTGCTGACGACGACCGCAACTTCGCATCGTGCCGAGTTTCCAGCGTCATTTTGACGTCTTACCATCCTGGCCTATAGGCTGCGTCTTCGCGAAACTTTTGCCGCCGGTGAGCGGAACGCGCGACGGGAGGAAAGCCAATGTCAGGTAAATTTGTCTGGTACGAGCTGATGACCTCCGACCCCGCGGCGGCGGAGAATTTCTATAAACACGTCGTCGGCTGGGGTGCGCGCGAAGCCGAGATGCCGAACCTCCGCTACACGTTGTTCACGGCGGGCGCGGTGCCGGTCGCCGGACTGATGGCGCTATCTCCGGAAGCTGGGGCGGCAGGCGTGCGGCCGGGCTGGCTCGGCTATGTCAGCGTTGGGGACGTCGATGCCGACGTGGCGCGCGTTGAGCAGGCGGGCGGCAAAGTTCATCACGCGCCCGCAGACATTCCCGGCGTCGGAAGGTTCGCGGTTCTCGCCGATCCGCAGGGCGCGGCGTTCGCTCTCTTCAAGCCATCGGAGCAAGGCCAATCCCCAGCGCAAATGACTCCGGGACACATCGGCTGGCACGAATTGCACGCCGCGGATGGAGGGCGTGCCTTCGAATTCTATTCCGGTCTGTTCGGATGGGGAAAAGGTGACGCCTTGAATATGGGGCCGATGGGCATCTATCAGCTCTTCAATGCCGGCGGCCCGGCGATCGGCGGAACTTTCACGAAGCCTGCGCAGGAACCGACACCTTATTGGCTCTACTATTTCACGGTGTCGGACATCGACGAAGCGGCGGCGCGCGTCAAGGCGACGGGCGGCAAGGTAATCAACGGTCCGCAGGAAGTGCCGGGTGGAGCGTGGACGATTCAGGGTCTCGATCCGCAAGGCGCGATGTTCGCGCTGGTCGCGCCGCCAAAATGATCTCCGCCCGCCGTCAGTCCGGCGAGCGACATCAGCACATGGAAGATCGGCGCCACGATGCCGAGCGCCGCAACACTCGCCGTCCAGAGGAGCACGAGCCAACCGATGCGGCGCGCCCACGGTTTGCCGCCTTGCGGCGGCACCGCCGCGTCCCAGAGCGAGACGCCGCCGAACCAGCGCGCCGCGGTTCTCCTTCGGGCTCGGAGCAACGTCGGAGATTTGCCCTCCG
>JBOHJJ010000158.1:0-12594 GCA_050728495.1 Methylovirgula sp.
AGTCCGAGGCCGGCCCAAGCATCAGCATTCTTGCTGTCGACATTGAGCGCCGCGTTGAAGTCCTCGATCGCCTTCTGCGGCTCGTTGAGGGCGAGGAAGCTTTCGCCACGCGCTTCGTAGGGCGCGCCGACGAAAGGATCGCGGTCTATCGCATCGCTGAAATCGGTGATCGCCTGCTGCTGGTTGCCTTCGCGCTGATAGATCAAGCCGCGCGCATGGAATGCTTGGGCATTCTCCGGATTGAGGCGGATCGCCTGGTCGAGGTCGGCGCGGGCTTGGTCGAACTTGCCTTGCGAACGCAAAAGATTGGCGCGGCCGAGATAGGCGGGCGCGTGGTTGGGATTGACGAGGATCGCCTGGGTGAAATCGGCAAGCGCCAGGTCGTCGCGGCCGGTCTGACGATAGGCGAGCGCCCGGTTGGTAAGCGGCGCCGCGTCGTTGGGGCTGATCTTGATCGCCTGGGTGAAGTCGGCGATCGCCTCGGCGAACCGGCCGATCCGCGCGTAGGCGACGCCGCGCGTATTATAGGCCTCGGCGCTATTTGGATTGCGCTGTATGACGTCGGTTAGAGAGGCGATGTTGGCATCGGCTTCCTGCGGCGATTCGTTGACCACTTCGGCCACGCCGGTACCCGGCATGAGCCCGTTGCCGTTCTCGCACCCGGCAACGCCGATAGCGAGCGCGGCGAGCGCGGCAAGCCCGAGCGGGCGTCGAAGACTTATCAAGATTCCCAAAGTGTCCATGTCAGCGTGCCGTGCGAGACTTGGAAACGGCGATCGGGCTCTTTGCCGCGGCGCCACGTTAGGCCCCGGCAATCCGGCAAGATTGCGACGTGCCGCAGCAATGCCGGCCGAATGGGACCTAGCACAAGATCGTTGCGGGAAAAATAACGAGGTCGCGAGTTCGCGTTCGCCCGGACCATGTCGCCGATCGGACGATCAGCGCATTCCGATGGTCGGCTTCGCCTTTACCGGCAGCAGGCCCTCGCGCTGCAGCTTCTTGCGGGCCAATTTGCGGGCGCGGCGGATCGCCTCGGCCTTTTCGCGGGCGCGTTTTTCGGACGGTTTCTCATAATGGCCGCGCAGCTTCATCTCGCGGAAAATGCCTTCGCGCTGCATCTTTTTCTTCAGCGCCTTCAGGGCTTGGTCAACATTGTTGTCGCGAACCAGAACTTGCACGCAGCCATCCTTCATGAGCCTGGCCGCGCATGAAGCGGCCGCAAAGCGGAAAATCACCGCCCGATCGGAACGCAGGCGCTTAGCAGAGCCAAGCAAATTTGTCCAGGTGAAGCGGGGGATTGCGGCGGCGCTCCTCAGGCTTCGTGCTTCGACAATATCCGCGTGACGTGGCCCATTTTGCGGCCCGGGCGCGCATGCTCCTTCCCGTAGATATGCACGCAGGCACCGGGCTCGGCCAAAAGCTCGGCGAAAGCATTCACCTCGTCGCCGATGAGATTGTGCATCGTCACCATCGCTCCGTGCCGCGCCGTGGACCCGAGCGGCCAGCCGGCGATGGCACGGACGTGTTGCTCGAATTGCGAGCAGACGGCGCCGTCCAAGGTCCAATGGCCGGAATTGTGTACGCGCGGGGCGATTTCGTTGACCTTGATCTTTTGCCGCGCCGTGCCGGGCTCCTCGACTACGAACATTTCGACACCGATGACGCCGACGTAATCGAGCGCATCGGCGATTTTGCGGGCGGCGGCGACCGCCGCCGCGGCGCACGCCGGATCGAGCTCGGCCGGCGCCCGGCTGCTGCTCAAAATGTGGTTCACATGGACGTTTTCGGTCACGTCATAGGCGGCGAATTGGCCGTCCATTCCCCGTGCCGCGATGACCGAAATCTCCTTCACGAAGGGAATGATCGATTCGAGAATCGCCGGCGCCCCGCCCAGGCTGCGGAAGCTTGCGGCAAGATCCGATCCCTCGCGGATCGTAATCTGGCCTTTGCCGTCGTAGCCGAAACGCCGCGTCTTCAAGATCGACGGACGGCCGAGCTTGGCGACGGCACGGATCAAGGCGCCGGCGTCCTCCACCGACGCATAGGCGGCGACCTCGATTCCCAGCGAAGCGAGAAATTCCTTTTCGGCGAGCCGGTCCTGGCTTGCTTCGAGCGCCGCCGGGCCGGGTCGCACGGGACAAAGTTGGGCGAGCACCGAAACGCTACCGGCCGGTACGTTTTCAAACTCGTAGGTCGCCACGTCGATGTTGTCGGCAAAGTCGGCCAGCGCATCGGCGTCGTCAAAAGAGCCGACGGTACGTGCGGCTGCCACATCGAAGGCAGGACTGTCGGCTTGTGGCGCATAGATGTGTGTCTTGAGCCCGAGCCGAGCCGCTGCCACCGCCAGCATCCGCCCGAGTTGCCCGCCACCTAGAATGCCGATCGTGCTGCCCGGCTGGAGGTGCGACATCCCTCAATCCTCGGGACGTTCGGCAACCGCCGCGGTCTGCGCAGCACGCCACGCGGCGAGCCGCTTCGCCAAAGCGGCGTCGCTCAGCGCCAGCACGGCGGCGGCAAGCAGCGCCGCGTTAATGGCCCCGGCCTTGCCGATCGCCAAGGTGCCGACCGGCACCCCGGCCGGCATCTGTACGATGGAATAGAGCGAATCCTGTCCCGCCAATGTCTTGGTCTCGATAGGCACGCCGAAGACCGGCAGGTTGGTCAGCGCCGCGGTCATGCCGGGCAGATGCGCGGCGCCGCCAGCGCCGGCAATGATGACCTTGAAACCCGCCGCCTCAGCGCCTTTGGCGAATTTCATCAGCCGGTCCGGGGTGCGATGCGCGGAGACGATCTTCGTTTCATGGCCGACCTTGAGGCGGTCGAGCGTTTCGGCCGCGTGGCGCATGGTCGCCCAGTCCGATTGGCTGCCCATGAGGATGGCGACAGGCGCGGACATGGACGATTCCTTGGGGTCTAGCGAAGGCAGCGGCATAGACGAAGGGCCAAAACCGCGCAAGCCGCCGCTGCGGCGCCTGTGGCCGGACGATATTCGCACCCCGGGGCACAAGCGTTTTTCGATTGGGCGCCGCCACCAATGTGCGCTATCTCTTGGGAAGCCGGCGGAGCGCTCTTGGCCGGCATTTCCCATCGAATGGATCCGTGCGTGACTTCTTATCCTTCCGCGGCCGCTGCCGGCCAATTTGAAATCGGCGACGACATTAAAATAAATCGCTTGGGCTTCGGTGCCATGCGTATCACCGGAAAAGGCATTTGGGGGGATCCGGCTGACCCGAAACAAGCGCGCGCGACGTTGAAGCTCGTTCCCGAGCTCGGCATCAACTTCATCGATACGGCCGACAGCTATGGGCCGTTCGTGAGCGAGAGCCTGATCCGCGAGGTTCTCTATCCGTATAAAGGTCTCACCATCGCCACCAAGGGCGGTCTGGCGCGGAGCGGCCCGGACATCTGGCGTCCGCTCGGCCGCCCGGAATATTTGCGCCAATGCGTGATGATGAGCCTGCGGCGGCTCGGCGTTGACCGCATCGACCTCTGGCAGCTTCATAGGATCGATCCCGCGGTTTCGCGTGACGAGCAATTCGCGGTCGTCGCGGCGATGCGCAAAGAAGGCTTGATCCGCCATGTCGGACTGAGCGACGTCGGCGTCGACGACATCGAGGCGGCGCGTAAGTATTTTCCGGTGGCAACGGTGCAGAACCGCTACAACCTCGTGAACCGCGCCAGCGAAGATGTGCTCGTCTACTGCGAGAAGCACAACATCGGCTTTATTCCTTGGGCGCCGCTCGCGGCGGGCGCGCTGGCGCGGCCGGGTTCGGCGCTGATCGAGACCGCCAAGGCGCTTAACGCAAATCCCGGGCAAGTGGCGCTCGCCTGGGCGCTGAAACGTGCGAAAGTCATTCTGCCGATCCCGGGAACGGCGAACCCGCAGCATCTCATCGAGAATGTCGCCGCCGCCGAACTCCAACTTTCGGACGAAGCTTTCGCGGCACTCGACCGGGCGGGGCGCAGCGTGCTGTAGGCGCCAATAAGCGGCATCGCGGGCGGATTTCGCGCAGTCTTCCCGGTTGAATTCCGCGCAAAATACGCCAGCTTGGGGGAATGCCGAGTGGCGGCTTTGTTTGGCCGCGGGAGGCGGCGGGCCGATGAACGCGACGCTTTCCTTGCTCGACCTTGCCGGCGCGGTCGCGCTGTTGCTCTGGGGCCTTCACATGGTCCAGAGCGGGATTCAGCGCGCTTTCGGCCCCGATCTGCGGCGCGGCCTCGGCGGGGCGTTCAGCAATCGTCTGCAGGCCTTTGCCGCCGGGCTCGGCGTCACCGCGATTTTGCAAAGTAGCACCGCGACCGGCCTGATGGTCGCGGGCTTCGCGGCCGGCGGCCTCGTCGATCTCGTCCCGGCACTTGCCGTGATGCTCGGCGCCAACGTCGGCACGACGCTCATCGTCCAGCTTCTCTCCTTCGACCTGGCGGCGGCCGCGCCGCTGCTGCTCGTCGTCGGCGTACTGATGTTTCGGCAAGGCAATGCGAGCCGCGCGCGCGATTTGGGCCGCGTGGCGATCGGCCTGGGTCTCATGCTGCTGGCGTTGACCGAGCTTCTCGCGATCGTCACGCCGTACGAGGATGCGCCGAGTCTGCGCATGCTGCTCGGTGCGGTCGCCACGCAGCCGATCATCGCCCTCCTCTTCGGGGCGCTGGCGGCATGGGCGGCGCATTCGAGCGCCGCGATCGTGCTGCTCGTCATGTCGTTTGCGACCAAGGGCGTCGTTCCGCTCGACACCGGGCTGGCGCTCGTTCTCGGCGCCAATATCGGGTCGGCGCTCAACCCGGTGCTGGAGGCGCCACGCGGCGGCGATCAGGCCGGAGCGCGCGTCGCGCTCGGCAACCTCTTCAACCGTCTGATCGGGGCGGCGATCTTCCTGCCGCTCATCGGCTGGATCGCAGCGCAGCTGTTACGCTTTGAGCCTAACCTCGGGCGCGGCGTGGCCGACTTCCATCTGGCGTTCAATGTCGCGATGGCGCTCGTCTTCCTGCCGCTGCTGCAGCCTTTCGCAAGGCTCCTGCGCTACTGCCTGCCGGCGCGGATCGAGCCGCAAGATCCGTCGCGCCCGCTCTATCTCGATCCCGCCGCGACGGAGACGCCGGCGATCGCGCTCGGTAACGCGGCGCGCGAAGCGTTGCGGATGATCGACGTGCTCGATGAGATGCTGCAGGGCGTGGCCCAGGCGCTGGCGCAGAGCGATCGACAGAAGATCGTCGAGACGCGCCACATGGACGATATTCTCGACCGGCTGAACACCGCGATCAAAGCCTATCTGATTGGCCTCGATCCCGAGGCGCTGAGCGAGGAGGACGACAAACGACTTGCCGCCATCCTCGCCTTTACGACCAATCTGGAGCTTGCTGGCGATGCAATCGATCGCAGCGCCATGGGGACGCTGGCGCGCCAGCTCAAGCGTGGGACGCTGCTTGCCAACGGCGGCCGCGCCGACGTGCGCACGATGCTCGATCGGCTCGGCGCCAATCTGCGGCTCGCGGCGACCGCCTTCATGACCGGCGATGAGCGGGCCGCCCGGGTGCTCGCCGACGAAAAGGCGATCTTCCGCGGCATCGAGGCGAAGGCGACCGCGGCGCATTTTCGGCATCTGCGCGAAGTGCGGCCTGCGGCCGTTGCGACGAACACGCTGCATCTCGATCTGCTGCGCGCACTCAAGAGCGTGAACGATTACCTCGTCGCCGGCGCCGCCTATCCGATCCTGGAAGAGCGCGGCGAACTCAGGCAGAGCCGGCTGCGCGCCAAGCCCGATAAGGACGCGCTCTAGCGCAGGCGGCACCCTTGCTTAGGCAATGATGTCCGGTGTCAATTGGTCTTCGATACGGCCGATCTGGTCGCGCAAGAACAATTTGCGCTTCTTCAGACGCTGGATCTGCAGTTGATCGGCGGCAGAAAGGTCAGCGAGGGCTTCGATGGCCGAATCGAGGTCGCGATGCTCCTGGCGCAGGCGCTCGAGCTCCGCGCGCAAGGCAACGCGTTCCTCGGCGCTTAGTTTGTCAGCCATGTCACGCCATCGTTGAGCGTAGGGCACCCGATGCTGCGCGTGAATTAGAGCACTTCGGAAGGCACCCGAAAACGGCTTGCTGCGGACCCGACCAGCCGGACGCGAGTGGTCATTGCTGCGGCGGCCAACTGAAGTCATCGGCGCGGCCAGGTTTTGGCTTGGGCGGCTTGCCGGCCGCGAAGGTCTGTTCGATCAGATTCTGTGCCGCTCCGGCGTCGGCTGCGACCGGCGTCGCGAGCTGCCCGCCGGGGGCGAGCGCCGGGCCGGTCAACGGCAGAACCGGGCCGATCGGCGGCTTCACCGGCGGCGCGACCGCCGCGTTCCCCGGCGCATTAGTGCCGGCCGGCGTCGTCGTTTCAATCTTCGCCAAAGCGGCGTCACCTTGCGGCGTGCCGGCGTCGAGGATCTGGCGGATATCGGGAGCGACAAAACTCGCAAGCTTGATCGCGCCGGCTCTGGTGAAGTGAATGCCGTCGAGAGAGCGTAGCCGGACGACTTGGCCGTTAACGTCCGGACCGTAGGAACTGAACTGGCCGCGGTCGTCGCCGAACGCGTCCCAAATATCGATGAAGCTCGCGCCGTTCTTGCTCGCGTGAGCGCGGTAGATGTCGTTTAAAGCCGCCATTTCGCTCGACAGTCTGTCGTTCTTCATGATCGGCAAGCCAACCCAAAGCAAGGGGATCTTGGCATCGCGGAACATGGCGCTGATCGCTTCGACCCGCGCCGCGTAGATCTCCTGCCATTTCGGCGTACCGGGGTCGTAACTGCCGTCGGCGTCGCGCAACGGCTGATGGTCGTTGCTGCCGATCAGCATCACCGCGACGTTGATCTTCTGGCCGCTCGCAATGAGGTCATGGGCGGCCTTCGTCCAGTCGTAGAAGTCGTCGCGGACGAGGCCGGAATCTTCATGCGCGTCGCGCAATATGCCGACTTCCGGCCGGTCGCTCAGCGATTCCGCCAGGCCTTGGGCAAGCAACTGGCCCAGCGAATCGCCCATGACCGCGACAAAGAAGGTCGGCGGTACGGCCGGTTTCGTTTCCACCTTCTCGGCCGGCGGATGCGGTCTGGGCGGACGATAGCGCGGCCACTGGCCGTAGCCGTAGCCGCGCGGGGGCGGTGGCTGGAATATTTGCTGGAACCAATTCAGGGGGTTAAAGCCCTGCGCCTCGGCGGTGAACGGGCCGGCGGCAACAAGCCAAAGCGCCGCGCCCGTGAGGATCGCGACCGGCGTGCGGATCCTGCGCCAAAGCGATCTGCCGGTTGTTAACCTCGCCATGCGCCCATTATCGCCCGTTTGGTGGCGAAGTTAAGGGGCCCGAGCGGCGCCGCTCCGGCCAGCGCTGCGCGCGCTTAGGTCGCGGTAGTCATCCCCATAAAGTTGGCGAACAGCAAGGCGAGGCCGAAAAGGAACACGCAAAGTGCCGCCCCAACCTCGATGAGGCGGCCGATGATCTCGGTTCTTAGCGATTGGCGTCCTGAGAACCGCATGGCGACTTTCTTGGCGAATACGGCCGTCGCGGCGAGTCCGCCCGTCGTGATCGCGGTGCCGAGCGACATTGCGAACACCGCCGCCACGCCGGCGATGAACATGTTCTGCGCCAGGGAGAAAACGAGAATGAGGATGGCCCCGGAACAGGGCCGCGCCCCTGCCGTCGCAATCGTCACGGCAGCCGACTTCCAGGAAAAATCGGCGCCGAGCTGCTTGGGGTCGGGAATGTGGCAATGCCCGCAATCCGGCCCGTGAACGTGATAGGCGGATCCGTCGTCGGCCAGAAAGACTTTTTGGCTCTCCGATGGGAAGCCGGCCAGCCGCTGCGGCGAATTCGCGAACACACCCAATACCGGCGCCGCCCAGATTTGCCGTATCGCAGTCACGAGCGCGGCGCCTTTGGTGGCCAGAAGCACAATTCCGAGCAGAATAATGCCGCAATAGGCGGCAAGCTCGAGGTCGTCGGCGGCCGCATTCATGCGTTGTGCCGTGACCCTGAAAATACCCGCTGCCGAGCCCACGAGGGCAATGGCGACGAGACCCTGAAAGATCGCCGCGAGCAGCGAAATCACCAGCCCGCGCCGCAGCGCGCGCTCGTTCGAGACCATGTAGGAGGTGATCACCGCCTTGCCGTGGCCAGGACCCGCGGCGTGGAAGACGCCGTAAGCGAAACTCAAACCGGCAAGAAGAAAGAAGGCGGTGTCGTGCACTTTCACCGCCCGCAGCGCGCCGGTCAGCATGAGCGAGTACTTGCTCTCCTGCCCAATGATCCATGCCGACAATCCGGATACGCGGCCGACCGAGCCTTCATAGCCGCCCACCGCGAAGGGATGATGGAAGCCCTGCGCCATCGCCACGTCGCAACACGCGAGAAGAAGAATGCCGAGCAAGGCGCCGGTCGCGAACCGGCCGGGCGACAGTTTTGACGCAATGACAGCCGGGAGGGTGAGCTTGGGTCTCAGAGTTTTTCCTTGCCGATGCTGGTGCGAACGTCTTGCGTTACGGACAGGCCACGAAGATCCGGCTCGCCATTTTCATGCCGAAATTGGAGCCAGGCGAAAGATTGGAGAAGAAGGCTTCCGAGAGTTTCTTGGCCGCGAGGGCATTGAGCGGGTTGGCTCCCAGCACGCTGATGGAGCAGCCTTTCGGTGCGCCGACCAGATTGACCGGCTGTTTGTCGTCGAGACTGAAGGCGACGAAATAGGTGGGATCGTAGATTTGGAAAGTGAACGCCTCGCCGGGATTCGTTGGAGTCTTCAGAGGCAGCGTGAACGTCAATTTGACGAGTTTATCCGGCCGTTCTTCGAGCGAATAATCGGTCGGCGTTCCGAACTCAATCTTCGTGCCGCCGATTTTTGCGAATGTGAAATAGCTGAATTCGGCGAGCGATTGGATGTTTGTCTTGGCGAGCGGGGCGAGCTCTTCCTTGGTAGCGAGCTGCCCGTTCTTGCCGAGCCCTTGGGTCACATAGGCCGAATACATATCGTCGAAAACCCAGGCGCCGCGGATCGCCGCTATCTTGCCTTGGCTGTTGAAGATCACGTCTTCGCGCGCCGTGACCCAGACATGCGGATGCGCGAAGGCGGGCGTGCCCACTCCTAAGGCAAACGCGGCAAAACCGAGTCCGAACGCCAGCAGGCCGGCCCTTGTCATGGAGGTACGCCGAAGGGAGAATCAATGCCGCTAATTGCCTGCGAAACTCTGGCCAAAGCGAGGCAAAGCCTCTGCGGCTTTGGGATGTCGCCGCCAAGAGCGTGGCAAGAGGCGCGCAAGAACGCCCGCGGCTCTGACAATTGTTTGATCGCCGTGCTATCCTCTTCCCGGCCGCCTGCGGCAGGCATAACGCGAAGCATAATCATAAACTTGCGGTGACCCCAGCAAATTGGCCCTCGGTGGTAGCAGGGTTGGATGATCGCTGTCGCTGCTCTATACCGGCCGTTTACGCGAAGCGGGATCGTGGAGGGGTAGGCTGATGGCGGATGCGGGCAGGGCGCTACATCCCGATGCACCGCGATCGATTTCGCTCGCCGACAAATATGACCTCGCCGAGCAGCGGATATTCGTCTCCGGACCGCAGGCAATCGTCCGCCTGCTGCTCATGCAGAAGGAGGTCGACCGCCGCGCCGGTCTCTCCACGGCGGGATTCGTTTCCGGCTACCGCGGCTCGCCGCTCGGCGGCCTCGACCTCAACTTCCTGCGCGCTAAGGAGGCGTTGGAGGCGAGCGACATCGTCTTCCAGCCGGGCCTCAACGAGGATCTCGCCGCGACCGCGATTTGGGGGGCGCAACAGGCGGAGATGCGCGGCGAAGGCCGCTATGACGGCGTTTTCGGGCTCTGGTACGGCAAAGGGCCGGGCGTCGACCGATCCGGCGACGTACTGCGTCACGCCAATCTTGCCGGCACTTCGCGCTGCGGCGGCGTGCTCGCTCTCATGGGCGACGACCATACCGCGGAATCATCCACTACCGCGCATCA
The DNA here is from genome assembly GCA_050728495.1 of Methylovirgula sp. Lineage (GTDB taxonomy): Bacteria > Pseudomonadota > Alphaproteobacteria > Rhizobiales > Beijerinckiaceae > Methylovirgula. The sequence continues at coordinate 9,976 of JBOHJJ010000158.1, forward strand.
GTCCGAGTTCACCTTGGTCGACGTGATGATGCCGATCCTTTCGCCAGCCGGCGTGCAGGAACTCGTCGACTATGGGCTCTTGGGCTATGCGATGAGCCGCTTCACCGGCTGCTGGGTCGGCATCAAATGCGTGAAGGATACGGTCGAATCGACCGCCTCGATCGAGGCATCGCTCGACCGCGTGCGCGGCGTCGTTCCCGCCGATTTCCGCATGCCGCCGGACGGCCTCAACATCCGGGCGCGTGATCCGGTGCTGGCGCAGGAAAGCCGGCTGCAGAACTTCAAACATGACGCTGCACTCGCTTGGCTCCGTGCCAATCGGCTGAACCGGATCGTCATGTCGGGGGGCGCCCACGCCAAAATCGGCGTCATCGCCGCCGGCAAGACCTATCTCGATGTCCGCCAGGCGCTCGACGATCTCGGTATTGACGAGCCAAGGGCGAACGAGGTCGGCCTGCGGCTTTACAAGCTTGCCTGTCCTTGGCCGCTCGAGCCGAACGGCTTACGCGAATTCGCGCGCGGCCTCGCAAAGATCATCGTGGTGGAGGAAAAGCGCGCGCTGATCGAGACTCAGGTTCGCGGCGAGCTCTACGGCAGCGACATGCAGCCGGTCTGCATCGGCAAGAAAGACGAGAACGGCGAATCGCTGTTCCCGGTCACCGGGGCGCTCGACGCCAACGACATCGCCATCGCCATCGGCCGCAGGCTTCTTGAGTTTCATCCCAGCGAAGAACTACGCCGGCGTGTCGAGCGCCTGGAGCAGGCGCAGCGCGTGCTCGCCGAGACGACGGACGCCGCTACGCGCACCCCCTATTTCTGCTCCGGCTGCCCGCACAACGTCTCGACCAAAGTGCCGGATGGGATGCGCGCCTACGCCGGGATCGGCTGCCATTACATGGTGCAGCGCATGGATCGCGCCACCGAAGGCTATACCCAGATGGGCGGCGAGGGCGCCAATTGGATCGGCGAGGCGCCGTTCTCGACGCGCGGACACATCATCCAAAACCTCGGCGACGGCACCTACGACCATTCCGGCATCTTGCCCATTCGCTGGGCGATCGCGGCGCATGTCAACATCACCTTCAAGATCCTCTTCAATGACGCGGTGGCGATGACCGGCGGGCAAAAGCTCGAAGGCGATCTGACAGTCGAAAAGATCGCCCGCCAAGTGGCCGCGGAAGGGGCGAGCAAAATCGCCGTTGTCACCGACGAACCGGAGAAATATCCGCGCGGCACGGAATGGCCCGCGGGACTTATGGTCAGATCTCGCATCGATCTTGATGCCGTGCAGCGCGAACTTGCATCCACATCCGGCACGACGGTGCTGATCTACGATCAGACCTGCGCCGCCGAAAAACGCCGCCGCCGCAAGCGCGGCATCCTTGCCGATCCCGACCGGCGGATTTTCATCAACGAACTTGTCTGCGAAGGCTGCGGCGATTGTGGCGTCGCCTCGAACTGTATTGCGGTGCAGCCGATCGAGACCGAATTCGGGCGCAAACGTCGGATCGATCAATCGAGCTGCAACAAAGACTTCTCCTGTCTCGAAGGCTTCTGCCCGGCGTTCGTCACCGTGCACGGGGCAAAGCCGAAAGTGATTGCGACGCAGGACCGTGCCGACGATTTCTCGCCGCTGCCGCAGCCCGATGTTTCGGTGCTCGCCGATCGGCCCTTTTCCATTCTCATCACTGGCGTCGGCGGCACGGGCGTGGTGACGATCGGCGCTTTTCTGGCGATGGCCGCGCATCTCGAGGGTAAGGGCTGTGGCTCGGTCGATATGGCCGGGCTCGCGCAGAAGGGCGGCGCCGTCTATAGCGCCATCAAGATCGCGCAAAGCCCCGAGCAGATCCACGCAATCAGCATCGCGGCGGGCGGCGCCGATCTCGTGCTCGGCTGCGATCTCGTCGTCTCGGGCAGCGCCAAGGTACTTGCCGCGCTGCGCCCGCACGAGACCGAGGCGGTGATCAATACGGCCGAGATCTATCCCGGCGATTTCGCGCGCGATCCGGATTTCACGCTGCCGGCGGACGCGATCAAAGGCGCGATCCGTCAAGCATCGGGCGAGCATGCCGCCTTCTTCGATGCGGCCGGGCTTTCGACCGCGCTCTTCGGCACGTCGATTATGGCGAACATCATGCTCGTCGGCTTTGCCTGGCAGCGTGGACTTCTGCCGCTTTCCGAAGTGGCACTACTGCGCGCCATCGAACTCAACGACGAGTCGGTGGAGCTCAATAAGCGGGCCTTTCTCTGGGGCAGGCGCGCGGCCTTAGCGCCGGACGAGGTCGCCGCGATCGTCGCGCCCGAGCCAGACCCGATTTCGCCGCGGTATCTCTCGCAGAGTTTCAAGGAGAGTGTCGGACGGCGCGCGGCCTTTCTCACGGCCTATCAGGATAAGGCCTATGCGGACGCTTATCTGGTGCAGGTGCGCCGCGTCGCCGAGGCTGAACACGAACGCGTTCCGCAAGAGACGCGGCTCGAAGAGGCCGTGGCCCGCAATCTCTTCAAGCTGATGGCGGTGAAGGACGAATACGAAGTGGCGCGACTCTATAGCGACGGGTCATTTGCACGGCAACTTGCGGCCACGTTTGAAGGCGACGCAAAGCTTGAATTCCATCTCGC
>JBOHJJ010000159.1:0-10819 GCA_050728495.1 Methylovirgula sp.
TTGGCGCTGCGCGAACTGAAAGCACGGGGGCTTTGGCCGTGAGAGATGCGGTACCGCCGCGCCGAGTGCGCGCCCTGCAGCCGCGCGCCTGGGGGGCGCTTGTGGCGATTGCCGTATTTGCTCTCGATCAGGCAAATAAGCTCTGGCTCATTTTCGGCTATGACCTTGGCGCGCGCCAACCGGTGCGGCTGACGCCCTTCCTGGACCTGGTATTCGCCAAGAACTCGGGCATTTCCTATTCGCTCCTCCGTGCGCATAGCGCGCTTGGCCGCTGGTCGCTTTTCGCCTTGGCGATCGTCGCGACGGGGCTCTTGGCGCTATGGCTCTGGCACGCCGGCACGCGGACGACCGCGCTCGGCCTCGGCCTCATCATCGGCGGCGCGCTCGGCAACGCCTGCGACCGGCTCGTCTACGGCTATGTCGCCGACTTCTATCATTTTCACGTGGGCAGCTTTTCGTGGTACGTATTCAACCTCGCCGACGTGGCAATTTGCGCCGGCGTCGCGCTGCTTCTCTTCGAGCCGCTCATAAGACCCACGCGGCACGCATCCTGAAATGCCTCCAAATTGCCGCGAACTATGGCATGATGGAGCTTACGTCCTAGGGGAGATCCCGATTTGGAGAAGCGCCGGATCCGTGGACTTGCGCTGACAGCGAGCGCAGCTTGGCTTGCCCTGGCTCTGCCGGGGCCGGCGCGGGCCGACAACTGGTGGAATTCCGTGCTGGGATTCATCGGCTGGGGACCGAACAAAACGGCCCAGGATGGTATCGATTATTCGGCGCGGCCGGCGCTAGTCGTGCCGCCAACTATGAACCTGCCGCCGCCCCAGGCGCCGCTCGCGCGGGCCGCCGATTGGCCGAACGACCCGGATGCCGCGGCGCGCCGTAAAGCGGAGGCGGATTCGCGCCAGCCCGCGCCGCCGACGCCGGCCGCCGATACGACGGATTCTGCCGATGCAGCGGATCAATCGGACGCTTCGAATGAGCCCGCTCAGCCGGGGCAGAAGCGCGTGGCGGCGCAGAGCAGCAAAAATCTCGATTGGATCGGCTCTCACAGCGCCGGCTTGAGCGGCGGCGGAACTTCGGTCTTCAGCGGCGGCCAGGGTCTGAGCATGCCCAGCAACTTCGACATTACCAATATATCCACCTGGAATCCGTTCAGGGGGAGCGACGATACGAAAGTGGCGCGCACGTTGAAGGTCGGCGTCGAACCGGCGCGCGAATATCTCGTCCAGCCGCCACCCGGCTATCGTTCGCCGGTTGCCGTCTATACGGATTCCGACGCCTCACAGAACGCTCCGGCTACCGCAGCGGCTTCCGTCAGCACCACGCCCGCGACCGGCAAGTAACCAGGCGCAGCTTTCAAGGTTTGTTCGGCCCGCGCCCGAGAAGCTTCGCCATTTCCTCTTCGAGCGATTCCATGGGATCGGGCTCCGGCGGCTCGTTGGCCGTGGCTTCGGGTGCGTGCGGCGGTGGAGCAACGTCCGGCCTGAATGGAGGAGCGGGGCGCGCCGGCCAGCGCAAAAAGCCCGGCGCACTCGCTGGTGCCGCGGCGGGTTTCGTTGGCGGTGGTGGATTGTAGGTCGCGGCGGGCGGCTCCGGCTCGATCTTGGCTGGCTCGGGAAGCGGTTTGGTATTCGGGCGCGGCGGTGGCCGACGCGTCGGCGCGGCGGCCGGGGGCATCGGGGCACGGCTCACCGGCTGCAGCCGAACCGGCGGAGCGATCTCGTGCGCGGCCGGTTGCTGCGGTTCGGGAATCTGCACCGCGGCCGGTGGCAGCGGGGTGGCGGGCGGCAGTTTTGGCTCCGCCGGTTTGGGCGGCGTGATCGGCGGCGGCTCGTTGAAGTCTTTGTCGCGGATCTCCTTCGCCTCTCTATCGCGCGGCTCCTTTTCGCGGCCGCGCGCCTCACGCGAATCACGCGCTTCGGCGCGGACGATCTGCGACTCGATCAGGACGTCGTTGGGTCCGCCAATCATGATGAGGTGTTCGGTATTGTCGCGGCGGACAATGACAAGCTGACGCTGGCGGTCGAGGTCGAAGGCATCGACAATGCCCAGCCGCAGCTGCCTTCCTCTGCCGCCGGCCATCCGCAGCCGGCGTCCGAAGGCGAGGCGGAAAATGAGTAGGATAAGAACTGCGGCGATAAAGAAACAGATCGCCACACCAGCAATTACCAGGGGTCTACTCTCTGCGATGCCACTCAACGCCGACATGAACCGCTCGCTTACTTACCTGAAGCCATTTTCTCGCGGACCGCATCCGTTGCGATCATGACGTTTTGATCTATCGCATTTTGACATCGCAAACCAGCTTCTGGCCCGGGTCCGTGGACATTCTAGCACGGCTTCCCGCGCAGACCCGAGGAGGGTTAAGAAATGGTTAAAGGGAGGACCTCGCTTTACTGCAGGTTGGGCTTGCGCGACGAAAGCCGGGGCGCCGACGGAAGCCCGAAATGACTGGCGCAGGGAGTGCATTCCCGCAGCCCGGCGGCAGGGAGGAATATCTGGATTGCAATGCAGGAACGAGCGCCCCATTCTGGCGAATCGAAAGCGGCTGCGGCAGTGCCGGGGGGCAAGGGCGGAAATCTTCCCTCTCGGCGCAAAATGCCGATGCCGGAACTCGTTGGTCTTAGAACGACTTTGCGCATCATCTTAGCAAAGAGCTTGACGCGCCGAACGGCCGCCCTTCGGCCCGGCTTACGACAGAAGTGGGCCTAATGACTGACCAGCCGCTTGCCTTCGATCGCACCGAACGTACCGGCAGTCCGGCATTAGTGTTGCTTTTTGCCGCGTGCCTTGTGGTGCCGGTCGTGGCTTTCTCGGTTCTGCCAAAGCAAACCGCCGGTACCCTCGTCATCGGCCTCCTGACGCTGCTCGCGGTCATAGGGATTTTCGGGCTGTTCGGATATGCGGTCGGATTTCTACAATTCTCCGGGCGGGCGCTGCGCGACGATCTCACCAAACTTGTCTGTGACAGCGGGCCCGAGGGTCTCCTCGTCAGCAACGGCGACGGCAAGATTCTTTACGCCAACGAAACCTATGCGCGACTCTCCGGCGCCGCCGAGGCGAGCCAGTTGAAGACGGTAGAGCGGCTCTTTTCCGGACCGGCGGACGTTTCGGAAGCGGTGTACCGGCTTGCCGAGGCGGCGCGCGGGGGCAAACGCAATTCCGAGGAATTGCGGATCGCCCCGCCGCTTAGCGGCGATGGCGAGGTCGGCTGGTACCGCATCCGCGTTCGTCCCTTGAACTATCCGGGCGGCAAACGCACGACGCTATGGTCCGTGGCCGATGTCACGCGCGAGCGCGAGCGGCATGAAAACGTCTTCCAGGAATTGCAGCACGCCATCGATTTTCTCGATCACGCACCGGCCGGTTTTTTCTCCAGCGACGCGTCGGGTGCCGTCTCTTACATGAACGCAACGCTCGCCCAATGGCTCGATTACGATCTGGCCCAAGTCGGCTCCGGCGGCATGGAACTCAGCGATTTCGCCGCGGGCGGCGGCGCGGTGCTGCTTTCGAGCCTCAGCGGCGCCCCGGGCGAAGTGGTTACCGAACAGTTCGACATGGATTTGAAGCGCCGCAACGGCCAGAGCCTGCCGGTGCGGCTTCTGCATCGGGTCGCTTTCGGCCAGGACGGAGTACCCGGAGCGTCGCGTACACTCGTTTTCAATCGCGCCCCCGGCGAAGAGCCGGCCGAAGACCTGCGCGCCGCCGAGGTGCGCTTCGCACGGGTGTTCAATGCAACACCGATGGCGATCGCCATCGTCGATCGCGACGGACGCGTCAAACGCTCGAACGCCGCCTTTGCCAAACTGATGCCGGAAGCGCTCCGAGGCGCCGATTCGCGCAGCATCTATGCCGGCGTGCTCGACGGCGACCGCGCCGCGCTCGAGGCGGCGATCGCCGCCGCCCCCGCTTCGAAGAGCGACATCGCACCAGTCGACGTCGGCCTGTTTGGCGAACGCGGCCGCTCGGCGCGTCTGTTGATCTCCGCCGCCGACGAGGCCGACGGGCCGGGCGCGACGATCTACGCGCTCGATACGACCGAGCTGCGTACGCTCAAAGAGAACTTCGCGCAGTCGCAGAAAATGCAGGCCATCGGGCAGCTTGCCGGCGGCGTTGCGCACGACTTCAACAACGTGCTGACCGCGATCATCGGCTATTCCGACCTGCTGCTTGCCAACCATCGGCCGACCGATCCGTCCTTTCAGGACATCATGCAGATCAAGCAGAACGCCAATCGCGCCGCCGGATTGGTTCGCCAGTTGCTGGCCTTCTCGCGGCGCCAGACGTTGCGCCCCGAAGTCGTGCAGCTCGGCGAGGTGCTCTCCGAACTCTTGATGCTGTTGCGCCGCCTCGTCGGCGAGAAGATCAGCCTCGATTTGCGCCACGGGCGCGATCTCTGGCTGGTCAAGGCCGATCTCAATCAGTTGGAGCAAGTGGTCATCAACCTGGTTGTCAATGCGCGTGACGCGATGCCCGAAGGCGGGCGGATCGAACTGCGCGTCAACAATCTCGCTGCGAGCGAGTGCTCCCGGCTCGGCGAAAATTCCCTGCCGGCGGCCGATTACGTGATGATCGAGGTCGAAGACACGGGAATCGGAATTCCACCCGAGGTGCGCGAGAAAATCTTCGAGCCCTTCTTCACGACCAAGGAGGTCGGCAAAGGCACCGGGCTGGGGCTCGCCATGGTCTACGGCATCGTGAAACAGACCGGCGGCTTCGTCTTCTGCAACTCGACGCCCGGGACCGGCACGACGTTTCGCATTCTTTTGCCGCGCTACGTCGCGCGCGCCGACGCGGAAGAAGCGCGCAAGGAGCCGGCCAAGAAAGCCGCCGCTGATCTCACCGGCCACGGCACCATCCTGCTCGTCGAAGACGAGGAGGCGGTGCGCGCCTTCGGGGCGCGGGCACTTTCGGCGCGCGGCTATAGCGTGCTTGAGGCGGCAAACGGGGCGGAGGCGCTTGAGCTTGTCGACAGGAATCCCGGCAAGATCGACCTCATCGTCTCCGATGTCGTGATGCCGGAAATGGATGGTCCGACGATGTTCGGCGAGTTACGCAAACGCGGCGTGGCGGCCAAGGTGATCTTCGTCTCCGGCTACGCCGAGGAAGCCTTCGCCAAGAATTTGCCCGAAGGCGAGGATTTCGGTTTCCTCGCCAAGCCGTTCACTTTGAAACAGTTGATCGAGGCGGTCAAAAATGCCGCCGCCCCGGCGGCGTGAGCGGATCGCGATCGCGGTTTTCCGGTATTGAATCTCCCGTGCCGAAAAAAGGGCGATTATGCACTTCGCGTAATAGATCACGCGTTCGGACTGCCCCCGGTGGAGAAACAACATTTGAGGTGCAACGAATCATTTAACAACTTATTAAGAGGCGATCAGGCAAAGTGCCGTGGGATCGTTCCGGATTTAATTTTGCCAAAAAGTCAAGAGAGATCTTGATTCGTGGCACAATTGCCACGATAATACAGAGGTGGACCCCCCATTATCGCTATGCTGCGGCGCAGCAGCGGACCGCAGCAAGCTGTTGTCAAGCTTGCGGCACAGGCGAGTATTGGTGAACGAGTTCCGGAGGATAGGACTATGAGCACTCACGAGAAGGACGCCGCGATCGACAGCCTTCTCTCAAGGCGAGATATGCGGTTGATAAATGTGAAATTCTGCCGGGGCGCAGCTGACGTGATTGCGCCAGCGGAGCTTTGTGCGCAAATCGCCTCCTCTACGGTTCAGGTGAAGACCAATCCCGACGTAAAGCTTACGACGCCGCCCCGCACTGGCCGTAAGCCGGTAAATGTACGGGAATTTGTTGCAAAACTTTAATCAGATCGTTTAACGTCCGCCGCTCTCGGGCTTGGATATTAAATCCAAGCAAGAAGCGGCGCCCGTGATGCCTCTGAAAAAGATCCTTGGTTTCTTTTCGAAAGTAGAAACCGTTCCTGTCGAGCTTGATGATGTAGTCGCGCAGCTTCGCCACAACGGCGTAGAGGCGGAGGTCTATTATTTTCCGGCGGATATTGACCCAAATATTTTGCGGGGTCAGCTGAATCATTGGGAATACCCCGACAACGATGGCGGCCTGCACAGTTGCGTTGATATCGAATACTCAAAGCATCTCGACGAAGATTGGCAGCGCATCGTCGTTTGCAAGGAGTTGTTGCACATTCTCGATGGCGACGCCGAGCGGACCGACACCCCAGAAAAGATCAAGCACCTCATAGATCGGATCGTCTTGCCTCCTGATCTGCGGGAACCAGAAAAGGACGGCCTTGCTGTTTTGACCGACAGAATCGTGCTCTATATCGCGGTGGCCATCTTATTTCCGCTTGCAACGAGAGAGCTGTTAAAACCGAAATTCGATGATGGCACGATCTCTTTACATGATATCTCGCGGCTGTTGTGCTTGCCTCTGCGCTTTGTCGTGCTCGTGATGAACGATGCTTGGGAAAATGAAATATATCCAGTGCCGGAGGCTGCGTGCGACTGAATAAGGATGATCCTCTAGCCAAAGAAGAAATAGCGCGTCGCCGCGATGATGCAATTCGCCGCGCTTTGAACACGCCTCCCAAGCCGACCAAGGAGCTTGTCGGCAAGACCGGGCGTCCTCAAATCGAGAGCCAAGCTAGAAAAGCGATTCGATCCAAGCCCAAAGACGCCTAGCGTCTCTAGACCGCCGCTTAGCTCGCTCGCGCTGCACGAGGTCCTTGATAGGTTAGCCGCTTGCCAGCGGCGCCCCTAATGCTTCGGCGTGCACGTTCTGCATCGTCAACACCGAGCGCGATGCGATTGCTATAGCGGAAATCGAATTCGGAAAGATACCGATGCAAATGCTTCTCATCGCAATGCTGGTACACGCCAGTCATGCCGCGCTTGAAAATGCTGAAAAAACCTTCGACCGTATTTGTCGAGATCGGTCCTCTGCCGTACTCGCCAGCGGAATGTGTCACGAATTCGTGCTTAGCGAATAGCTTCCCGATTTTCTTGTAGGGCATGTGTTCATCCGTATTCAGCGTGCTTTCCGCCGCGACGTTCTCGACCACAACTTTCTTCAAGGTGCCGAGCGTAAGGTCCTCTACTTTGATCGAGCGCGCCCGGCCTCCTCGCTCGACCAGCGAGACGATCTTGAGTTTTGCGCCGCTACCCTTCTTTAGCTGCCAGCCTTTGCCGGTGATGAAAATCTCAGCCGAAGGACCGATGAAAGTTTCATCGACCTCTACAACCGTGTCCGCTCCTCCAAGAGGCTCCGGATCGGGATCGCCCATAGCCTCGCGAACGCGATGCGCTAAAAACCAGGCCGAACGATAAGAACCGATCCCGAGTTCGCGCATAAGCTGGTGAGCCGAGATCCCTTTCTTGCTCGACGCCATAAGGTGAAAAGCGAGCGCCCATTTGTGGAGTGGCACATGGCTCGATTCCATGACCGAACCGACCGTGACGGTGAACGGCTTCAAACAGGCGTTGCACTGATACATGCCGGAGCGATGCGACTTGCCCTTAACGAGCGTGCTTTCGCCAATCGTCCCGCAATGAGGACAGATCGGCTTCCCGTCCGGCCAACGGATCGCCTCGAAATGGGCGCGGGCCGCATCTTCGGTGTGGAAAATCGGATTTGTTAGGTCGGTAGGCATAGTTAGCTCCTATGCCTATGAAACTAGCGCAAGCTCTGTATTATGTCAAGTGCATAATCGCCGAAAAAAGAGGCTTGCCTATGAGAACAAACAGAGTACATTCGAGGGCATGGCGCCACGCCATTGTCCGCCTCAAGCGCCCGTGTCAGAAGGATCACGTCGATGACTCAAGCGAATCTCCGCCTTGTGGAAGGACCGTCAGTGGACAAGACCAAGGCGCTCGATGCCGCCTTGTCGCAGATCGAACGCAACTTCGGCAAAGGCTCGATCATGCGACTTGGCAAGAGCCAAAAGGCCGTCGAGATCGAGACCATTTCGAGCGGCTCGCTCGGCCTCGACATCGCGCTCGGCGTCGGCGGCCTGCCGCGCGGCCGCGTCATCGAGATCTACGGGCCGGAATCCTCAGGGAAGACGACACTCACCCTTCACGTCATCGCTGAAGCCCAGAAACGGGGAGGCGTCTGCGCTTTCATCGACGCCGAACATGCGCTGGATCCGATCTATGCCCGCAAGCTCGGCGTCAATCTCGACGATCTTCTGATCTCTCAGCCCGACACCGGCGAGCAGGCGCTCGAAATCACCGATACTTTAGTGCGCTCGGGCGCCATCGACGTGCTGGTCATCGATTCGGTCGCGGCCCTGACCCCGCGCGCCGAGATCGACGGCGAAATGGGCGACAGCCAGCCCGGCCTTCAGGCGCGGCTCATGAGCCAGGCGCTGCGCAAGCTCACCGCCTCGATCTCCAAGTCGCAGACCATGGTGATCTTCATCAATCAGATCCGCATGAAGATCGGCGTCCTCTATGGCAGCCCAGAGACCACTACAGGCGGCAATGCCCTGAAGTTCTACGCTTCCGTTCGCCTCGATATCCGCCGCATCGGGTCGATCAAGGAGCGCGAGGAAGTGGTCGGCAACCAGACACGCGTGAAAGTGGTCAAGAACAAGGTCGCCCCGCCGTTTAAACAGGTCGAATTCGACATCATGTATGGGGCGGGAATTTCCAAGGCGGGCGAGCTCATCGATCTCGGCGTCAAGGCTGGCGTCGTCGAGAAATCCGGCGCTTGGTTCTCCTATGACAGCCAGAGGCTCGGCCAAGGCCGCGAGAACGCCAAGGCCTATTTGAAGAGCAATCCGGAAGCTGCCGCGCGCATCGAACAGGCGATCCGGGAGAATTCCGGGCTCATCGCGCAGCGCATTCTCGATCCCGGCGAGAGCGAAGAAAGCAGCGAAATGGACGCCTGAGGCGGACCCGTTGGCGCTCGACAGGCCGAATTGAGGAGGCTAGAAGAAACCTTCTCCCTTTCGGACTGATCGTTGCGGCATTAAGCTTGCTGCTGCGCCAACGGATGTAACGCTTATGAACGGCGTCAACGAGATCAGGACCGAATTCCTCGAATATTTCGCCCGCAACGGGCATGAGATCGTCGCGTCGTCGCCGCTGGTGCCGCGCAACGATCCGACGCTCATGTTTACCAATGCCGGCATGGTCCAGTTCAAGAACGTCTTCACCGGTCTTGAAAAGCGCTCATACAGCCGTGCCGCGAGCGCGCAGAAATGCGTGCGCGCCGGCGGCAAGCACAACGATCTCGACAAAGTAGGCTACACGGCCCGCCACCACACGTTTTTCGAGATGCTCGGCAATTTCTCCTTCGGCGATTATTTCAAGGCCGAGGCGATCGAATTCGCCTTCACCTTGATTACCAAGAATTTCGGTCTGCCGAAGAAACAGCTCCTCGTCAGCGTCTATCATGATGACGACGAAGCATACCGTCTTTGGAAGAAGATCGGCGGCTTTGCGGATTCGAAGATTATCCGCATCGCGACTGCCGATAATTTCTGGTCGATGGGCGACACTGGCCCCTGCGGGCCGTCCTCGGAGATCTTCTTCGATCAGGGCGAGAAATTTTCGGGCGGCCCGCCGGGCAGCGCCGATGCGGACGGCGATCGGTTTGTCGAATTCTGGAACCTCGTGTTCATGCAATACGAGCAGATACGGCCGGGCGAGCGCATCGCCCTGCCGCGCCCCTCGATCGACACCGGCATGGGGATCGAGCGCATCGCCGCGCTTCTTGAGGGCGTGCCGTCAAATTACGACATCGATTTGATGCGCGCCTTGATTCTCGCCGTCGCGGCGGCGACCGGCGTCAATCCCGATGGCCCACAGAAGGCGAGTCACCGCGTGATTGCCGATCATTTGCGCGCCTCGGCCTTTCTTGTCGCCGACGGCGTTCTGCCCTCGAACGAGGGGCGCGGCTATGTGCTGCGCCGGATCATGCGCCGCGCCATGCGGCATGGGCAGCTGCTCGGTGCCGAGGAGCCGCTGTTATGGCGGCTCGTGCCGGTTCTGGTGCGCGAAATGGGGCAGGCCTATCCCGAGCTCGTCCGCGCCCAATCGCTGATCGTCGAGACGCTGCGGCTCGAAGAGACGCGGTTCCGGGTGACGCTGGCGCGCGGCCTTTCGATGCTCGACGAAGCGGCTCGCGATCTGCCGCGCGGCGCAATCCTGCCTGGCGGTATCGCCTTCAAACTCTATGACACCTATGGATTTCCGCTCGATCTCACCGAGGATCACTTGCGCGCGCGGCAAATTAGCGTCGATCTCGGTGCGTTCAACGAGGCGATGCAGCAGCAGCGTGCCGAGGCGCGCAAGGCCTGGGCTGGTTCCGGCGAAGCGGCCACGGAGTCGATCTGGTTTGGCCTTAAAGAAAGGCTCGGGGCGAGCGAATTCCTGGGCTACGAAACGGAGAGCGCGGAAGGCATCATTGTCGCGCTTCTCAAGGATGGACGCGAAGTCGCCCGCCTCGGTCGCGGCGAAAGCGGCCAGATGATCGTCAACCAGACGCCTTTCTACGGCGAGTCCGGCGGCCAGGTGGGCGACACCGGCGTCATTCGCGCCCCTGGTTTTGCCTTCCGTGTCACCAACACGCAAAAGAAACTCGGCGACCTCATCGTGCACGAGGGCGTGGTCGAGGAAGGCGAGGCGCGCGACAACCTTGCCGTCGAGTTGAACGTCGATCATCGACGGCGCGGCGCGCTGCGCGCCAACCATTCCGCCACGCATCTGCTACATGAGGCATTGCGCCAGGTTCTCGGCGATCACGTCGCGCAAAAGGGATCGCTGGTCGCGCCCGACCGGTTGCGCTTCGACTTCGCCCATCACAAGCCGATCGGCGCGGAAGAACTGGCGCGGAT
>JBOHJJ010000160.1:0-6343 GCA_050728495.1 Methylovirgula sp.
GGCGCCCGTCGGTCACGAGGACCGTCATCCTGCCGAATTCCGATTGGATACGCACCCGCCGGTAGGTCTCGCCGGGCCGGCCGATCTCGATCCCCGGCGCGCGGCGGTCGTCGTCGAGAACTTTGCCAGCCGCGAAGGCGGTAAAGTCGCGGATGAAGGCGTCGGCTCTGTCGGGGGAGACATAGACGCGGTTCTCCGGCGTCGTTCGCAACTCGGCATAGTTCGGGGCGGTTTTGTGCCAATAGAGCTGCATCATGACCCCGCCCGGCCAGGCGATGATGGCGTCGCGGCCGATTGCGTCGGAGAACGGCGCAACCACCAGTTCGGCTCCGCAGGCGCGGGCGGATTTGATTGCGGCTTCTAGATCGGTGACCAGGTAGCCGGTGCGCTCACCGCCAAATGGATAGGGGATCGGCGTTTCGTAACCAAAAACGGAGAGCGTCCCGACCGGGGTCAAAACGAGTTGCGAGAACGTCCGGCTCGGCGTGGGCGTGACGGTGGCGACGGTTTTCTTCGACGCGCTGCCGCCGAACGTCGCCAAGAAACTTGTCACGAACCGATCGAACTCTTCAGGCGGCACGTAAACGTGGGTCGTTTCGTATTGTGGCCCGACGCCGGGCGCCGCCTCGGCGCGGAAGCACGCCGCGGCAAGAAGAACGCTCGCCAGCACGAAAGCTGTCCCGCGCATCTTTGCTCCTCCTCCAGACGCACCGTCGCCGACCACAAACTTCTTGCCGCGTAGGCAATGCGTTGGCATGATCGTCTTCGCGGCTGTCTGCGGATCCATCGCACGGCGCGAAGGGTCGCGAACCTATCGCCCGGCTGTTTCGGGAGGCCATAGCAGCAGCCGTTCAGAGATGCCAGGTCCCATGCATGAACCCGGCAAGGAGAAGCGTTATGGCAAAAGGTCAATTGCGCCGCACCAAGGAAGCCAAGAAGCCGAAGAAGCAAAAGCCGAAGGCTGCGGCCGCGGCTGCGTCAGTTAAGGACGCAACCAAGAAGAAATAAGTCTCCCAGCCGTGGGGACACGGATTGTCGAGCTTGGCGCGGCGGCGCGCCCTGCTCAAGAAGCGGTCTCGCCGCTAAGAAGCGGCGGCGATGACCGCTTCAAATGCAACTTCGGCCTTGAGATTATCGACGTCGCGGGAGACTGTCGCGACCGCCAGTTTGCGGCCGTCGCGAAAATAGGCGACTTCGCAATCTTTTGCCGCTACGTCGCCGTCGATGCTCGTCTTATCCCATTTCTCCGCGTGGCCGACGTAGCGTATCGAAAAGTCGTAATGCTGGCTCCAGAAGAACGGAACGGCGTTGAACGCTTCGTGTCGACCGAGCATGTTGCGCGCCGCGACTTGTCCCTGCCGCTCGGCCACCACCCAATGTTCGACGCGGATGCGCTCGCCCGTCAAAGGATCGGGCCAACGCGCGATGTCGCCGGCGGCGAAAATGCCGGGGACGCTCGTCTCCAGATAGCGGTTGACACTGACGCCGCGGTCGATGGCGAGCCCCGCCTGTTGGGCGAGCGCGATCGCCGGCCGCACCCCGATGCCGACGACGACCAGGCCAGCCGGCAAGCTGTCGCCGCCTGCCAGCCGGACGCTGTCGCGGCCGATCTCGGCGACATTAGCGCCGAGGTGGAAGACGACGCCCTTCGCTTCATGCGTCGTGCGAATGAGATCGCCGATCTCCGGCCCTAGGACGCGTTCGAGCGGCCGCGCCTCCGGCCCGACCACATGAACTTCGAGCCCGCGCTCGCGCAGCGAGGCCGCGACTTCAAGACCAATGAAACTCGCACCAATGATGACCGCACGTTTGGCCGTTGCGGCCGCGGCGATGATGGAGCGGCTATCGGCGAAGGTGCGCAAATAATGAACGTTGGCACCCTCAGCGCCGGGAACGTTGAGCCGTACCGGCTCGGCACCGGTCGCCAGAAGAAGTGTGTCATAGGAGTGCCGGCCGCCATCGGCGAGCGTGACCGATCGGCCCTTGGGATCAATGGCTGTGGCGCGCGCGCCAAGCCGCAGATCGATGCCATGCTCCCGATAGAATTCCGGCGGCCGAAGCGGCACCCATTCTTCCGGCGCGTTGCCCGCAAGGTAATCCTTGGAAAGATTGGGCCGGTCGCAAGGCACAGAATCGTCGGCGCTCAGCATGGTGATGCTGCCCGTGAAACCCTCGCGGCGAAGCATTTCCGCCGCCGCGTTTCCCGCCCCACCACCACCGAGGATCACGATTGAGCGCGGCACGCCCGGTCCCGCCGGGAGGGTCGGACGCGCTGGGCTTTCGATCTTTTCCGATACATAGATTTTGCCGTCGCGCCGCTCGACGCGCCAGCGGGCTACCCGGTCTAGCGCCGGGGCGCGTACCGCTTCGCCGCTGCGCAGGCTAAAACAGGCATGATGCCATGGGCAGCGCACCGTGGCGCCGACAAGGATCCCTTCGGCGAGCGGGCCCTGGTAATGCGTGCAGAGCGCTCCGACTGCGAAGATCTCCTCGCCCGATCTGGCGAGCAGCACGGGCTCCTCCCCGACGTGGCCGAGCAGCTTGGTGCCGTCGGTGAGCGCTGCCAGCGCGATGCCTTGGCTGAGATCCAGGCCGTCGGTTTTCTTTTCCTCGCTCATCGCTGCCCTCCAAGCACGCTCACTTGCCTTCCAGCCCGGCGCGGCGCAGCGCGACTTTGGAGACGGCGGCCCAATCCTTTTCCGCGTCGCCATGCGCGATCGCGTCGACGAAATTATCGCGCAGAACGCCCGCGAACGGCAACGGCGCGCCCGACTTCTCGCTCGCCGTGAGCGCGAGGCGCACGTCCTTCAGGCCGAGCCGTAGTTTGAATCCTGCCTGATCGAATTGGCCCTTCAAAATCGCCGGCCCGTAGACCTTATAGGCCGGCGCGGCAAACAAGGTGCCGGTGAAAATCTCAATGAGTTTTTCCGGATCGACGTCGTGGCGCCGCGCGAGCGCGATTGATTCCGCCATCGTTTCCATCGCCGAAGCGAGCGTGAAATTGCAGGCGATCTTGACAAGATTGGCCTGGTGCGGCGCCGCCCCGACGACCCATGTCTGCTTGCCGAGCGCGTCGAGCAGCGGCTGAACGTGACGCAAGTGCGCCGCATCGCCGGCAGCGAGGACGTGGAGGTCGCCGGCCGCTGCGACGTCCGGCCGTCCGAGGACCGGGGCGGCAACGTAGCCGAGCCCCAACTCGGCATGGATTTTTTCGAGCCGCTTGGCGAAGTCGACCGAGATGGTGGCCGTCACCACATGCACGAGATCGCGCCGCGCCTTTTCGAGCGCGCCGCTGTCGATGAGCACCGCGGCGATCGCGTCGTCGTCGGCGAGCATGGTGAGCGCGGCCTCGCCTTGCAACGCTTCCTGCGGCTCTCTGACGGCAATCGCCCCCTCTTTAGCGAGCCTCTCGACAGGGCCGCGCGAGCGGTTCCAAACACGAACCTTGTGGCCGGCCTTGACGAGCTTAGACGCCATGCCCGAGCCCATGGAACCTAGGCCGATGACACCGACATCCATTTCTGCCTCCTATCGCTGCTCCCCAAACCTTGGGCGCAAGCAGAGCAAAGTCGCCTCTCGTGCCGCAAAGATTTCCGTGAAGCGGAGCCACGTCCCGCAGCGGGAGTAACGCAACGTTAACCGTTCTCCCGCGACAGTGCCGACCTTCTTTTCGAGGCGCTGGCGATGGCTTTAGGCATGGCTCCGGCTGCCCGGCGGCAGGTCGCGCCGGCACCGCGCCATGACGCTGCTTTAACGCTCATGCTCGCGGACGGCGGCGATGAGCGGATCAAGCCGGATGCGTTGACCGGCCGGACGAAATACGGCACGCCCACCGGACCCGCCCCGGACGAACTTTGGTTTTCCTCCTGTACTGCGACGGCAATTGAACGGCGCGGCCTGACGGCGGCAGGCGATGCTTTGACGGCGCTGGCCGGTCAGTTCGTCCACCCCGCCGCGTGGTTCGAGCGGCTGCGCCAGCGCATCGTCAGGCTTTTCGGCATTCTCGGCAGCGAGGCGATCCTGACCGCCTCCGGAACCGAGGCGGAATTCATTGCCTTGAGCATTGCCCGGGCCGCAAGCGAGCGGCCGCTGACCTCGATCGTGATCGCGCCGACCGAAACTGGCCGCGGCGTCACGAAAGCGGCGGCGGGCCGGCATTTTCTAGCAAGCACGAGCCTCGGTGGCACGGTGGAGCCCGGTTCCTGTCTTGCCGGCGTCGCCGATGTCGAGGTCGAGACGATTCCCATCCGCGATCCCGCGGGCGCGCCGCGCGCCAGCGCCGAAATTGACGCGGAGGCGGCGGCTGGTGTAGCGCGGGCGCTTGCCGCCGGGCGCGACGTCCTGCTTCACGTGCTCGATACGTCCAAAACCGGGCTTGCCGGCGTCACGCGGCGGCAGGCGCTGGAACTCGCGGCGAACCGACGCGTACAGGTCGTCGTCGACGCCTGTCAGCTCCGCTGCCCGCGCGAGCGCTTGCGGGCCGACCTAAGCGCCGGGTTCATGGTGATGATCACCGGCTCGAAATTTGCTGGCGGCCCGCCGTTTGCGGGCGCGCTCCTCTTGCCGCCCGGAGCGGCGAAGCGATTGGACGAGCGGCGCGGCGCGCCGGCCGGGCTTGCGGCCTATTCGGCGCTCTTCGACTGGCCGGCTCCGCTACAACGAGATTTCACCGTCGCGCTCGATACCGTCTTCAATCTCGGTCTCGGGCTGCGCTGGGAGGCGGCACTTGCGACGCTCGAAGCTTATTTCGCGCTACCTGAAAGCTTGCGGACGCAAATTCTCAGCTGGTTTTCCGTCGAGGTCGAACGACACATTGCCGCGCGTCCTCATCTTCGCTTGGCGGCGGGAGGCGCCGATGCGGCGATCTTTGCGCTGGTGACCCGGCGCGGAAGGCCCCGCGAAGCCGCGGCACTCTACCAAGCGCTTGCGGAGGCAGGCGCAGACGCAGATTTGGCACGACCCTGCCACGTCGGGCAGCCGGTCGAGATCGGCAACGAGACGGCGCTGCGGATTTGCGCCTCGATGCCGCTCGTGCTTGACATTGCCGCCCATATGGCTGAGGGGCGAACGATCAACTCCGCGCCCGTGACCGGCGATCTCGACTTCCTGTTTCGCAAATGGGACAGACTCGCCGGCTGCTGATCCGCTGCATCCGAAGAGAAAGCTTTGTCACGTTCCGCCAAAATCGAAGACGATGCGCCCAAGATCACGCGCGACGCAGAAGCCGATCTCGACCCCAAAGATTGGGAAGCGTTCCGCCAAGAGGCGCACCACGGTCTCGATCTGATGATCGACTATTTGCGCCGCGTGCGCGAGCGCAAAGTGTGGCAGCCGGCGCCGGATGAGGTCCGGGCGCGGTTTCGTGCCGGCCTGCCGCAAAAGGGCAAGCCGCTTGCCGGCCTGATCGACGAGTTCGAAGAATTCATGCTGCCCTATGCCAATGGCAATCTGCATCCGCTGTTCATGGGCTGGGTGCATGGGGCGGGCACGCCCGTGGGCATGGTCGCCGAAATGCTCGCCGCAGGGCTCAACGCCAATTGCGGCGGGCGCGACCACATCGCGATCGAAGTCGAGAAGCAGATCGCCCTTTGGCTTGCCGAGGCCTTCGAATTTCCGCGCCCGTCGTCAGGCGTTTTCGTCACCGGCACGTCGATGGCAAATCTCGTCGCGGCGATCGTCGCCCGCACCGACGCGCTCGGGGAGCCGATCCGCCGCGGCGGGCTCAAGCAAGCGCAATACCAGCTTGTCGGCTATGCCTCGCAAGAGGCGCACGGCTCGATCGAGCGCGCCTTCGAGATCGCCGGCATTGGTTCGGCGTTCCTGCGCCGCCTGCCGGTCGATTCCTCGCGCCGGATGGACGTCGAGGCGCTGCGCGGCGCAATCGCCGAGGATCGCGCCGCAGGACTATTGCCGTTTCTGGTCGTCGGCTCCGCCGGTACGGTGAACACTGGTTCGATCGACGATCTCGACGCGCTCGCCGAGCTCTGCGCCGAAGAGGATCTGTGGTTTCATATCGACGGCGCGTACGGCGCGCTTTGCGTGCTCGCGCCGGAGCTAAAGCCGCTGGTCAAGGGAATCGAGCGTGCCGATTCGATCGCCCTCGACTTCCACAAATGGTTGCACGTGCCCTATGACGCGGGCTTCTTTCTTTGCCGGCATCCTCAGATACATCGGGAAACCTTCATGAGCACGGCCGCTTATCTGGCGCGCGCGCCGCGCGGGCTTGCGGCGGCCGATATTTGGCCGTGCGATTTGGGTCCCGATCTGTCGCGCGGCTTTCGGGCGTTGAAGACCTGGTTCACGTTCCAGGCTTATGGAACCGAGCGGCTCGGGGCGGCGATCG
>JBOHJJ010000161.1:0-1880 GCA_050728495.1 Methylovirgula sp.
GCGCGCCCTACGAAGCGCGTGGCGAAAGCTTCCTCGCCCTCAACGAGCCGCAGAAGGCGATCGAGGACTTCAACGCGGCGCTCAATGTCGACAGCAAGAATGCTGATGCTTGGGCCGGCCTCGGACTGGCCTACGAGAAGCTCGGCGACCGCGCCAAGGCGCTGGCGAATTATCAGCACGCGCTCGCCTTCGACCCCAACAACAAGGTCGCCAGGGACGGCGAGGCGCGGGTCGGGCGGGCTTAGTCGCTTTTAAGGCGCCCAGCGGATTTCCTCATACTTTTCTACGAGCTATCGACGCCAAGGGAGCGCTCGGTTGATAATTGGTCAAGCCAATTCGAAATCGGGCAGCGGTGGGCGGAAAATTTGGCGAGAGACGGGGCCTCCCTTTAGATGGAAGCGCCCGGGTGTGCCAATCAGAAAGTAATTGGTCGGACCTTTTTCAGGCGACGAAATTGCGCCGACGGCGCTCCAGTTGACAGCTATCAAAAGGAGCGCCAAACGAATCATGGTTGCCGCGAGCCGCAAAATATAATCGACCGAGATTTCGGGCTGGCTTGGCGCAGCGATTCCGCTTTCTGAAAATCCGATAGATGTAAAGGTCATTTGCGGAATTTATCCAAAGCCGTAGCTTAGGCAAATTCACGCGTCGCCAGCGCGTCAGATTCTACACAACTTACGCTCGGCATTGCAATGCTTCGCGCATGGCCGACAGGGAGCGCCCCCGGCGCCAGTTAGTGTGACCGCTCGGCTCAGTTGCAGACTCTCACTGCCTCGACGACATAGCCGTAGCCGTTCCAAATTTGCTGCGGCTCGTACCCACAGTAGAGACCATCGAAGCCGCGCACGGGCCCATAGTCCGTCGGATAATAAGAAACCGGGGGAGATCGAGGCGGCGGCGGCCCGGCGGCAAAAGTGCTGGCCGCGAGGATGTCAAGCGTCGTGGTGCCGATCATGCCGGCAGCAACGATGCTGTCGCCGGCCCGCGCCGGCATCGCCGCGATCGCGATACCGGCCGCCAAAACCAGAGCGAGACCCAATTTTGCTGCTGATCGAATGTTCATGGGCGCACCTGGCAGCCTGACAACGCACCCGACGCTAGCAGCGGGCGCCTTTGCAGACAACCTCGCGTTTCGCGCTTCAATCCAGCGCCTTCAAGATGCTCTCGACCATCTTCTTGGCGTCGCCGAAGAGCATCATCGTGTTCGGCTTGAAGAAGAGTTCGTTCTCGACGCCCGCATAGCCCGAACCCATGCCGCGCTTGACGAACAGCACGGTCTTGGCCTTCTCCACGTCGAGGATCGGCATGCCGTAGATCGGCGATTTCGGATCGGTCTTGGCGGCCGGGTTGGTGACGTCGTTGGCGCCGATCACGAAGGCAACGTCGGTCTGCGCGAACTCGGCGTTGATATCTTCGAGCTCGAAAACTTCATCGTAAGGTACGTTGGCTTCGGCGAGCAGTACGTTCATGTGGCCGGGCATGCGGCCGGCGACCGGATGGATGGCATATTTGACGTCGACGCCTTTCTTCTTCAGGCGATCGGCCATTTCGCGCAGCACGTGCTGGGCCTGCGCGACCGCCATGCCATAGCCCGGCACGATGACCACTTTGCCGGCATTCTCAAGGATGAAAGCCGCGTCCTCGGCCGAGCCCCGCCGGACCGGACGATTCTCGACCGCGCCGACCGGTCCCGCTGCCTCGCCGCCGAAGCCGCCGAGGATCACCGAGATGAAGGAACGGTTCATCCCCTTGCACATGATGTAGGAAAGGATCGCGCCGGAGGAACCGACCAGCGCGCCGGTGATGATCAGCGCCAGATTGCCGAGCGTGAAGCCGATGCCCGCTGCCGCCCAGCCGGAATAGGAATTGAGCATCGAGAT
>JBOHJJ010000162.1:0-2013 GCA_050728495.1 Methylovirgula sp.
ATCATCTCCATCAATCACCTCTCGAAGACCTACGCCGGCGGCCATACGGCGCTGCGCGACATCCGCCTCGACATCCGCCGCGGCGAGATTTTTGCGCTCCTTGGACGAAACGGCGCGGGCAAGACGACGCTGATCAACATCATCTGCGGCATCGTCACCGCGAGTTCCGGTAGCGTTAGCGCCGACGGCCACGACATCGTGCGTGATTATCGTGCGGCGCGTTCGATGATCGGCCTTGTGCCGCAGGAGCTTACGATTGATTTCTTCGAGACCGTCTGGGCGACGGTCAGTCTCAGCCGTGGCATGTTTGGCAAGAAGCCGAACGCAGCCTACATCGAGAAAGTGCTGCGCGAGCTCTCGCTCTGGGATCGGAAGGATAGCCAAATCAGAACGCTGTCTGGCGGCATGAAACGCCGGGTGATGATCGCCAAGGCACTCTCGCACGAGCCGCAGATTCTCTTTCTGGACGAGCCGACCGCGGGCGTCGACGTAGAATTGCGCCGCGATATGTGGCAGCTGGTGCAAAAGCTGCGCGATTCCGGCACGACCATTATTCTAACGACTCACTATCTCGAGGAAGCTGAGGAGATGGCCGATCGCGTCGGGGTTATCGACGAAGGCGAATTGATTCTGGTCGAGGATAAAAAGACTTTGATGCGGAAACTCGGCAAGAAGCGGCTGACGCTCACCCTCGGCGCACCGCTCGCGGAAGTTCCCACCGCCTTGGCGGCGCACCGGCTGAGCCTATCGGCTGATGGGGAAGAGCTTGTCTACGCTTATGGCGAGAACGGCGCAGGTGACGGCGTTGCCTTGCTACTTGCCGACCTCGCTGCCGCGGGCGTCGCGGTGAAGGACATTCGCACTGACGAAAGCTCGCTCGAAGATATTTTCGTCAGCCTCATCCGGAGGGCGCCATGAACTTCTACGCGATCCGAGCCATTTACGGCTACGAGATGGCGCGAACGCGGCGTACGCTGCTGCAAAGCATCGTCTCGCCGGTGCTGTCTACCGCGCTCTATTTCGTTGTCTTCGGCTCGGCGATCGGCTCGCGTATCTCGCATGTCGGCGGGGTGAGCTATGGTGCCTTCATCGTGCCGGGCCTCATCATGCTGGGCATTCTGACGCAAAGCATTTCGAACGCCTCTTTCGGCATTTATTTCCCGCGCTTCGTCGGCACGATCTACGAAATCCTGTCGGCGCCAATTTCGGCAGTGGAGATCGTCATTGCCTATGTCGGCGCGGCGGCGACGAAATCGGTCGTTCTCGGCCTGATAACGCTTGCCACCGCGGCCGTGTTCGTCGACCTCCGTATCATCCACCCGTTCTGGATGTTGGCGTTCCTGCTCTTGACTTCCGTAACATTCAGCTTGTTCGGATTCGTGATCGGCATATGGGCCGACAGTTTCGAGAAGCTGCAACTGATCCCGCTTCTGATCGTAACGCCGCTTACTTTTCTCGGCGGCAGCTTCTATTCGATCAACATGCTGCCGCCGCTCTGGCGCAACATCACTCTGTTCAACCCGGTGGTCTATCTCATCAGCGGCTTTCGCTGGAGTTTTTATGGGATATCGGATGTGGGCGTCGCCATTAGCCTCGGCATGACCTTGGTGTTCTTGTGTGCATGCCTCGGCGTGATCGTCTGGATTTTCAAGACAGGCTATCGCCTGAAGACGTGAGGAGTGATGGGCTTCAAATGCGGCATCGTCGGCCTGCCGAACGTCGGCAAATCGACGCTCTTCAACGCGCTGACGCAGACGGCGGCGGCGCAGGCGGCGAACTATCCGTTTTGCACCATCGAGCCGAACGTCGGCGACGTGGCGGTGCCCGACCCGCGGCTTGAGACGCTGGCGGCGATCGCCCGTTCGAAAGAAATCATCCCGACGCGGCTCACCTTCGTCGATATCGCCGGGCTGGTGCGCGGCGCCTCGAAAGGCGAGGGGCTCGGCAACCAGTTTCTTGGCAACATCCGCGAATGCGACGCCATCGCGCATGTGGTGCGCTGTTTCGAGGACG
>JBOHJJ010000163.1:0-2560 GCA_050728495.1 Methylovirgula sp.
AAGATCGCCGATCTCGGCAAACGCGCCCGCGATGGATCGCTCACGATCGAAGAGATGCAGGGCGGAACCTTCACGCTCACCAACGGCGGCGTGTATGGCTCGCTGATGTCGACGCCGATCCTCAACGCCCCACAATCCGGCATTCTCGGCATGCATAAGATCGAGGAACGCCCGGTTGTGGTCGCCGGCAAGATCGAGATCCGCCCGATGATGTATCTGGCGCTCAGCTATGATCACCGGATCGTCGATGGAAAGGACGCCGTAACCTTCCTCGTCCGCGTCAAACAGGCGCTCGAAGATCCGGCGCGATTGATTTTGGATCTATGACCTCGCCTCGACCAGAAGAGGGCGAAGCGCGGCCTTGGGACCAAGACAAGGCCAACTGGCTGATCGGAAAACATGTTGTCATAGGAATAACGCGCTTGGCGTCAGATGGCAGAACCGTAAAAGCGCAGAGTCAATATCAGGGGAAAGTCATCTCTGCGGATAAGGTCGATGGCTTCGAAATCGAGTGTGAGGGTGTCTGGACGGACAGGATCATGACATTGCCTCCGGATCTTGGAGCATTTCGCCTCGTGGACGCCGACGAAAATAAGCTTCGGTCCACCGGCGAGGCCGTGAAGGATCCCGAGATAGTTGCAAACTGGACGATCGTCGAGCCTCCTTCAGAATCCTGACATTGACGACCAGTGATGTAAGGCAGCCACCGACCACAGGAAAATTTGCGTTATGGCTTATGATCTCGTCGTCATCGGCACCGGGCCCGGCGGCTATGTCTGCGCGATCCGCGCCGCGCAACTTGGCCTGAAAGTGGCGGTCGTCGAAAAGCGCAAGACGCATGGTGGCACCTGCCTCAACATCGGCTGTATTCCCTCGAAGGCACTGCTGCAGGCGTCGGAGAAATTTGCCGAGGCCGAGCATGAATTGGCGGGCTTCGGCGTGATGGTCGGCAAGCCGGGCCTCGATCTCAAAGCGATGATGAAGCATAAAGACGACACCGTCGCCGCCAACGTCAACGGCGTCGGCTTCCTTTTGAAGAAGCACAAGATCAACGCCTTCTTCGGCACCGGCACGATCAAAGCGGCGGGCAAGGTCGAAGTCACCGCCGACGGTGGGACCAAGCAAACGCTCGCGGCAAAGAACATCGTCGTTGCGACCGGCTCCGATGTCGTGCCGCTGCCCGGTGTCGAGATCGATGAGCAACAGATCGTCTCTTCAACCGGCGCGCTTTCGCTGCCCAAAGTGCCGGGGAGACTTATCGTCGTCGGCGCCGGCATCGTCGGCCTTGAACTCGGCTCCGTCTGGAGCCGGCTCGGCGCGCAAGTCACGGTCGTCGAATTCCTCGATCGTATCCTGGCGGGGATGGACGGCGAAGTCAGCACCGCGTTCCAGCGCATCCTCGAAAAGCAGGGGGTTGAATTCCGGCTCGGCCATAAGGTCACGAAGGTTGAGAAGGGCGCGAAGGGCCTCGCCGTCACCATCGCCCCGGCCGCGGGCGGCGCCGAAATCGTGCGGGAGGCCGATATCGTGCTCGTTTCCGTCGGCCGGTGCCCATACACGGAAGGGTTGGGATTGGAGGCGCTCGGCGTCGCGATGGAGCATGGCCGCATCGTCGTCGATGCGGGATTTGCGACCAATGTTCCCGGCATCTATGCAATCGGCGATGCCGTGCGCGGCCCGATGCTGGCACATAAAGCGGAGGACGAGGGGATTGCGGTCGCCGAAATTCTCGCCGGCCAGCACGGGCACGTGAATTATGAGGCGATCGCCTCGGTGATCTACACCATGCCGGAGATCGCCACGGTCGGCGCGACCGAGGAAGAGCTGAAGGCGCAAGGCATCGCTTACAATGTCGGCAAATTCCCGTTCAGCGCCAACGGCCGCGCGCGCGCCATGCGTGCGACCGAAGGTTTCGTGAAGATTCTCGCCGACGCGGCCAGCGACCGCGTGCTCGGCGTGCACATCATCGGCCCCGCGGCGGGCGAACTCATCGCCGAGGCCTGCGTGCTGATCGAGTTCGGCGGCTCAGCCGAGGATCTGGCCCGCACCTGCCACGCGCACCCGACATTATCGGAAGCCGTGCGCGAAGCGGCGTTGGCGGTGGAGAAGCGCGCAATCCATATTTGACTCCCTCTCCCCGCGAGCGCCGAAAGGGGAGACGCTCACAGCTCCTTGAACATGAACGGCGAGACGGTGCGCATCTGCTCGTCGACATGGAGCGGGCGCAGCACCGGCGGCGCGGCGCGCTGCGGGCAGGCAACGCGTTCGCAGAGCCGGCAATTGATGCCGATCGGCGTTGCTTCGACGCTGGCGAGGTCGAGGCGCTTCGCGTAGACGAGCCGGCCGGCGTATTTCATCTCGCAGCCGAGGCCGATCGCAAAGTGCGGCTCGATGGCTCCGTATGGCGTAACCGACGGGCTCACGGTGCGGGCAATCGAGAACCAGCGCGAGCCGTCGGTCAGTTCGACCACCTGCGTCAGAATGCGCCCCGGCTCGCTGAAAGCGCTGTGAATGTTCCAGAGCGGGCACGTGCCGCCGGAATTGGCGAACGGAAAACGTC
>JBOHJJ010000164.1:0-2844 GCA_050728495.1 Methylovirgula sp.
CCCGCGCTTTTAGTTTCGCTTCGCGCGCGGCTTGCGCAAACTTATTCCAGGGACACACTGCCAAACAATCGTCGCAGCCATAGATCCGATTGCCAATCGCCGCGCGGAACTCCGCCGCGATATGTCCCTTGTGCTCGATCGTCAGATACGAGATGCAGCGCCGCGCATCGAGGAGATAGGGCTGCGGAAACGCCTGCGTCGGGCAGACGTCGAGACAGGCGCGGCAAGAACCGCAATGGTCCTCTTCCGCCGCGTCCGCTGCAAGCGGCAGGTTGGTGAAGAGCGAACCTAAGAACAGCCAGGAGCCTAATTCGCGCGACACGAGATTGGTATGTTTGCCCTGCCAGCCGAGCCCGGCGGCCTCCGCAAGCGGCTTTTCCATCACCGGCGCCGTATCGACGAAAACTTTGCAATCGACGCCCGGCGCTTGCGCCGCGAGCCACGAGGCGAGCAGCTTCAGCCTTCCTTTGACGAGATCGTGGTAGTCGCGATGCCGCGCATAGACGGAAATGTTGGCGCGCTCGGGCGTGGCGAGGAGCGCAAGCGGATCGTCATCTGGCGCGTAGTTCATTCCGAGAAGGATGATGCTTTCCACCTCGGACCAGAGCGCGCGCGGCGCGGCGCGGCGCGGTGCCGCCATATAGTCCATGTCGCCGGCATAACCCGCGTCCAACCAGGCTTCGAGGCGGGTGCCGGCGAGCGGTATGGCGTCGGGCGGGGCGATGCGGCAGAGATCGAAGCCTAGGCCACGCGCTTTTTCGACCAGCTTCGCCTTGAAGTCGGGCCTTAGAAATCGAGGTCCGCGTAAACCGACGGCGGCTGGATGCCCGGCACGCGGTCGTTGAGCAGCGCGCGGAAGCTCTTGCGCGATTTCACCCGCGCATACCAGAGCTTCGCCGTCTCGTCCTCGTCCCATGGCACGTCGCCCAGAAAATCGACCACCGAAATATGCGCGGCGGCGGCGAGATCGGCGTAGGTGAGCCTGTCGCCGGCAAGCCAATTCCGCTCCACGCAAAGATAGCCGATATAGCGCAGATGATAGCGGATATTGGCGCGCGCGGCCCGCACCAAGTCCATGTCGGGAGCGCCGCCGCCCTGCGTCATGAAGCGCTTATAGACCTTTTCGGTCACGAGCCAATTCGAGACCTCGCCGTAGAATTTCTGGGTGAACCAGGCGAGGAGGCGGCGCACTTCGACGCGCGCCATCGGGTCCTCCGGCAACAGCCGGGCGTCGCCCAGCGCCGGCCCGCTCGTCTCGTCGAGGAATTCGGCGATTACCGTTGCGCCCGGCACGATGAGCCCGCTTGCATCGACCAAGACCGGCGTCTGGCCGGCCGGATCGAGCGCCAGAAATTCGCGCTGGTGCTCGAACGGCTTTTCCTCGATCAGGTCGGGCTCGACGCCATATTCGGCGAGCGCCAGGCGAATGAAGCGCGATTGCGGACAGAGCGGGTGGTGGTGAAGTTGGACCATGAAAGGCAACGGAAAGAGGAGTGGCCGAATCGCCAGAAAAGCACAATCGCAGGACGTAATCGGTAAATGGGCCCGAAACTAGGTTATTTGTCACCCTTCTCGAACAAGACCGCCTCGATATTGTTTCCGTCGGGATCGTACACGAAGGCCGCGTAGCCGTAACCCTCGCGCCGCCCCGGCTCGCCATTGTCTTTGCCGCCGGCTTTGAGCGCAGCGGCGTAGAATCCTTGCACCGCGCGCCGGCTCTTGGCGAGAAAGGCGACGTGAATTCCGCCGCCGCCTTTCTCCTTCGAAATCCAGAAGCTGGTGTGGCCGCCCTCGAAAAATCCGGCCGCTTCCGGCGAGTAATCCCCGGTGAGTTTGTATTCGAGGGGTTTCAGCGCGGCGACGTAGAACTTCTTCGATTTGGCGAAACTCGCCACGGGGATACCGACGTGTTCGAGCATGGGGGGTTACTCGATCAAGGGCGAACGAAGGGCTTGTCGGGGTCAGCGTATCTTGCCGTATTTGGTTGCGCTAGGCGGATAAAATGAGAGTGCGGGCAGAGGAAGGTGCGATAGACGCCGCCTTCCGATCTTTTCGCCTCGATGGTCGTATAGCGGATATTGGTGCGCGGCGAGCACCAGGCCCGTGGTTCGAGAACGTTGCTATTGCGGCACGAAGAAGTGGTCCGGCGGCAAATCGTTTTGATACCGCTCATACATAGCCTTGTAAGCCGCTTCGAGATATCGGGTAACGCGCCCTGTGTTGAATAAGGGCGTGGTCAGGCGATTGTGCGCGAGCTTCTCTTTGATCGCCGACAATTTCGTAGGGGAAGCCGCGAGTTCGACGGCGAGCGCCGCATATTCGTCGGGGCTTGTCGTGACGAGTTCGGGAAGCTCGACCGCGTTGAGGAGACTCGCGGCGACGCGGCCCGCAAACGTTTCGCCGAGCCTCGTCAGCACCGGCACTTCCATCCACAGCGCATCGCTCGCCGTGGTATGCGCGTTATAGGGAAGGGTGTCGAGAAAAAGTCCGGCAAGGCGATGCCGCGCGAGATGTTCGGGCAGCGGCAGCCGCGGCGCGAAGATGAGGCGCACCGGATCGACCTCTCGCGTTGCCGCCCCTTTGCGCAGGTTCGCGGCCGCGACGGGATTGTCCTCCAACAGCCAGAGCACACTGCCTTCGCTCTGTCGCAAAATCCTCATCCAGAGATCGAAAACCTCGGGCGTGATTTTATAATTGTTGTTGAAGCAGCAGAACACGAATCCCGCTTCCGGCAATCCGGCCTCGGCGCGGGTGAACGTCTTTGCGGATGGAGAACATTCGTCGCGATAGCTGTTCGCCTGATAGCACTGCGGAAGATAGGCGACTTTCTCGGCATAGAACTCC
>JBOHJJ010000165.1:0-27428 GCA_050728495.1 Methylovirgula sp.
GGTGCCACCGCCGCGGCCGGCAAGGTCGATGCAATTGCGCTCGCCGCGCTCCTCGCGCATCCCTATTTCGACCTACCGCCGCCAAAGTCGATCGACCGAAACCTTTTTTCGAGCGCCCCGGTCGAGTTGCTTTCGCTGTCCGATGCGGCCGCCACGCTGACGGCGTTTACCGCCCAGAGCATCGTCGCCGGCCTCACGCACCTGCCGGGCACGCCGGTACTTGCGATCCTATGCGGCGGCGGCGCCCACAATCTCGCCTTACGCTGGGATCTGATGCAGCGCATGCCGTGCGGACTGATCCTCGCCGAAGCGCTCGGCTGGTCGAGCGACGCAATGGAAGCGCAGGCTTTTGCCTATCTCGCAGTGCGCCGGCTGAGAAATTTGCCGATTACGTTTCCGACGACCACTGGCGCGCAAAGGCCGCTCCAAGGCGGCGTGCTCGCCTCCTGAGGTCGCGAACGCGGACGGGATTACGATCCGCCTTCGACGGCCGATTACCGATCGGCGGGCTCGGCGCGCGTCGGCGTCGGCAGTTTCGGCGGATTGCCAAGCCGCCGGTCGAGATAGAGCGCCACTTCCTCGATCAGCGGATCGACGCAGTTCTCGAAAAAATGGTTGGCACCGGGGATCACCGCGTGCTCGATTGAAATGCCTTTCTGCGTCTTCAATTTCTCAATAAGGCCTGTGACTTCCTTCAGCGGCGCAACGCGATCTTGATCGCCGTGCACGAACAGCCCGGAGGAAGGGCAGGGAGCCAGGAAAGAAAAGTCGAATCGGTTGGCGGGCGGCGCTATGGAAATGAATCCTTCGACCTCCGGGCGCCGCATGAGCAGTTGCATGCCGATCCATGCGCCAAAGGATACGCCCGCGATCCAGCAGGCGCGCGCGTCGGGGTTGATCGTCTGCGCCCAGTCGAGCGCGGCGGCGGCATCCGACAATTCGCCCTGGCCGTGATCGAACATGCCTTGGCTGCGGCCAACGCCGCGGAAGTTAAAGCGCAGGACCGAGAAGCCGCGCTCGGCAAACGTATAGTAAAGATTGTAGACGATCTGATTGTTCATCGTGCCGCCGAACTGTGGATGCGGATGCAAGATGATGGCAATCGGCGCGCCGCGCTGGGTCGAAGGGTGGAAACGTCCCTCAAGACGACCGGCGGGACCGGTGAAAATGATCTCTGGCATCCATGCTCCCGAAGTTGCGGCCGCTGGAGCGCCCGAAATCTGGTTGCGATCGCAACCCGCAGACCCCGAGGCGATCCGTCTGAGATGGGGATTTCCCCAAACCTGGCAATTGCTTGACTCGGTCGGCCCGGAGCACCTAAATGGAGTTAGAACTATTCTAACACCTTGGCGGTCAACTGCGGCCGGCCGCCGCGCGGGACGCGGTTCGCGTTCCATCTAGCACAGCCGATACCGCGCAATGCAATCATTTTGATGCAGGCAGGCAGATTTGTTTTTTGTTCCATCGGCTTAGGCAAGGCCACACGGATGCTGCGAGCATACCTCGACCATAATGCGACGACGCCGCTGCGCCCCGCGGCGCGCAATTCTATGCTCGCGGCGCTCGCCGAATGCGGCAACGCTTCTTCCGTGCATGCCGAGGGCAGAGCGGCGCGGGCGCGCCTGGAGGCGGCGCGCGAAGAAATTGCCGCGTCCGTTGGAACCGTCGCAAAGAACGTGACCTTCACCGCAAGCGCCACCGAGGCGTTGAACTTGATCCTCACCCCCCATGCCGAAATCTCGGGCGTCGGGCCGTTTGACGTTTTGCTCATGGCGGCCGGCGAACATGCCTGCGTCCTCTCCGGGCACAGGTTTCCGCGCGACGCCGTCGAAATTCTCCCGCTTACGCGCGCCGGTATCCTCGATATGGCGGGGCTGCAAGCAGCGCTAGCCCGGCATGCGGGGCGGCGCGTGATGCTTGCCCTTCAGGCCGCCAACAATGAGACCGGCGTCATTCAGCCGGTTGCGGCGGCAGCGGACCGGGTGCACGCGGGAGGCGGCGTGGTGGTCTGTGATGCGGTCCAGGCGGCGGGGCGGATCGGTTGTGATTTCGTGGCGCTCGGCGCCGATGCTTTGGCCATTTCGGCGCATAAATTGGGCGGTCCGCAGGGGGCGGGCGCCCTTTGCTTTGGCTCTGGCAGGCACCACATAACAGAGACGATGTTGCGTGGCGGCGGCCAGGAACGCGGGCTGCGGGCGGGTACCGAAAACGTTGCCGCGATTGTCGGCTTTGCCGCAGCGGCAGGCGCGGCGGCGGCGGCGGACAAGCCGCGGCTTGGCGGGTTACGCGACCGGCTGGAAAGCGATGTGTTGCGGATCGCCCCCGATGCGATCTTTTTTGGCGCCGAGGCACCACGCCTGCCCAACACGTCGAATTTCGCGGTGCCGGGAATCGAGGCGCACGTACTCCTGATGTCGCTCGATCTCGAAGGGGTCGCGGTTTCATCGGGCTCGGCCTGTTCGTCGGGGAAGGTGAAGCGTTCGCATGTTCTCGAGGCCATGGGAGTAACTCCTGCACTTGCGCAAGGAGCGATCCGCGTGAGCCTCGGCTGGACGACGGAAGAAAAGGATCTGGATTTGTTCGGTCGGGCCTTCGAAAAGGTGGTCCGTACCGTGAAGGCGCGGCATAAGCCCGCCGCGTAATGGAAGTCCCAACCAGCGGTCCTTGAAGCCGCCGAGGTAGGAGAAGATAATGGCTGCGGTCCAAGAGACGATCGATCGCGTCAAGGCGATCGACGTCAGCGAATACAAGTACGGTTTTTTCACCGATATCGAAGCGGACAAGGCCCCCAAGGGGCTCAATGAAGACATCGTCCGCTTCATCTCTGCCAAGAAGAACGAACCGGAGTGGCTGACCAACTGGCGGCTCGAAGCCTATCGCCGCTGGGTGACGATGCGTGCGCCAACCTGGGCACGCGTCTCCTATCCGCCGATCGACTACCAGGAACTCTATTATTACTCGGCGCCGAAGACGGCCGCGGGCCCGAAATCCCTCGACGAAGTCGATCCGGAACTCTTGAAGACCTACGAGAAGCTCGGTATTCCGCTCAACGAGCAGGCGATCCTTGCCGGTGTGCAAGGCGCCGATGGGGAAGAAGCGGCGCGCGGCATCGCGGTCGATGCGGTCTTCGACTCGGTTTCCGTGTTCACCACCTTCAAGGCGGAACTCGCCAAGGCGGGCGTGATCTTCGCGCCGATCTCCGAGGCGGTGCAAAAACATCCCGAGCTGGTGCGCAAATATCTGGGCTCGGTGGTCCCGCCGACCGACAATTTCTTCGCCACGCTGAACAGCGCCGTGTTCACCGACGGCTCGTTCGTCTATGTGCCGCCGGGCGTGCGCTGCCCGATGGAGCTCTCGACCTATTTCCGCATCAACGAACGCAACACCGGCCAGTTTGAACGCACGCTGATCATCGCCGATAAAGGCTCTTACGTTTCTTATCTCGAAGGCTGCACGGCGCCGCGCCGCGACGAGAACCAACTGCACGCGGCGGTCGTCGAACTCATCGCGCTCGATGACGCCGAGATTAAATATTCGACGGTGCAGAACTGGTATCCGGGCGACTCGCAAGGCAAAGGCGGCGTCTTCAACTTCGTCACCAAGCGCGGCGATTGTCGCGGAGCGAACTCGAAGATCTCTTGGACACAGGTCGAGACCGGCTCAGCGATCACCTGGAAATACCCGTCCTGCATCCTGCGCGGCGACAATTCGCGCGGCGAATTCTATTCGGTCGCGATCTCCAACGGCTATCAGCAGGTCGATTCCGGCACCAAGATGATTCATCTTGGCAAGAACACGACGAGCCGGGTGATCTCGAAGGGCATCGCCGCCGGCAATTCGCAGAACACCTATCGCGGCCAGATCTCCTCGCATCGCAAGGCGGCCGGCGCACGCAATTTCACGAACTGCGATTCGTTGCTCATCGGCAACGACTGCGGCGCGCATACCGTGCCGTATATCGAATCGCGCAATCCTTCGACGCAGTTCGAGCACGAGGCGACGACCTCGAAAATCTCCGAGGACCAGCTCTTCTACTGCATGCAGCGCGGGCTTTCGGCCGAGGAGGCCACCGCACTGATCGTCAACGGATTCGTGCGCGACGTGCTGCAGCAATTGCCGATGGAATTCGCGGTCGAAGCGCAGAAGTTGATCGCCGTTTCGCTCGAGGGGAGCGTCGGCTAGCGAATTTTCAGAACCCGATAGGACACGCGCATGCTCGAAGTGAAAAATCTCAATGTTGCGATCGGCGAGAGGCAAATCTTGAACGATTTGAGTCTCTCCGTTGCGCCGGGCGAAGTCGCCGCCATCATGGGTCCGAACGGCAGCGGCAAGTCGACGCTCGCCTACGTGATCGCCGGCAAGGAAGAATACAAGGTCCTCTCGGGCGAGGTTCTCTTGAACGGCGAGAACGTGCTTGAGCTTTCGCCCGACGAGCGCGCCGCGAAGGGTCTCTTCCTCGCCTTCCAATATCCGGTAGAGATCCCGGGTGTCGCGACCATGACTTTCCTGAAAGCGGCGCTCAATGCGCAGCGCAAACAGCGCGGCGAAGAAGAGCTCACGATCCCAGAGTTCATGAAACGCGTCAAGAAAGCCGGCGACATGCTCGACATCAAGCCGGATATGCTGAAGCGGGCGCTCAACGTCGGGTTTTCCGGCGGCGAGAAGAAGCGCATGGACATCATGCAGATGGCGCTGCTCGAACCTTCTATGGCCATTCTCGACGAGACCGATTCGGGACTCGATATCGATGCGGTGCGGATCGTTGCCGACGGCGTCAATGCGCTGCGCTCGCGCGAGCGCGGCTTCCTCATCATCACCCATTATCCGCGGCTTCTCGATCACATCGTCCCGGACACCGTGCATGTCATGGCCGGCGGCCAGATCGTGCGCAGTGGCGGCAAGGAGCTGGCCGACGAGCTTGAGAAGACCGGCTATCGCGAATACGCGGGAGAATCGGAAGAGCTGGTGTGAAATGACCGCGCAAATCATCCCTTCCCGCACCGCCGCGGAAACGGCGCTCGCCGAGGCCTTCGTCAGCAACAAAGCCGGACTGCCGGGCGCCGGTGCCGTCGTGCGGCTGCGCGAAGAAGCTTTTGCCACCTTCGCGCGCGCCGGCTTGCCGCATCGGCGCATCGAATCCTGGCATTACACTGATCTGCGGGCGTTGATGCGCGAGGCGCTGCCGATCGCCCCGCCACCGACAAAAGTTCAATTGGATTCGCTGCGCAAGGAACTCGCCGGTTTGCCCTCGCAAAGCCTGGTGCTGGTCGATGGCGTCTTCGCGCCGGAACTCTCGGGCGCCTTGCCGCAAAGCGTAACGGTGACGTCGCTCGCCGCTGCGCTTGCGGCGGCTCGCCCCGACCTGATTGAAAGTCTCGTCGCGGCTTGGGCGGATACCGACGATGCGATCCTGGCGCTCAACGCTGCGCTGATGCAGGACGGCCTCGTCGTCGAAGTCGCCCCCGATGCCAAGCTCGCCGAGCCGATCCATGTCGTTTACGCGACGGTTGCCAAGCCTGCGGCGCGGTTTTCGCGTTCGCTTATCAGGATCGGCGCGGGCGCTTCGGTCCGTATCGACGAGCGCAGCGTCGGGCTCGGCGGCCGGACGGGGCAGACGAACAACGCGCTCATCCTCGAAGTGGGCGAGGCGGCAGAGGTCGGCCACACACTGGCCCTTACCGACACGCTGCCGGGCAGCATGCGGCTCGAAAGCTTCCTGGTGAAGCTCGGGGCGCGGGCGAAATTCGACAGTTTCGCGCTGATTACCGGCGCGGGCCTGGTGCGGCGGCAGATCTTCAAGCTCTTCCAAGGCGCCGACGCGCGCGGCACGTTGCGCGGCGTTTCGCTGCTGGGCGGCCGCGAACACGCCGACACCACCCTCTTCGTGCGCCACGCGGCGACCGGCTGCCTGGGGCGCCAGAGCTTCCGCTATATCCTCGACGAGGAATCGACTGGCGTGTTTCAGGGCAAGGTGATCGTCTCGCCCGGGGCGCAGAAGACTGACGGCAAGATGCTCGCCAAAGCGCTTCTCCTCGGCGAAGAGGCGACGATGAACAGCCGGCCGGAGCTCGAGATCTTCGCCGACGACGTGATCTGCGGACACGGCGCCACCTGCGGCGGGCTCAACGCCGACCAGCTCTTCTATTTGGAAACGCGCGGTCTTCCGCCCGCCGAGGCCGAAGCCCTTCTGCTCGAAGCTTTCGCCGATGAACTTGTCGACGAGATCGGCGATGAGGAGCTTGCGGCCGCGTATCGCGCCGATATCGCGGCCTGGCTGGCGGCGCGGGGCAAATCCCTCCGGAGCGCCGCATGAACGAACATACGCAGGCCCCGCTCGACGTAGCGCGCATCCGCCGGGATTTCCCGATCTTGGATCTCGAAGTTTACGGCAAGAAACTCGTCTATCTCGATAATGCCGCTTCGGCGCAGAAGCCGAAAGCGGTCGTTGATCGCATGGTGCATGCGACCTACAACGAATATGCCAATGTGCATCGCGGCCTTCATTATCTCGCCAACGCAGCGACCGAAGCCTATGAGACGGCGCGCGAGAGCGTGCGCACCTATCTCAACGCCGAGTCGGTCGACGAGATCGTCTTCACCAAGTCGGCGACCGAATCCATCAATCTTGTCGCCTCATCTTTCGGCCAGAACTTCAAGGAGGGCGACGAGATCGTCCTCTCGATCATGGAGCATCACGCCAATATCGTCCCCTGGCATTTCTTGCGCGAGCGCAAAGGCGCGGTGCTGAAATGGGTGGATGTGGACGACGAAGGCAATTTCTCGCTCGAAGCATTCGAGAAAGCGCTCTCCGACAAGACCAAGATCGTCGCCATTACCCATCTCTCCAACGTGCTCGGCACGGTGACGCCAATCAAGGAGATCGTGCGGATCGCGCATTCGCGCGGCATTCCGGTCCTCGTCGACGGCGCGCAGGGTGCCGTGCATCTCGACGTGGACGTGCGCGACCTCGACGTCGATTTTTATGCGATCACCGGCCACAAGCTCTATGGGCCGACCGGCGTCGGCGCGCTCTACGGCAAAAAGGAATGGCTGCAGAGGCTTCCGCCGTTCCTTGGCGGCGGCGAGATGATCAATGAGGTCACGAAGGAGCGCGTCACCTATAACGAGCCGCCGCACCGTTTCGAGGCCGGGACGCCGCCGATCGTGCAGGCGATCGGGTTCGGCGCCGCGCTCGACTATGTACACGGCATCGGCCGGGCAAAGATCCACGCGCATGAAACTGCGCTCGGCGCCTATGCGCACGAGCGGATCGCACGGATCAATTCGATCCGCATCTTCGGCCGGGCGCGCGGCAAGGCGGCGATCCTGTCGTTCGACATGAAGAACGCCCATCCGCACGACGTTGCGACCATCATCGACCGCTCCGGCGTGGCGGTGCGGGCGGGCACGCACTGCGCGCAGCCGCTCTTGGCGCGCTTCGGCGTGACCTCGACATGCCGCGCCTCTTTCGCGATGTATAATACGTTCGAGGAAGTCGATAAACTTGCCGAGGCGCTTTTGAGGGCGCAGAGCCTCTTTGCCTAGGGATTACGATGACCGAAACGCCAACCCTTGAGACACAGGCGCCGAACGCCCCCGAGTGGATCTTCGCGGCCGAGGTCGCGGAGCCGGAAAGGGAACGGCTGAAAGACGAGATGATCGCCGGATTCAAGACGGTGTTCGATCCGGAAATTCCGTGCGACATCTACGAGCTTGGCCTCATCTACAAGGTCGAGGTCGGCGACGACCGGCAGGTTGGCGTCGATATGACGCTGACCGCGCCGGGCTGCCCTGTCGCTGCCGAACTGATCGAATCGGTAGAGGGCGTGGTCGGTGCAGTCGGCGGCATTTCGGCGGTGGACGTCCGCATGGTTTTCGACCCCCCCTGGGATCAGCGGCGCATGTCGGACGAGGCGCGCGCCGCCCTGGACTTCTACTGAGCCCTCGCGCCGGCCCCTGGGAAAACCTATATTGAGGCGGCGACGCTGGAGACGATGAATGGCGAAATTTCCGATCCTGTCTTTGACCCAGGCTGCGGCGGATCGCGTCCAGCATCTCGCCGCCACGGCCGACCGGCCGATCGCCGGCGTCCGCGTCGGGGTCAAAAACGGCGGCTGCGCCGGCATGGCCTATACGATGGAATTTGCCGAGGCGGTCGGGCCCTATGACGAAATTGTCGAAGACAAGGGTGTGAAGATCCTCATCGACCCGAAGGCGCTGATGTTCCTGTTCGGCACCGAGATGGACTTCAAGATCGACAAGATCGGTTCGGGATTCACCTTCAACAATCCCAACCAGACCGGATCTTGCGGTTGCGGGGAGTCGGTGTCGCTTGCGCCTGCCAGTGAGACGGCGCTCGAACAGGCGCGCACCAGCCGCTAATCGGCTTCCTCGACGATCTTCGGTTTCAGCCGCACGGGGCGCAGCAGGAATCCTGGCGTGTGCTCGCCCATGCCGACGACCGGACGATCGCCGCCGGCGTTTGGCGTGCGATGCGGACGATCGCTCGGAACACTTGGCGTGTGCTGCGGCGCACTCGCTCGATGATCCGCCCTTCCGCCGTTCGGCCTTTGCGGTTCGGCTCTCGGCTCCTTGCGGGCCGCTTGGGACTTCTGAGGTTCGCGGGGGCGCCTGCCGTGTCGTTCGCCGGGCGCGTGGCGGCGAGGCGCCTCTTCTTCATGCTCTGAAACGCCTAGATTCTCGAATGTCGCGCCTTCGAGCCAGCCGATACGACTGCCGACCAGCTTCTCGATGTCGGCGATATGTTTGCGGTCGAGCTGCGTCACGATGGTAATCGCCGTGCCCGGTTTGCCGGCCCGCCCGGTGCGGCCGATGCGATGCACATAATCCTCGGAATGGGTAGGCACGTCGAAATTGAACACGTGGCTAACGTTGGGAATGTCGAGGCCGCGCGCCGCGACGTCGGAGCAGACGATGAGATCCACCTCGCCCGTCTTGAATGCGTCGAGCGAAGCCATCCGGGCGCGCTGATCCATGTCGCCGTGCAGCGCGCCTGCGCGGAACCCATGCCGCTGCAGCGATTTGTGGAGGACCGCGATGTCGCGCTTGCGGTTGCAGAAAATGATCGCGTTTTTGAAATTGGCGGCGGCGCGAATCTGCTTGCGCAAGGTGTCGCGTTTGTCGGCGCCGGGCCCCGAGGCGACGAGCGCTTGGGTGATCTCCGCCGGGCTCGAAGCTGCGGGTGCCACCTCGATGCGCACCGGGTTGTGCAGGAAAGCTTCGGTGAGCCGGACGATCTCCTGGGGCATGGTCGCGGAGAAGAACAGGGTCTGGCGCGTGAACGGAACGAGTTTGCAGATGCGTTCGATGTCGGGAATGAAACCCATGTCGAGCATGCGGTCGGCTTCGTCGATGACTAGAATCTCGATGCCGGTTAACAGCAGCTTGCCGCGCTCCGAGAAATCGAGCAGCCGGCCGGGCGTCGCGATCAACACGTCGGCGCCGCGCGTGATCTTCGCATCCTGATCGCCGAACGAGACGCCGCCGATGAGCAGCACCACGTTGAGCTTATGGTTCCTGCCATAGCGCGCGAAGCTCTCCTCGACTTGGGCGGCGAGTTCGCGCGTCGGCTCGAGGATCAACGTGCGCGGCATGCGTGCCCGGGCGCGGCCTTGTTCGAGGCGCGACAACATCGGCAGCGTAAACGCCGCGGTCTTGCCGGTGCCGGTCTGGGCGATCCCGAGCACGTCGCGTCCGGCGAGCGCCTCGGGAATGGCTTTGGCCTGGATGGGAGTTGGTTGCGTGTAACCGGAAGCTTCTACGGCTTGCAGAACTTTCTCGCTAAGGCCTAGTTCTCGAAAGGTCATCTTGTTCCTGAAAGGGGGCCGCGCCCGTAACGGGCCGCTCGGCGGTATCCAAGGCCTGTTCCTGCCGCTCCGCGCTAGCGTTGCGGCGACGACATCGCGTCTTGGATGAATTCGGCAGAGCGGAGGAAACGAATCGGGCCGCGTCCAGGCCGCTCTTTAGCGTTTATGTCGGGACGAATCAATCGAATTGCAAGGTCGAAGGCCAGCCAATTGCCGCACTGATTAACGTCCGGCGCATTCGATCCTCACTCGGCGGCAGCCTGGCGCAGCAACCGCGGCCGCGGAGAGAAAACTTTCATCAATATGAAGATCGTCGCGAGCGTCGTAACATAGACGAGAAGCTGCAGCTCGGTGGGCTGATCGGTATAGCCGATGAGCGTATGCAAGACCCTTCCGATAATTCCGTCGTCGGGCAAGATCGAAGAACTGTCCCAGACCGTCCTGTCAAACTTGGTCAAGAGATCCGCCTGCTCGAGAAATGCCACGGCCTGCACCGCCATGCCGGCGGCGATGAACGAGATCAAGAGCGTGGTGACGCGGAATAAATGCCGCATCGGAATGGCAACCAAACCGCGGAACGTCAGGAAAGCCACGCAAACACCGAGACCCAGCCCAAGCACGCCGCCGATGAAGATCGAAATCCCGCTGCTGCCGCTCGAAACGATGACCCCATAGAGGAAGAGAACGATTTCCGAGCCCTCTCTGAGCACGGCCACCGCGACGACGATGGCGAGTGCGATGAGCGGCTTCGATCCGTTGCGAATGTCCCGGCCGATCGTATGCAACGCGTCGGTCATCTCGCGGCCATGCCGTGCCATCCAGACGTTGTGCCAGGTGAGCATGACCACCGCCAACGAAAGGATCGCGGCGTTGAAGACTTCCTGCCCCGAGCCGGCTATCGCCTCCGCGATCAATCCGGTGCACATCGCGACGAGCCCGGCGCCACAAACGCCAGCCGCAACCCCTGCGAAGATGTACCGCAAACGATGCGGGATGGACTGCGAAACGGCGAGCACAACGCCGACCACCAAACCAGCTTCGACGACTTCGCGGAAAACGATGATGAGCGCAGAGATCACAGCGCACCTTCGTTGCGTAGAGAACGTCCCGCCTTGATGCTGCGATCGGCACGGCCGCGCGCAGCATCAATTCTTCGGAGCTCCCTGGAAAACCAGCCCGCGCGGTTGCCGGGCTCGGCCTTGCGCTTTGAAGTATACGCGTGCGCGCAAACCTGCAAGCACCCGAGCCTACATTTAGAATGCTTCAAAAAGCCGGCGGCGATTCTTTGAAGCGTCTCTAAACTACGCTGCCGTGCCGATCGGGACGATCGGACTTTCGGGGATGGCGACGAGCAGGGCGATCAAATCCGCGTCGAGCATCACGTTCATTCTTTCGACGGGTTTCAGCCAATCGACCGCTTCATCGATCGAATTCGCCTCTTTGAGTTTGGCTTCAGCGAGCACCCGCTCGGCCGAAATCTCGCCATGCTTGCGGTTGCGCCCGGCCGGCAACATCGCAAGGTGCATGGCGCGGAATTCCGGGTCTTCATAGAGGCTGTGCAGACCGTCGGCCGCCGCGACTTCGCGGGCGAGCCCCTTACCGAGCTGGTTGGCGCGGCGTACGACGCGCGGCTTCGATCGCTCTTCCGGCGTGCCGAGGAGACCGGAGCGACGCAGGAAAATGCCGAAGGACAATTGCCCGGTCGCCCAGGAAAGAAATATCGCCAGCACGAGGCCGAGAATCGTCGGCGACATCCAGGCGACGAGCGACGGCGAGATCAACAGGCCGGCCCCCAGAGTCAGGAGCCCCATCGCGACGTGCGAACGATGCCGGCGCACGATGGCTTTGAAGGGAACCGAACCGTCGTCGCGCCGCTGCGGGTTCCAGCCGGTATCGAGGCCGAAGAGGAAATGCGCGACATGGCCCGTCTGAATGAGCATCATAATGGGGGCCAGCAGGGCCGACATGATGATTTCGAAGCAGGTCGAGATCATCAGCCGGATCGTGCCGCCGTAGCCGCGCCGGCTGGCCGTACGGAGCAAGGCAAGAATGAGGCCGAAGAATTTTGGCGCGACCAGGATCGCCATGGTGAGCGCAAAAAGGTTCAACGATTTCTCGGCGTCGAAATGCGGCCACTCCGGAAACAGCGCGAGGCCGCGCGGGAAATATTCCGGCCGGATGTAACTCGCCTGGATGACGAGCACGATGCCGACGAAGAGTTGCAGCATCCATAGGGGCGAAGCGAGATAGCCCATGATGCCGGCGATCATGTGCTGGCGCGAGGCCCAGTGCAGCCCTTTTGCCGGTAGGACGCGCGCATGCTGAAGATTGCCCTGGCACCAGCGCCGGTCGCGCGCCGAGATCTCGATCAGCGAAGGCGGACTTTCCTCGTAGCTAGCGTCAATGCCCAGATGCATGGAGACGGAATAGCCGGCCCGCCGCATGAGCGCAGCTTCGACGAAATCGTGGCTGAGGATGTGACCGCCGAACGGCGCCCTGCCGCGTAGCGTCGGCAGGCCGCAGTGCGCCGCGAAGGCCTTGGTCCGGATGATGGCGTTATGGCCCCAGTAATTACCGTCGCTGCCCATCCATGCGGCGAGCCCGGCGGCGATCACCGGCCCGTAGATCCGCGCCGCGAATTGCTGCACTCGCGCAAAGAGCGTATTGCGGTTGACGATCAAGGGCAGCGTCTGGATGATCCCGGCACCAGGATCGGCCTCCATTGCCGCGGCGAGTTCGACGATCGCGCTTCCGCTCATCACGCTATCGGCATCGAGGACGACCAGATGCGCATAATGTCCGCCCCAGCGGCTGACGAAATCGCCGATGTTGCCGGACTTGCGCGCCACGTTCTTCGGGCGATGCCGATAGAAGAACCGCGCCCGCGGTCCGAGCCGGCGACGCAGCGCCGCGAACGCATGTTCCTCGGCGATGAAAATTTCGGGATTGGTCGTATCGGAGAGCAAGAACCAGTCGAAGGACGCGCCATGTCCGGTCGCCTCGACTTCTTCGAACATGGATTGCAAGGCGCCAAAGACCCGTTCCGGCGCCTCGTTGTAGATCGGCATGATGATTGCGGTGCGCTCGGCGAGCGCGGCCGGAACGCGCGGCGGCTTCGGCGGCGCGAACAATAGCCAGAAGAAGCCGACGCAGGCGCTCGCAAAGGCAAGCGCGATCCAAGAGAAATTGGCGACGAAGAGACCGACGAGGATCCATTCCAGCGTCGTGACGCTGCCGATGGCGACCACTTCGTACATCTCGTAGGTGCCGTAGGCGGTGAGCGCGAGGCCGCCGCCGAAGACCAGAAAACGCGCCAGCAAACACCAAAAACCGGGCTGCGCCGCAACGCGATCAGGGTCCTTGTCGGCGTCGAATCGGAATAGGCTCTGCGCCGGCATGGGGAGCGGCGACTCCGGCGGCATTGGCGCGCCGAGATCCTGAACCGCGCTGGCGCGCGGTTCGTTCGCACCCTTGGCCGCGCCCTCGGGGGGCCAGGAATTGATCAACGGGTCCATCTGTAGAGCCAGGTTTCGCTGAGCGGCTTGCCGTCGGGAGTTTCGAGCCGAAGGCGCATTTCCGAGGATGCTTGGCTGCCGGGATCGAGTTCGAACAAGACGCGATAGACCTTGGTGCTGGGGATCGGAAACTCTCGCAACGAGACGATCTTGCCGGGCGTTACGTTCAACATCGGCTTGATGACCTGAACTTGGTGTGAATCGCCGAGCGGGTCGCCAGTGAACTCGACAAGAAAACGACGGCGGTGTCCGCTCGATCCGCGGCCAGCGCGTGTGTCGGTGACGATTGCAAGCGTCGGTTGTTCAGGCGGGTACCAACACCAGAACTGCCGATAGGCAAACGAAGTTTCATTGCCGGCGACAAGCGGGTCATGTGGCCGCCAATACGCGATAATATTGTCGTTTGCCTCAGAATTGCTTGGGATTTCAATCAATTGAATACCCCCGGCCCCCCAGTCTCCAATCGGCTCGATCCACAACGAAGGGCGCAGCTCCCAGTGCTGGTCGTCGTCCTGGTAGTGGTCAAACTCCCGATCGCGCTGCAAAAATCCGAAGCCGCGCGGATGTTCGTCGACGAAGGTCGAAATCTGCAAGGTCTCCCGGTTCGATGTCGGCCGCCAGATCCATTCGTCCGACCCGGTCGACATTTGTACGCCGCCAATCTCGGCGAGGGTAAGGCGCACGTCGTCGGCGCGGCGATGATCGATCGCATCGGAGACAACCGTCGCGCTCATCGTCGCCAGCCCGAAATTGTCGACGTTGGCGCGAGGAATGAGGGTGCATTCCGTGTCGATGATCGTCGCTTCGCCCGGACGCAAGGTAAAGCGATAGGCGCCGCTTACACTCTCCGAATCGATGAGCGCATGGATGACGAGCATTTCATCGGCGAGCACCGGCTGCTCGATCCAGAACGTACGGATCGTCGGGAACTCTTCGCCGCGTGGATCGGCGGTCTTGATCGACAAAGCCCGTGCCATGGTGCCTGGATTCTGGCCCTGCGCGACGGCGCGAAAGAAGCTCGCGCCTTGGAATGTCGCAATCTCTGCAAATCCTTTGCCATCTTGCGGTGTCAGGATGCGAAACCCGGAAAATCCAATATCGCCGATGTCGCCGTGCACGGGGAGCTTGCCGAAATCGTAGAGGGCCGGGGAATAGATCAGCCGGCGCGCTTGGCCGTCTACGACGATGTTGATGTCCACCCGAGCGGAAAACAGAAAGCCGCGGTGCAAAGGTTCGAGCGCGAAACCCAGTTGCTCGTTCTCCCAGAGCGCGCTGTCCGGTTTGCCGCGGATCGCCACATACTGGTCGTACGTAAGGTTACGAAACGCGCCGGGGAGATCGGTCGACGCTGGTTTGAACGGGTCTTTGGCGAGCGACCGCGCCGCGTCCGCCACCAGGCCAGGTTGGAACGGCGTCGGATCACCGAGCGCAAAGCCTGAGGGAGACGCAGGCGGCGATGCGGGCGGCGTTTGTGACGATTGCGCCAGCGCCGCGTCGGCGAGCGGGCCCGGCGGCTGAAAGAGGCCGCCCATCCCGGCAGCCACGCTGCCGAGACCAATTTTCAACACATCCCGGCGTTCGAACATCAATAGACCGGCTCTGCGGGAGCCATTACTTGGAATTGGCGCTAACTCTCGTGTATATCGCATTTATCGCGACTGCGAGATGGCTTTTTGGAGAGAATTTGGTGAACGCTTTCCCATTCCTCAAAGATTGGCCTTTGTCGCGGTATAGGCAAATGCTCCTCTGCCGGCCCGCCCGCCGATCGAACCCGGCCGGGACCCGGACGCGTTTGGCGTGTCGCCGCCGGCCGCCGGTTTGGACCCTGTACCGATGACAGCCTCCGAAAAACGGCGTTGCGTTGCCGTCATCCTCGCCGCAGGCGAGGGCAAGCGCATGAACTCGGAGCAGCCGAAAGTGCTGCACGAGCTTGCCGGCCGCTCGATGCTCGCTCACGTGCTTGCCACGGTCGCAACGGCGGGCGCGGATCAGGTGGCGATCGTGGTTGGGCCGCACCAGGACGAGGTCGGCGCGGAAGCCAAGCGGCTCGCGCCGAGCGCGGAGATTTTCGTCCAGGCGGCGCCGCTCGGAACGGCACACGCGGTGCTCGCCGCCAAACCGTCGCTCAAAGGATTCGACGATATCCTGATTGCTTTCGCCGATACGCCGCTCGTCGCGCCGCAGACGTTCGCGAAATTGCGGCAGGCGCTCG
The DNA here is from genome assembly GCA_050728495.1 of Methylovirgula sp. Lineage (GTDB taxonomy): Bacteria > Pseudomonadota > Alphaproteobacteria > Rhizobiales > Beijerinckiaceae > Methylovirgula. The sequence goes on from JBOHJJ010000165.1 coordinate 15,555, forward strand.
CCGAATCGCACGCTATCGCGGTGCTCGGGTTTGAGGCCGCCGATCCCGCCGGCTACGGGCGGTTGATTTTCGAAGACGGTGGGCTCGCCGCAATTCGCGAGGAAAAGGACCTCGGCGAAAGGGAACGCCGTCTCACGCGCTGCAATGCCGGGCTCATGGCAATCGATGGCGCTCATTGCGTGGCCCTACTCGAAGCGATCGGCAAGGCCAACGCGCAAGGCGAGTATTACCTGAGCGATGCCGTCGCCGCGGCCCATAGCCGCGGATTGAAGATCGGGGTCGTCTCCGCGCCGGAAGAAGAGATGCTCGGCGTCAACGACCGCCGTCAGCTCGCCATCGCCGAGTCCGTTCTTCAGGCGCGCCTTAAGGCGAAGGCGTCGGGCGTCACCTTCCTCGATCCGCAGCGCGTTCATCTCTCCTACGACACCGAGTTCGGCCGGGATGTCACGGTCGAGCCGGACGTGTTCTTCGGGCCGCGGGTCAAGATCGGCGACGGCGCTGTCATTCGGGCGTTTTCGCACCTCGAAGGTGCCGAGGTCGGGCCGGGCGCGATCATCGGGCCGTTTGCACGGCTGCGGCCGGGAGCGGTGCTTGGCGAGAATGTCCATATTGGCAACTTCGTCGAGGTGAAAGCCGCAACTCTCGGGGCCGGGGTGAAGGCCAACCATCTCGCCTATATCGGCGACGCGACGATCGGCGCCGGGACGAACGTTGGAGCGGGCGCGATCACCTGCAATTATGACGGGTTTACCAAGTTTCACACGGAGGTCGGCGAAGGCGTCTTCGTGGGGGTCAACGCGGCGCTGGTGGCGCCGGTGAAAATTGGCGCCGGCGCCTATATCGCAAGCGGTTCGGTAGTAACTGACGACGTCGCCGACGACGCGCTGGTCGTCGCGCGCGCGCGGCAAGTGCAGAAACCATTCTGGGCGAAAGCGTTCCGTGCGAAGCACCGCAAGGTGTAGGCTGGCGGCTCGAACAGGTCTGAAAGTCTGAAATGTGCGGAATCGTCGGCATCCTCGGGGCGACGCCGGTCGCCGGGCGACTTCTTGAGGCGCTGAAGCGGCTCGAATACCGCGGCTACGATTCGGCCGGAGTGGCGACGCTCGAGAACGGGCAAATCGCCCGCCGGCGGGCGGCAGGCAAGCTGAAGAACCTCGAAGCTTGCCTCGCGGCGGAGCCGCTTTACGGCCATCTCGGGATCGGCCACACGCGTTGGGCGACGCACGGCCGCCCCACCGCCGACAATGCCCATCCCCATCAAAACGGCAAAGTAGCGGTGGTCCACAACGGGATCATCGAGAATTTCAAGGCGCTGCGCGATGAACTCCGCGCCAAGGGCCATAAGTTCAGCTCCGATACCGACACCGAAGTCGTGGCCCATCTCGTCGACGAAGCCATGTCGGGAGGGCTGTCGCCGGTCGAAGCTGTCGCCGCGACTTTGCCGCGGCTCAAGGGCGCTTTCGCGCTCGCCTTCGTGTTCGAAGGCGAGGACAACCTTTTGATCGGTGCGCGCGAGGGCGCACCGCTCGTCGTCGGCTTTGGCGGCGGCGACCGAAAAGGTGAATTCTATCTCGGGTCCGACGCGCTGGCGCTGGCGCCTTTGACCGACGAACTCGCCTATCTCGAAGAGGGCGACACCGTCGTCCTGACGCGGCATGGAGCGAAATTCTACGACACCAAGAACCGTCCCGTCGCCCGCAAGCACGTCAAGACTCCGGCCTCCGCTTTTCTGATCGACCGCGGCAATTACCGGCACTTCATGGACAAGGAGATCCATGAGCAGCCGGAAGTGATCGGCCGCGTCCTCGCCCATTATCTCGATCTCGCGGCGGGTACCGTCGCGTTGCCGTTCGAACTGCCGGTCGATCCGGCGCGGCTGCAGCGTCTCACCATAGCCGGCTGCGGCACGGCCTATATCGCGGGACTCATCGCCAGCTATTGGTTCGAACGCATCGCCAAACTGCCGGTCGAGATCGAAGTCGCCTCGGAGTTCCGCTACCGCGAAGCGCCGATGCAGAAGGGCGGAATGATGCTGCTCATCTCGCAGTCGGGCGAGACCGCGGACACGCTCGCCTCGCTGCGCTACGCCAAGCAGCAAGGCCAGAAAATTTTGAGCGTCGTCAACGTCGCGACCTCGACGATGGCGCGCGAAAGCGATGTCGCGGCGCTGACGTTGGCCGGCCCGGAGATCGGGGTTGCTTCGACCAAAGCCTTCACCTGCCAGCTCGCGCTGCTCGCTTGTCTGGCGCTCGCCTTCGCCCGGGCGCGGAGCACGATCGATGCCAAAGAAGAGGCGCGTTTCGTCGCCGAGCTCATGGCTATTCCGGGCTTGATGGCGGGGGTCTTGCGCCGCGAGCCCAGGATCGAGCTGCTGGCGCGCGATCTCGGCAAGGCGCGCGACGTCCTCTACCTCGGACGCGGCACGTCGTATCCGCTCGCCCTCGAAGGCGCGCTGAAGCTGAAAGAGATCTCCTACATCCACGCCGAAGGCTATGCGGCGGGCGAATTGAAACATGGGCCGATCGCGCTCGTCGATTCCGATCTGCCGGTGATCGTGCTCGCCCCGCGCGACCAGGTCTTCGAGAAGACTCTCTCGAACGTGCAGGAAGTCGCGGCGCGCAACGGCCGCATCATCCTCATCGCGGACGAACGCGCCGCAAATGATCTTGGCGCCGAAGCCGAAGTGATCGCCATGCCCGATATGGCGCCGGAGTTTTCGGCGATCGTCTACGCGCTGCCGGTGCAGATGATCGCCTATCACACTGCGGTCTTCATGGGCAAAGACGCCGACCAGCCGCGCAATCTGGCGAAGAGCGTGACGGTGGAATAGAGCGGTTTCTTTTGCCTTTCTTGCGGGGCGGTCTTAAACCCGCGCATCCTCGTGGTTCCTACCGGATTTTCGATGCGCCTTTCCCGCTATTTCCTGCCGATTTCGCGCGAAACGCCCAAGGAAGCCGAGATTCTTTCGCATCGGCTGATGCTGCGCGCCGGCATGATCCGCCAGGAAGCGGCCGGCATCTACGCCTGGCTGCCACTCGGCTTCAAAGTTTTGCAGAAAGTGACGCAGATCGTGCGCGAAGAGATGGACCGGGCTGGCGCCATCGAGCTCTTGATGCCGACGCTCCAACTCGCCGATCTATGGCGCGAGACCGGCCGTTACGACGCCTACGGGCCGGAGATGCTGCGGATCAGGGATCGCCACGAGCGCGAATTGCTCTACGGGCCGACCAATGAGGACATGATCACGGAGATCTTCCGCGCCTACGTCCATAGCTACCGCGAGCTGCCGAAGATCCTCTACCACATCCAATGGAAGTTTCGCGACGAGCAAAGGCCGCGGTTCGGCGTCATGCGCGGCCGCGAGTTCCTGATGAAAGACGCCTATTCCTTTGACATCGACGAGGCGGCGGCGCGGCGTTCCTACCGGCGCATGTTTGTCGCCTATTTGCGGACCTTCGCGCGCATGGGTCTCAAAGCCATTCCGATGCGCGCCGAAACCGGTCCGATCGGCGGAGACCTTTCGCACGAATTCATCATTCTCGCCGAAACCGGCGAGTCGGGCGTCTATTGCAACGCCGATATTCTCGACCTGCCGATCCCGGACGAGGGGATCGATTACGACGCGGATCTCGAACCGATCATTAGGGACTGGACACGCCTTTACGCGGCGACCGACGACGTCCACGATCAAACCCGGTTCGAACGCGAGACGCCGCCTGAAAAGCGGGTTCGCAAGCGCGGCATCGAGGTCGGCCAGGTCTTCTATTTCGGCGACAAATATTCAAAGCCTATGCGCGCCCTCATCACCGGCCCGGACGGAGTCGAGCGGCCGGTGATCGGGGGCTCCTATGGGGTGGGCGTTTCCCGCCTCGTCGGCGCCTTGATCGAGGCCAACCATGACGAGGCCGGAATCATCTGGCCGGATTCGGTCGCCCCCTTCGCCGTCGGCATCGCCAATCTGAAGGTGGGTGATGCGGCAAGCGACGCCGCCTGCGTAAAGCTCTATGGCGCACTCAAAAAGGCCGGGATCGACGTGCTCTATGACGATCTGGACGAGCGGCCCGGAGCCAAATTCGCGCGTCTCGATCTGATCGGGCTTCCCGATCAGATCATCGTCGGTCCCAAAGGGCTCGCCGAAGGCAAGGTCGAAGTAAAGCGGCGTCGCACGGGGGCACGCGAGATGATGAGCGTCGGCGAAGTGGTTGCCCGGTTCGCTGGGCAATAGGTGCGAGAAAAGGATCGATAATGCCTTTCGCAGCGTTCGAGTGGATCATCGCGACGCGCTATCTGCGCGCTCGCCGCGCTTCGGGGTATGTCTCGGTCATCGCCGGATTTTCCTTTCTCGGCATCACGCTGGGCGTCGCCACGCTGATCGTCGTCATGTCGGTCATGAACGGCTTTCATAAGGATCTGCTCGACAAGATCGTCGGCATCAACGGACATATTTTTCTGCAAGCCGCGGATAGGCCGCTCACCGACTACGACAAGGTCGCCGAACGCGTCGCCGCCGTGCCCGGCGTCAAAATGGCCATCCCCATGGTCGAAGGCTCGGCGTTTGCCACTTCGAGCTTCGCGCAGGGCGGGGCGGGGGTTCTGGTGCGCGGCATCGAAGGAGCGGACATCAAGCGCCTGCCGGGCATCGCCGGCACCATACGCAGCGGCGCGCTTGCTGGCTTCGACAAAGCCGGCGGCGTGGCGATCGGCCAGAGGCTCGCCGATAATCTCAACCTGCGGGTCGGCGACACGATCAAGCTCATCACCGCCAACGGCGCGCGGACGCCCTTCGGGGTCGTGCCGCGCGTCAAGAGCTACATAGTCGATGCGATTTTCCAGATCGGCATGGCCGAGTTCGACGGCATCTTCGTTTATATGCCGCTATCTTCGGCACAGTCCTTCTTCAACGAGGACCGCCAGGCGAGCGTCATCGAAATCTTCCTCAACGATCCGGAGCGAATCGACGCGGTGCGCAATCAAATCCAGGCGGCGGTCGATCGGCCGGTGATCATGACAGATTGGCGCCAACGCAACCGGACGTTCTTCGATGCGCTCAACGTCGAGGGCAACGTCATGTTCATCATCCTGACCTTGATCGTGTTCGTCGCCGCCTTGAACATCGTTTCCGGCCTCATCATGTTGGTGAAGGATAAGAGCCACGACATCGCCATTCTACGCACCATGGGTGCGACGCGCGGCGCGATCATGCGGATCTTCCTCATCACCGGAGCGTCGATCGGCGTCGCCGGAACGCTGGCCGGATTTCTCTTAGGTCTGCTCGTTGCCGACAACGTCGAGCCGATCCGGCAATTCCTGAACCGGCTTCTTCACGCAAATCTTTTTCCCGCCGAACTCTATTTCCTGTCGCGGCTGCCGTCGGTAGTCGAACCGCGCGACGTCGCCTCGGTGGTCGGGTTGACGCTTGTTCTGTCCATCCTCGCGACGCTCTATCCGTCCTGGCGGGCAGCCAAGCTCGATCCGGTCGACGCTTTGCGTTACGAGTGACATGCAGCCAGTTCTTCAGCTCGAAAATGTGGAGCGGCGCTTCGACCAGGGCGGCAGCGCGCTTTGCGTTCTGCGCGGCGGGAATTTCGGACTCTTCGCCGGGCAATCCGTGGCGCTTGTCGCCCCTTCGGGAGCCGGCAAGTCGACGCTGTTGCATATCGCCGGCCTGCTGGAGCGGCCCGATTCCGGCGAGGTCTATATCGGCGGCGCGGCGACAACCCGACTGAACGACGACGCGCGCACCGCATTGCGCCGGCACTCGATCGGCTTCGTTTATCAGTTCCATCATTTGCTGCCGGAGTTCACGGCGCTCGAGAACATCATGCTGCCGCAGATGATCGCCGGCTTGAGCCGCCGACAGGCGCGCATGCACGGCTTGGAGCTCCTCAACTACCTCGGTCTCGGCGCGCGCGCCAAGCACCGGCCGACCGAGCTCTCGGGGGGCGAGCAGCAGAGAGTTGCGATTGCCCGGGCGGTGGCGAATGGGCCGCGCATTCTGCTTGCCGACGAGCCGACCGGCAATCTGGATCCGCAGACCGCCGAGCATGTCTTCGAGGCGCTCGAGGCGCTGGCAAAGGCGACGGGCCTGACGGCGCTGGTCGCCACCCATAACGAGGCGCTCGCGGTGCGCATGACGCGGCGGGTGACGTTGAAAGACGGCTGGGTGACGGAAGCGCCGTGAACGGCTAGTCCCGGAGGTTCGGGTCCTGGCCGAGGTCTTCGAGCCGCTTGCAAAGGGTGCGGATGCGCGCCTTCAGCTCCGCGTTCTGGGCTTCGAGCTCGCGCAGCCGCGCCTCGGTTCCAGTCGCCGGCAGTTCGCCGGAGGGGGGAGCGGCCGTGGGTGGCACGTCGATAAAATCGACGCCGATCGCATCCTTATCGCGCCACACGAGCCGAGCATGATGGCTGCGGCCCCGTTGCGGAATATAGAGCTCGAATTCGGTCGGCACCGTCAATGCATCGTTCAACGCGATCCGCGCGCCGGTCGGCGAGATATTTTTGACGATGCAGTCGATCGTCGACATGCGATTATTGAAGATGATCTGGGCGCGCAGAAACGCCCGGATCCGGTCGCTCGATCGCAAATTCTGTGCTTCTTCCATGTTCCGCACGTTCGAATCGGCCATGCATCCGCCCGCGCAATGCACGGCAGCGCCGATTTATCAGGACGATAGCGTTGCGGGGTTAAGACTTGTTCAATTCGTTTGGAGGGCTGCGGCCCGGTCTGGATGCAAAGCAAAAGCTCTTATGTTAGGGTCGGTTACGCTCGGGGGTCCGACTTTGAAACAACGTCTTTTCCTGCTTGTGATGCTGCTCACGGCGCTGGCTCTGGCCGGTTGCGATAATTGCGGCCGATTCGAAAAATTCCATATTCCCAGCATCCCGAAGTCCTGCCATGCTGGCCCGCAGCCAGGATAATCGCAGCAACTTCAAGTAAATAGAGCGCAACTCTTATTTCCTTCCCTAACAGGCATACGCCGTGGCGCTCATGCTAGGAACGGCAGGTGTACGCCGAAGGTCAGCAAAAGCAGGAGCGTGTTGAGGAAGAGCACGATGATGGTCGCCGCGACCGCCGCGGCTTGCAGCAAGCGGCCGTTGGCAAAGGCTCCCATGATATCGCGCCGCCGCGTGAAGGCCGCCAAAGCGAGCATCGGAATCGGTAGCGTCAAGCTCAGAACGACCTGGCTGATCACAAGCGACATAGTCGCATCGGCGCCGAGGCTGACGACGACGAAGGCCGGCAGCATGGTCACGAGCCGCCGGACCCAGATCGGGATCTTGAAACCGACGAAACCCTGCATGATCGTCTGCCCCGCCATGGTGCCGACGGCGGAGCTCGATACGCCCGACGCCAAAAGCGATATCAGAAAGATGGTGGCGGCGGCCGGGCCGAGCAGCGGAGTCAAACTGTGGTAGGCGGTTTCGATTTCGGCCACGTCGCTGTGACCCAGGTGAAACGCCGCCGCGGCCATCATCACCATCGCCATGTTGACGGCTCCCGCCATCGCCAGAGCGATGATCACCTCGCGGTTGGAATAGCCGATGAGCTTACGCCGATCGAGATCGCTGCGCGCCGGCATGCGCATCTGGGTAAGGCCCGAGTGGAGATAGATGGCGTGCGGCATGACCGTTGCGCCGACGATTCCCACCGCAATCATGACCGCCGTGCTGTCGGCGAGCTGTGGAACGACCGAATGGACAGCCACCGCACCCCAATCGACCGGCGCGATGAAGACCTCGATCAGGTAGCAAACGGCGATCACCGCTACCAAGGCGCCGATGATGACCTCGATCGGCCGGAAACCCCGCCGTTCCGCCAGTAGAATCGCGTAGGTGATGAGCGCCGTGACGCCCATTCCCCAAACCAGCGGAAAATGGAAGAGCAGCGAAAGGCCGATCGCACCGCCCAAGAATTCGGCGAGATCCGTTGCCATCGCCGCGATCTCGCTGGCGATCCACATGGCGAATACCAGCGGCCGCGGCAGGCGATCGCGGCAGACTTCGGCAAGGTTGCGGCCGGTGACGATGCCGAGTTTGGCGGAAAGCGCCTGGAACAGCATCGCGATCACGTTGGCGATCAGCACGACCCAGAGCAGCGAGTAGCCGTATCTTGCGCCTGCCTGAATGTTTGTCGCGAAATTGCCGGGGTCCATGTAGGCGATCGAAACGATCACCGCCGGGCCGGCCATCGGAAGAATGACCCGCCAGCCGTTGCGACGGCCATCAAGCGCGTCGCGGATGGCTATCTGCGTCCGGGTCAATCCTTCAGTCGGTGCGACGATGTTGTGCAATCGGCATTCTCCTGTCAAAACCTTAATTTGTAGCCAAGACCACAAGTGGGATACAAGGCATTAAATGGCGTTGCAATTGAAATCTTCAACGCGAAAGCGCATTTTTGCATGCGCAGCTAGGGGCCTGCCGATGAGCGCCAAAAAGGTTGCCGTGCCGCAGCCTGAACTCCCGACCGAGGCAACCCAGGCCGAACGGTTCGGGAAGGCGCGCACAGCGCAGGCGACGGCCGTGCTCGAAGACTACGCCGAGCTCATCGACGACCTCTTAACCACGCAGGGCGAGGCGCGCCCCACGGATATCGCCCACCGGCTTGGCGTCTCGCATGCCACGGCGATCAAGAGCATTGCCCGCCTGAAGCGGGAAGGGCTTGCAACGTCCAAGCTCTATCGTGGCGTGTTTTTGACGCCGGCGGGGGCCGAGCTTGCCGCCCGTGTCCGCGCCCGCCACCGGCTCGTCGTCGATCTGCTCATCGCCATCGGCGTGCCGGAGCGCTGCGCGGAGCTTGATGCCGAGGGCATCGAACACCATGTATCGGATGCCGCACTTTCCGCCTTCGCGCGTTTTCTTGGACGCGTTTGGCCGGGCCGCAAGCCGGACTGATCGGCGGCGAGTGCGACATTGCCGGACACATTTTCCGCGCTGCAGTTTCGCACAATGTTAACGAGGACTGTAAGTTTGTGGCATTCGCGCCACATAAAGAAAGCATCTTCGGCAGTACTTCCTTCGCCGAGAAGAAAGCCGCTTTTCAGCCATAAACCGACGGATAAGCTCGGTTCGTTGGAGTGGAGTTGGAATGTTCGCGCGGCATGGTGCCAGGCGAAAACTATAAGCAGAGTTCCGAAGTAGCAGGAGTCATTCGCCCGCGCCCCCCGCGTGGCATTGGGTATCCTTCAAGAGGGCCCGTCGCTTACTTTTGAACAGCGGGGTTGATCAAGTGGACGCGCGCGTATTCGACAAGCGAAAACTTCCCAGCCGTCACGTCACGGAAGGTGCGGAACGCGCGCCGCATCGCTCCTATCTCTATGCGATGGGACTGACGCGCGCTGAAATCCATCAGCCCCTTGTCGGCGTCGTTTCCTGTTGGAATGAGGCGGCGCCCTGCAACATTTCGCTGTTGCGGCAGGCGCAAGCGGTGAAGAAGGGCGTTGCCACCTCGGGCGGTACGCCACGCGAATTCTGCACAATCGCCGTCACCGACGGCATCGCGATGGGCCATCAGGGGATGAAATCTTCGCTCGTCTCGCGCGAGGTCATCGCCGATTCCGTCGAACTCACCATGCGCGGCCACTGCTACGACGCGCTCGTCGGCATCGCCGGCTGCGACAAGTCGTTGCCCGGCATGATGATGGCGATGCTGCGTCTCAACGTGCCGTCGATCTTCATTTACGGCGGCTCGATCCTGCCCGGCAGCTTCCGCGGTCGTCCTGTTACGGTGCAGGATTTGTTCGAGGCGGTCGGCCGGTATTCGGTCGGCACGATGTCGGCTGAAGATCTCGACGAACTCGAGACGGTTGCCTGTCCCTCGGCCGGCGCGTGTGGCGCGCAGTTTACCGCCAACACGATGGCGACGGTTTCCGAGGCGATCGGGCTCGCGCTGCCGTATTCGGCCGGCGCGCCGGCGCCCTACGAAATCCGCGACCGGTTCTGCGAGGCGGCCGGCGAAATGGTGATGGAACTGTTGGCGCGCAAAATCCGCCCGCGCGATATCGTGACGCGCAAGGCGCTGGAAAATGCCGCCGCGGTGGTTGCCGCGACCGGCGGATCGACGAATGGTGCGCTGCACATCCCGGCGATCGCGCATGAATGCGGCATCGATTTCGACCTCTTCGCCGTCGCCAAGGTTTTCGAGCGTACGCCCTATATCGCCGATCTAAAGCCGAGCGGCCGTTACGTCGCCAAAGACGTGTTCGAGGCGGGCGGGATTCCGCTGCTGATGAAGACGTTGCTCGAACACGGTTTCCTGCACGGCGATTGCCTCACCGTGACGGGCCGCACGATAGCCGAGAATCTAGCGAGCGTGAAATGGAATCCGGAACAGGATGTCATCCGACCGGCCAACAAGCCGATCAACGCCAGCGGCGGCATTGTCGGGCTCAAAGGCAACCTCGCTCCCGACGGCGCCCTCGTGAAGGTCGCCGGCATCGATCAGGATAAACTCACTTTCGAAGGACCGGCACTGTGCTTCGACAGCGAAGAGGCCTGTTTCGAGGCCGTATCGAAGCGCCGCTATCCGTCTGGATGCGTGATCGTCATTCGCTATGAGGGACCGCGTGGCGGTCCCGGCATGCGCGAGATGCTGTCGACGACGGCGGCGATCTACGGCCAGGGCATGGGCAACAAAGTGGCGCTGATCACTGACGGACGTTTTTCCGGCGCGACGCGCGGCTTTTGCATCGGGCATGTCGGGCCGGAAGCGGCGATCGGCGGTCCGATCGCGCTCGTTCGCGACGGCGACATCATTGCCATCGACGCCTTGAAGCGCACCATCGAGCTGCGCGTCTCCGACACCGAACTCGCTGAACGCAAAAAGAATTGGAAGCCGCGCCCGACCGAGTTTGGCTCCGGCGCGCTTTACAAATACGCGCAGATCGTGGGGCCGGCGCGTCACGGCGCGGTTACCCATCCCGGCGCAGCCGGCGAGACGCAATGCTATGCAGATATCTAGGCGCGGCGCTCTTTTTTCAGTGATTGGCGCCGTGGCGTTTGTCGGCGCGCTGGCCGTCATTGCGCCGGCGGGCCTGGCGTTCGACGGTACGACGCAGACGGCGGCGGCGACCGACAAGACCACGCCGCTGCAGATTTTCAAAAATCCGCAGGCGGCACTGCGTGCCGGCCTCGAAGATTTCAAGAGCGGCGATTCGCGCTCCGGACTCGAAGCGCTGAAATATGCCGCGGCCGGCGGCGAGTCGCTGGCACGTTGGAAACTCGCCACAATGTACGCCGACGGCGACGGCGTGCCGCATGACGACATGCAGGCCTACGAATATTTCGCGCAGATTGTCGAGAATTACGACGAGGACAATCCCGACCCGCGCGAACTGCCGGTGGTCTCAAGCGCTTTCGTCGCGGTGGGCGCTTATAGCCTCAACGGCATTGGCACCAAGGTGGCTCCGAATCCGCAACGGGCGCTTGCCATGTTCCAATACGCGGCGACCAATTTCGGCGACCCGAATGCGCAGTACGATCTCGCCCGCATGTATCTCGACGGCATCGGCGTGAATAAAGATGCCGCGCAGGCGGCGCGTTGGCTGCATCTCGCCGCCGACAAGAACCACGCCGAAGCGCAGGCTTTGCTCGGCCAGATTCTGTTCACCGGCCGTGGCGGCGTGCCTTGTCGACGCGGCCTCGGCTTGATGTGGCTGACGCTGGCGCGCAACACGGCCATCACCGAAAAGAAAGATCAGTGGATCGTCGATCTTTACAGCAAGGTCTCCGCCGCGGCGAGCGATAACGATAAGCAGATCGCGGCGCTCTACATCGCCGACTATAAGAAGCGTCACGAGTAGGCTTTTGCGGCCGAAGGCGCGCGTATGGCCAAGCACGGCCATGATCCATGACCAGCTTTGAAAAAATCGTCCGCGT
>JBOHJJ010000166.1:0-5525 GCA_050728495.1 Methylovirgula sp.
AGCAACTCGCGCAGATCGGCGCGCGGGTCGCCGCCCGGAGCGCGCTGCCGCTGCAGGTTGAGGACGAAAAGCGAATGCTGGGCCACTGATAGCGGCAATGACCACGCCGAATGGCCGCCCCACCGATAGGTCCGGGCAAGACCCAAAGCCAGATCTTCGTCCTCCCAATCGAAGGGGGTCGGGTTCAAGAGGTCGAGCCGCTTGCCCGACAGAAGCCGGACCCAGGCGCGCGCCTCGGGCATAAAGGTCTCTCCCTCTTCGCAACAACGCCACAGCCGGAGGTCCGCCATAGGCGTTTTGCCGGCCCGGACTTAGAATTTCTAGAGAATTCGTCGAAGGCCGCGCATGTTACATCGCTTTTTTGGATCCTCTGTCGGTGCGCGCGGCGTAGCTTCGCGAATCTATATCGATCTCACCGATATCGTCGAACATGTCCTTTGGCACGCGACGGGCGCCGGAATCCAACGCGTTCAGCTCGAACTCGCCGTCGCCCTCGTTCGTTCGCATCCGAACGTGGTGCCGTTCAGCCTCTATGGCAACATCTGGCGTGATCTGCGTGGGGATATCGAGGAGGCGGGGGGCGACAACGAGCGGTTGCAGCTCCGGCTGCGCGGCCATTTTCCCTATCCTGGGGCGCGGCCGTCGCTCCTGCGCCCGCGCCACACCGCGCGGCTTTTAAAGGCGCGTCTTTTCGCGCTGCGCGATCGGCTCACCTTGCGGCCACCGTGGCTGAACGCCGGCGATACGCTCTTCGTCGGCGGCCAATTCTGGATGAGCCAGACGATTATCAAGCTTTGCCGACGCGCTGCGGCGCAAAACGCGAACCTCATCGTCGTCATTCACGACCTCATTCCGATCACGCATCCGCAATTCACCGGCCACGATTTTGTCGACGAATATCGGCAAGTGCTGCGTCTGCCGGCACATTTCATCGTCACCACGTCCTTCAGCGCGGGCGAGCTCGAGGCGACGAGAAAGAATTTGGGCGCGCCGCCCGCGGCCGTTTCGGTCATCCCCTTGGCGCACGAATTTCCCGGCTCGCCCCGCAATGCAACGCCACTTGGTCCACCCAGAGAGCTTAAGGATCTCGCCGGCTGCGCCTTCGTGCTGTGCGTCGGCACGGTGGAGGTGCGCAAGAACCATCTGCTGCTCCTCTCGGTCTGGGGGGAACTCGAAGCCGAACTCGGCGAGCGCCTGCCGAAGCTCGTTATCGCCGGGCGCCGGGGCTGGAAGGCGCAAGCCGTATTGCGCAAGCTCGACGCTCCGCCGCGCGGGATCGTCTTCGCCGAGGCGCCGAATGACGAGGCCTTGGGCTGGCTCTATTCGGCCTGCTTGTTCACGATCTTTCCGAGTCTGCTGGAGGGCTGGGGCCTGCCGGTCGGCGAGAGCCTGTGGTTTGGCAAATCTTGCGCGGCCTCGGATGCGAGCCCTATTCCGGCCGTCGGAGGCGATCTCTGCGTCTATTTCGATCCGCACGAGCCTGCGGCGATCAAGGCGGCGGTACGCCGCCTTCTCGATCCCGACATCCGCCGATCCTTCGAGAAGAAGATCAAGGCGGCGAAGCTGCGCACTTGGGCCGAGGTCGTGAGCGATATCGAGCGCATTCTAGCGCCACCGCCGCATTAACGCTTTGCCAGAGCGCGGCAGGCGTCGTGGCGCCAGCAGCTCACGAGATGATCGTTCACCATCCCCGTCGCCTGGCAGAAGGCATAGACGATTGTCGGCCCGCAGAACTTGAAGCCGCGGGCTTTCAGATCCTTCGAGATCTTCTCCGAGAGCGGGGTCGCGGCCGGGATCTGCGCAAGGCGGCGGAATCGGTTCTCGATCGGCCGGCCATCGACGAAGTTCCACAAATAGCGGCCAAAACCCTCGTGCTCTCGCAGCGACAGATAGGCGCGCGCCGAGGACACCGCCGCTTCGATCTTGGCGCGGTTGCGGATAATACCTTGGTCCCGCATGAGCGCCGCGAGCTTCCTGGCGTCATAGCGGGCGATCTTTTCGGGATCGAACCCATCGAAGGCGCGGCGGAAGGATTCTCGGCGGCGTAGAATCGTAATCCAGGAAAGCCCGGCCTGGAACCCGTCGAGGATGAATTTCTCGAAAAGCGCCCGGTCGTCGTGCTCCGGCACGCCCCATTCCTCGTCGTGGTAGGCGAGGTAGAGCGGATCCTGCCCCGGCCAGGGACAGCGTTTCCTGCCGTCGGAATGCACATTCTTCGTCAATGGGGCGGCGTCACGTTGAGCGAGGCATCGCCGGCCTTGAGGCGGATGCCGGCGCTTCGTGCGTCTTCGAGCCGGTCGAGCCGCAGCATGGCGAGGCCTTCCGATCCCGCCGTCGAGCCGACCTGGCCGATGCTGATCTCGCCCATCATCACCTCGCTGCCAGGCAGCGGAACGGGCCCCTCGAAGCGCACCTTGAGGATGCGCTTGCGGGGGGAATTGCGGAAATGCACGCGCGCCACGACCTCTTGGCCAGGATAGCAGCCTTTCTGGAAATCGACGCCGTTCAGCCAATCGAGATCGGCGTCGTGCACGAAAGCATCGCCATAGGCGAAGTCGATGCCGCCCTTGGGCACACCAAGCGCGATACGTCGCGCCTCATAGGCGTCTTGCGGCGCGGTCGCGAACTTCGCGAGGCTTGCCGGCGCGGCAATGATCCGGAATCCAAGCGCCGGCATGCGCGGGTCGGCGAAGCCGACGCCGTCGAATTCGCGCGGCTCCGCGTCGCCCCAGAGCGCCGCAACGGCAAGCCGATCGCTTTCATCCTCAATGGCGACCTTCGTGCGCAGCTTTTGGAAGTTGAGCTTCTTCAGGAACTCCGCAACTTGGTCTTTGACGCAATCGAGCAGATAGCCGGCTTCCGGTCCTTCGGGCAAAGGAACCACGAAGAAATCGAAGAGCAGCTTGCCTTGTGGCGTCAGGATCGCGGCATAGCGGCCTTCGCCTTGGCGCATGCCGAGCACACTATTGGTCGCGAGCCGATGCAGGAAGGCGGTGGCCTCGCCACCGGCGACCTTGATAACCCCGCGGTCGGCGAGAAGGCTTGCGCCTTGGTCCATTTTCCTGCCCGGCTTGCGTTCGTGGTCAACCGTATTTAATCGGCTTCACCGGGAGAGCAAGCGCCGGCGCGCGAAAGGCGAAAGAGATGCAAGTCTTCGATCTCGTCGTGAGGGGTGGCACGCTGGTCAATCATGACGGGGTAGGGCGGCGCGATATCGGCATTCGCGGCGGCAAGATTGCTGAAATCGGCGATCTCGCCCGCGCCGCGGCCGGCGAGGTGATCGACGCGCGCGGGCTTCATATCCTGCCCGGCGTCATCGACACCCAAGTGCATTTCCGCGAGCCGGGCTTCGCCCAGAAGGAAGACCTCGAATCGGGCTCGCGCGCCGCGGTGCTGGGCGGCGTCACCTCCGTTTTCGAGATGCCGAATACCGATCCGCCGACGACCGGGGCGGCGCGTCTCGCCGACAAGGTGAACCGCGCGACGCACCGGATGCACTGCGATTTCGCCTTCTGGGTCGGCGCAACCCACGACAATGTGGCGGACATTCCGGAACTCGAACGCCTGGCGGGCGCCGCCGGCATCAAGGTCTTTATGGGCTCGTCCACCGGCGCGCTGCTTGTCGCCGACGACAAAGGCATTGCCGCGATCCTTGCCAAGACGCGGCGGCGCGCCGCTTTCCATTCCGAGGACGAGGAGCGGCTCGAGGCGCGCAAAGGGCTGCGCGTTCCAGGCGATCCTTCCTCGCATCCGATCTGGCGCGACGCAGAAGCCGCGCTGCTCTCGACGCAGCGTTTGGTGCGGATCACGCGCGAAAGCCACGCGGCGATCCACATCCTGCACGTGTCGACCGCCGAGGAGATCAACTTTTTGGCCGCCCATAAAGATATCGCCAGCCTGGAGGCGACGCCGCAGCATCTGACCTTCAGCGCCGACGATTATGCGCGACTCGGCACACGGCTGCAGATGAACCCGCCGGTGCGCGCCAGCCGGCATCGCGAACGGATTTGGTATGGGCTCGAACAGGGCATCATCGACATTCTCGGCTCCGACCATGCGCCGCATACGTTGGAGGAAAAGACCAAGCCCTATCCGCAGAGCCCCTCGGGCATGCCGGGCGTGCAGACGCTCGTTCCGGTCATGCTCGATCACGTCAACGCCCGGCGCCTCAGCTTGGAGCGGTTCGTCGATCTGACGAG
The DNA here is from genome assembly GCA_050728495.1 of Methylovirgula sp. Classification (GTDB taxonomy): domain Bacteria; phylum Pseudomonadota; class Alphaproteobacteria; order Rhizobiales; family Beijerinckiaceae; genus Methylovirgula. The sequence goes on from JBOHJJ010000166.1 coordinate 4,200, forward strand.
CGCGGGGCCGGCGCGGCTCTTCGGCATCGCCGGCAAGGGACGCGTCGCGGTCGGCTATGACTCAGATCTCACGCTCGTCGATCTCAAGCGGCACAAAACTATCGAGGACGCCTGGATCGGCTCGCGCTGCGGCTGGACGCCGTACGCCGGGATGAGCGTCACGGGCTGGCCGGTTGGCACGGTGATCCGCGGCCGGCGCGTCATGTGGGAAGGCGAGATCGTCACGCCCGGGCAGGGCGAACGAGTGCGATTTCTGGGAGCTTTGTGAAGCCGCTTACGACGTCCCGTAGCGACGCGTCACGTCGCGGGCAATTCTGCCTGATTCGTTCAGGAACCGCGTGATGATCGCCTGCGCGTTCGGCGTGCATTGGCGGTAGTTCAATTCATACCCCTTGAAACCGCGGTTATAGGCGCCGGCCAAGCGTTCGCGGCGTATTTCGTTTTGCGTCTCGGCGTCCATCAGCGCCGTCATCTTGTCACGCCAGATCTGGCCGCTTTGGCCGCCGCAGAGATTCTGGAGATAGGTGAGTGCGCCAAGCAGCTCCGAAAGCCGCAGGAGTTGCGGTTCGTAGGGCGGTGCAGGTTCCTCCTCCGCGGGAGCCGTTGGAGCAGTACCTGGCTTCGCAGGCTGGCCCGGAGCGGGAACGGCTCCTGGAAGCGGCGGCAGAGCGGCGGAGTGGGGCGCCGGCTGAGACGGCGCTGGCGGTTGCGGCGGCGGTGCAAAAAACGACGGCGGTCGTTCCTGTTCCACGTAAGGCGGCGGCGAGGCGGAACGTTCGAGCAGATTTTGCGCGGCGGTGGGGCTCGCCAACATCACGGCAGCGGCCGCGGCAAGGATGGCCTTTGAAACCGGCGCGAACCTTCTCCTAAAGGGAGAAGGTGCCGGGCGAAGCGAGGCGGATGAAGGGTTACGATCTATCCGAGCTTGCGGCATCCTAACCCCTCAGCCGGCCGGCTCCCCCGGCCACCCTCTGCCTCTGGGACAGGGCTGCACGCTCACCGATATCGACATTGCGCTACACCAAAGCCTTGCCGCGCAATATTTCATGTGCACGCTCAACTACGGAACGCAACCACGGCGAGGTCTTCAGTCGGTCGAGCTCGCCGGGTTTTGCCCAGAGAACTTCGCCTGCCTCGGGCCCCGGCGTTGCTTCGCCGGAAACCCATAGGCCGACAAAAGATAAGACCACGTAATGCTGAGGCAATTTCGGCCCATCCGTAACCATCTCGACGGCACGGTTAAAGGCGACAATGCGGGCTTTGACACCGAGCTCCTCCGCCAATTCGCGCAGCGCGGCCTGTTCCAAGCCTTCGCCCGCTTCGACG
>JBOHJJ010000167.1:0-6720 GCA_050728495.1 Methylovirgula sp.
CGAGATTGTAGAGCTTCTCCATGTGGCAGTATGGGATTTCGCGGCCAGCCTTGTGGCCCTCCCAGATGATCGACGGGTCGCGCGTCTTCTCCCATCGCTTCGCCGTGTGCACGAAAGGCGCGTCCCAGCCCCAGGCGTCGATGCCGCAGACGCGCACGCCGCGCGACGTGAGATAGAGCGTCGCTTCGCGGCCCATGCCGATGCCCGCCGCCATGTAGTCGTCATGGCCGACGCGGTCGCCGGCGCGCGTGTTGACCAGCACGATGTCGAACGGCTTGAGGTCGTGGCCGATGCGCGCCAGCTCCGCCTCCACCTCGGCGGCGCTGACGATGTGGCCGTCCGGCAGCGCGCGGAAGTCCAACTTCACCCCGGGACGGAAGAACCAGTCGAGCGGCACCTCGTCGATGGTGATCATGCGGTTGCCGTGGATGTCCGTCGACTGGAAGTGATAAGGCGCGTCCATGTGCGTGCCGTTATGAGTGGCGAGATCGATCTGTTCGATCGCCCAGCCCTCGCCATCCGGCAGATCCTCGACGCGCAGGCCGGGGAACAGGCTCGCCAGCAGCGGGCCGGTGTCCTTGTTGGTCTGGTACTTGATCTTCGGCCGCATGAAAGGCGGGTCGAGCACTGTGTCGTTGTCGAGCGCGACCGAAATATCGATCATGCGGCTGGGCAGTTTCATCTTGCGTCCTCCGTAATTTGCTTTGCGGCGATGCTAGACGAGGCCTGCGAGAGCGGAAAGGCAGCGCCGCACTCTCCGTTCGTTCCCGCGCAAAAGCGCGAAGCGCGTCTTGGGCAACAAGCGGGAATCCAGGGGCCAAAACCACCCGCGCTGCGAAATATCGCACTGGGTCCCAGCTTCCGCGGGGACGAACGGGGAAAGTGGATTTGTCCTCACCCTCCTCTCACGCGGACGTGTAAGGATGTGTAATGCGCGGGAGGCGCGGAAGCGGCTATATATGTCGGCAAGTTTTCCGGAGAGATCACCATGCACCGCCCTATCGCCTTGCTGCTCGGCGCCCTGGCGCTGACGCCGTTTGCCGCGCAGGCCGAACCCGCCGTCGTCATTCCGCCGCCCGCCGCGCAGGAACAGGCCGCCGCGTCCGGCCTCGAGACCGCCGTGCTCGCCGGCGGCTGCTTCTGGGGCGTGCAGGCGGTGTTCCAGCACGTCAAGGGCGTCAGCGAAGCGCTCTCGGGGTATTCCGGCGGCGGGCGCGCCACGGCGCATTACCAACTGGTCGGCACCGGCGAAACCGGCCACGCCGAATCGGTGCGCATTCGGTTCGATCCGCGCGTCATCAGCTACGGCAAGATTCTTCAGCTCTATTTCTCCGTGGCGACGGATCCGACCGAGCTCAACCGTCAGGGCCCGGACGTCGGCAGCCAATACCGCTCGGAGATTTTCGTTGCCAACGACGCACAGCGCCGGGTCGCCGAGGCATATGTCGCGCAACTCAACAAATCGGGCGTTTTCTCGCGTCCGGTCGTGACCCGCATCGATTCTCTCAAAGGCTTCTATCCGGCGGAGGGCTATCATCAGAACTTTGCCGCCTTGCATCCCGACAATGGCTACATCGCCTATAACGATCTGCCGAAGCTCGAAGCTCTGCGGCGCCTCTATCCCGATCTCTACCGGAAAAAGCCGACGCTGGTGAATATCGCCGGCGCGGCGGAGTAAGACTCGTCATTGCGAGGAGCAAGGCGACGAAGCAATCCAGAAGATCACCTGCCTGGATTGCTTCGCTTCGCTCGCAGAGACGGGGTTAAATCCGCAGCGCGGCGCGCAGCTCGCGCAACTGGTCGCGCTTCTCGGTGGCGACGCGGCGCATCTCGTCGTTCGGCGCGTCGGCGATGTCCTCTTCGGCGTCCTTGAGGGCGGCGTCGAGCTCGGCCGCGTTGAGCTCTTCGAGCGCCACCGCTTGTTCGGCGAGGACGGTAAGTCCGGCGGGGGAGACTTCCGCGAAGCCGCCGCGCACAAACAGCTTTTGCTTCGCAGCGGCGCTCAGATCGATCTCAAGCACGCCCGGCCTTAGCATCGACATCAGCGGCGCATGGTCCTTGAGCACGGTGAATTCGCCTTCCGTGCCCGGCACGACCACCGCCTCGACTTCGCCTGCGAAGATGAGCCGTTCCGGCGCGATGAGTTCGAAGTGAAAAGCCGGCATGGGCTAGACCTGCGCCGCGAGCTTTTGCGCCTTTTCGACCGCTTCTTCGATCGATCCGACCATGTAGAAGGCCTGCTCGGGCAGGTGGTCGTACTTGCCCTCGATGAGCCCCTTGAATCCCTTGATCGTGTCGGCGAGCGATACGAGTTTGCCAGGCGCGCCGGTGAATACTTCCGCGACATGGAAGGGCTGCGACAGGAAGCGCTCGATCTTGCGGGCGCGGGCGACCGTCAGTTTGTCCTCTTCCGACAATTCGTCCATGCCGAGAATGGCGATGATGTCCTGCAGCGCCTTGTAGCGCTGCAGGATCTGCTGCACGCGCCGCGCGACCGCGTAATGCTCCTCGCCGACCACCAAAGGCGAGAGCATGCGCGAGGTCGAGTCGAGCGGATCGACGGCGGGATAAATGCCCTTCTCGGCGATCGAGCGCGACAACACGGTGGTCGCATCGAGATGCGCGAAGGAGGTGGCCGGTGCTGGATCGGTCAAATCGTCGGCCGGCACGTAAATAGCCTGCACCGAGGTAATCGAGCCTTTGGTCGTGGTGGTGATGCGCTCTTGCAGATCGCCCATGTCGGTGGCGAGCGTCGGCTGGTAGCCGACCGCCGAGGGAATGCGGCCCAAGAGCGCCGAGACTTCCGAACCAGCCTGGGTGAAGCGGAAGATGTTGTCGATGAAGAACAGCACGTCTTGGCCTTTGTCGCGGAAGTCCTCGGCGACGGTGAGGCCGGTCAAGGCGACGCGCGCGCGCGCGCCGGGCGGCTCGCTCATCTGGCCATAGATCAGCGCGCATTTGGAGCCCTTGGCCGAGCCGTCATGTTCCTTCGGGTCCATGTTGACCTTGGATTCGATCATCTCGTGATAGAGGTCGTTGCCTTCGCGGGTGCGCTCGCCCACCCCGGCGAAGACCGAATAGCCGCCGTGCGCCTTGGCGATGTTGTTGATGAGCTCCATGATGAGAACGGTCTTGCCGACGCCGGCGCCGCCGAAGAGGCCGACTTTCCCGCCCTTCGCATACGGCGCGAGGAGATCGACGACCTTGATGCCGGTCTCGAGGATCTGCGCTTCCGTGGCCTGCTCGGAATAGGAGGGCGCCGGCTGATGGATGGCACGGCGCATCGGAGCCTCGATCGGACCGGCCTCGTCGACTGCCTCGCCTATGACGTTCATGATGCGGCCGAGACATCCGTCGCCGACCGGTACGGTGATCGGAGCGCCGGTATCGGTGACCGGCTGGCCGCGGACAAGCCCTTCCGAAACGTCCATGGCGAGACAGCGCACCGTGTCCTCGCCGAGATGCTGCGCCACTTCGAGCACCAAGCGGTTCCCGTGGTTATTGGTTTCGAGCGCGTTGAGGATTTTCGGCAGATGGCCGTCGAACTTCACGTCGATCACGGCGCCGATGACCTGCGTGATACGGCCAGTGGACTGAGATTGGGCGGCGTCAGCCATGAATGAATCCTCTTGTCCTATTTCCTCAGAGCGCTTCCGCGCCGGAGATGATCTCGATCAGTTCCTTCGTGATCATCGCCTGGCGGGTGCGGTTGTACTTCAGCGTCTGCTTCTTGATCATCTCGCCGGCATTGCGCGTTGCATTGTCCATGGCGCTCATTCGTGCGCCTTGTTCGGAAGCGGCGTTTTCGAGAAGCGCCCGGAACACCTGCACCGAGATATTGCGCGGCAGAAGGCCGGAGAGAAGTTCGTCCGGCTCCGGCTCGAAATCATAGACCCAGTTCGAACGCGTACCCTCGGAAACCTGCACGGGGACGATCTGCAGCGCCGTCGGGATTTGCACGAGTACCGAGCGGAAGCGCGAAAAGAACAACGTGCAGATCGAAAACTCGCCTTTGTCGAAAAGCTCGATGATCTTGCGCCCGATCGGATCGGCATTTTCAAAGCCGAGCTGGCGGACGCCGCGCAACTCGATGACTTCGAGGATCTGTCGCCCGAACTGCCGCTTGAGCAGATCGTAGCCCTTCTTGCCGACGCAAAGGAATTTGACGGTCTTGCCTTCGGCCATCAGCGCCGTCGCTTTGTCGCGCGCCAGCCGCGCGATCGAGGAATTGAAGGGACCGCAAAGGCCGCGCTCCGCCGTGCAGACGACCAAAAGATGGACGCCGTTGTGGCCGGTGCCGCGCAGCAGCGCCGGGGCCGGCGCGCCGGCCCCCAACCCGCCGGCAACGTCGGCGATGAGCTTTTCCATGCGCTCGGCATAGGGGCGCGCCGCCTCGGCCGCCGTTTGCGCGCGGCGCAGTTTGGCGGCGGCGACCATCTGCATCGCTTTGGTGATCTTCTGCGTCGCTTTGACGGAGGCGATGCGGTTGCGCAGATCCTTCAGAGAGGGCACGGGCGCTTGCTTTCGTTCAGGCGAAGGATTTGGCGTAGTTTTGGATGATCGCCTTGAGGCTCGCAGCGGAGCCGTCGGACAGATCTTTTGAGGCGCGGATCGTCTCCAAGAGATCGGCATGACTGGCGCGCAACAAAGCGAGCAGGCCGTCCTCGAAAGGCTTGACGCGCTCGACCGGCAGCGGATCGAGGTAGCCGTTGACGCCGGCGTAGATCGCGCACACCTGCTCTTCCATCTTCAGCGGCGAGAATTGCGGTTGTTTCAGAAGCTCGGTGAGCCGCGCGCCGCGCGCCAAAAGCCGCTGCGTCGTCGCATCGAGGTCGGAGCCAAACTGCGCGAAGGCGGCCATTTCGCGGTATTGGGCAAGCTCGCCCTTGATCCTCCCGGCCACCTTTTTCATCGCTTTGGTCTGCGCCGAGGAGCCGACGCGCGACACGGACAAGCCGACGTTCACCGCCGGGCGAATGCCCTGATAGAAGAGATCTGTCTCGAGGAAGATCTGCCCGTCGGTAATCGAGATGACGTTGGTCGGAATATAGGCCGAGACGTCGTTGGCCTGCGTTTCGATGATCGGCAGCGCCGTGAGCGACCCGGAGCCGTGCTCCGCGTTGAGCTTGGCGGCGCGTTCGAGCAGGCGCGAATGCAGATAGAAAACGTCGCCCGGATAGGCTTCGCGTCCCGGCGGGCGACGCAGCAGCAGCGACATTTGCCGGTAGGCGACGGCCTGTTTTGATAGATCGTCGTAGACGATCAGCGCATGCATGCCGTTATCGCGGAAATATTCGCCCATGGCGCAGCCCGAAAATGGCGCCAGAAACTGCATCGGCGCCGGGTCCGACGCAGTCGCCGCGACGATGATCGAATAGTCGAGCGCGCCGTGCTCTTCGAGGACCTTGACGAATTGCGCCACCGTCGAGCGCTTCTGCCCGACCGCGACATAGACGCAATAGAGCTTGGCCTTCTCGTCCGTGCCCTGGTTGACGGATTTCTGGTTGAGGATGGTGTCGAGCGCAATCGCCGTCTTGCCTGTCTGCCGGTCGCCGATGATGAGCTCGCGCTGGCCGCGCCCGATAGGGATCAGCGCATCGATCGCTTTCAAGCCGGTCGCCATCGGCTCATGCACGGATTGGCGCGGAATGATGCCCGGCGCCTTGACATCGACGCGGGCGCGGCGCGTAGCGTTGATCGGCCCCTTGCCGTCGATCGGATTGCCGAGCGCGTCGACGACGCGGCCGAGCAGCTCCTTGCCGACCGGCACGTCGACGATCGCCCCGGTGCGCTTGACCGTCTGGCCTTCTTCGATCTCGCGGTCGCCGCCAAAGATCACGATGCCGACGTTGTCGGTCTCGAGGTTCAGCGCCATGCCGCGCACGCCGCTTTCGAAGGCGACCATCTCGCCGGCTTGGACATTGTCGAGGCCATAGACGCGGGCGATGCCGTCGCCGACCGAGAGCACCTGTCCGACCTCGGTCAGTTCGGCTTCATTGCCGAAGTTGGCGATCTCTTTTTTGAGGATCGCCGAAATTTCAGCGGCGCGGATATCCATCAGCCGACCTCTTTCATGCGGGCGCGGAGTAGATTGAGCTTGTTCTTGAGCGAGGCGTCAACCATGCGAGAGCCCAATCTCACGATGAGACCGCCGATGATCGAGGGCTCGACCTTGGTGGTAACTTCGACCGACTTGCCGCCGGTCAAATCGGCGAGCGCGGCCTTCAAGGCGGCGATGTGTTTGTCGTTGAGCGGCTCGGCGACGGTGACCTCGGCGCGGATGCGGCCCTTGGCGAAATCGTCGAGCTTGTGGAAATCGTCGATCATCTCGGCGATGGCGAAGAGCCGGCGCTTCATCGCCACGAGTTTCAGGAAATTGCCGGAGATGCCGGAAATTCCGGCGCGCTCCAGCACGGAGTTCAGCGCCTTCAACTGCTCCTCGGCGGAATGCAACGGGCTTTTGACGAAACGTTGCAAATCCTCGCTTTCGGCGACGAGGCCCGCGAACTTGCCGAGATCTTCCGCGACCTTGTCGGTCAGCCCTTGTTCCTCGGCGAGCGCATAGAGCGCCTGCGCGTAGCGCCCGGCCATTCCCGATACGATCGTCTGGTCTTGCGCCAAGACTTAAACCCTTGAGATCATGGGTAGATGCCCGGCTTGCGGCAATCTGAAGCACAGGCTTAGAAGACACCGGACATGGCGCGAGAAGCCCGCCGCCAC
>JBOHJJ010000168.1:0-9344 GCA_050728495.1 Methylovirgula sp.
CGCCAAAGCGATTTCCGTGGCGCTGGCACGCCTGCCGGATCTGCCGGAATGGCACGCGCAAGCGACCGCAAAGATATCGGCGCTGCCTTCCTTCGCCCAGGCCTTGCGCGCCCTGCATCGGCCCGAAGAACCAGCAGCGATCGCGCCGACCGCACCGGCGCGGGTGCGGCTCGCCTATGACGAATTGCTTGCCCATCAGCTGGCGCTGGCGCTGACAAGAGAGCGCTTGCGCCGCGCCGGCGGGCGCGCGAGCCGCGGCGATAATTCGCGCACGACAAAGGTCATGGCCGCCCTGCCCTTCAAGCTCACGCTGGCGCAAACGCAAGCGCTCGCCGAGATCCGCGTCGACCTCGCGGCGTCTTCCCGCATGCTGCGCCTGCTGCAGGGTGACGTCGGCTCCGGCAAGACCATCGTTGCGCTCATCGCCATGACGAGCGCGGTCGAGGCCGGCCGCCAGGCGGCGCTGATGGCGCCGACTGAACTCCTCGCCCGCCAGCATTACGACGGCATCGCCAAATATGCGGAAGCTGCCGGACTGAAAATCGCGCTGCTCACCGGGCGCAGCGCAGAGCGGGGACGCACCCTCGCCGCGCTCGCCAACGGCGAGATCGACATCGCGATCGGCACGCATGCGCTCTTCCAGGAGAGCGTCACATTTCGAGATCTCGGCCTTGCGGTCGTCGATGAGCAACACCGATTCGGCGTCCACCAGCGTCTCGCGCTCGGTACGAAGGGCGAGGCGGTCGATATTCTGATCATGACCGCGACGCCGATTCCGCGCAGCTTGGTCCTGACCTATTTCGGCGACATGGAAGTATCGACGCTGCGGGAGAAGCCGCCGGGCCGACAGCCGATCGAGACGCGCGCGCTGCCGCTCGAGCGGATCGGCGAAGTCACGGCACGTCTCCAACGCACCATCGCCGCCGGCAGCCGCGCCTATTGGGTCTGCCCGCTGGTCGAGGAAAGCGAAGAGATCGACGTCGCGGCCGCCGAAGAACGCTTCGCGGTGCTCAAAGAGATTTTCGGCGGCAAGGTCGGGCTCGTGCACGGCCGCATGAAGAGCGAGGAGCGCGATCGCGCCATGCAGGCTTTCGCGGCGGGCGAGACGCAGATCCTGGTGGCGACGACGGTGATCGAAGTGGGTGTCGACGTGCCCCAGGCCAACATCATGGTCATCGAACATGCCGAGCGTTTCGGCCTCGCGCAATTGCATCAATTGCGCGGCCGAGTCGGCCGTGGCAAAGAAAAATCCTCGTGCCTGCTGCTCTACAAAGCTCCCCTCGGGGAAACGGCAAAGGCGCGCATCGAAATCCTGCGCGAGACGCAGGACGGGTTCCGGATAGCAGAGGAGGATCTTCATCTGCGCGGCGAAGGCGACGTGCTTGGCACCAAGCAATCCGGCATGCCGGGATTCAAGCTGACGCGGCTCGACGTGCACGGCGATCTCTTGAAACTTGCGCATGAAGAGGCGCGGCATATCCTGCAAACGAACCCAAAGCTTGCGGGCGAACAAGGCAAGGCCCTGCTGCTTCTCTTGCATCTCTTCGAGCGCGAGGCGGCGGTGAAATTGCTGCAGGTGGGATAGAAAACATCATGAATCGATCCGCGCCAATACGAGAGCATATCGATTATGCCAAAGCCGCATCCGAACGCATCGCGCCTTTTGTCGCCGCCGATCTCTTCGCTGGCAGCGTGCTGGTCGCCAAAGACGGCGTAGCGCTGCTGCGGCGGGGCTTCGGCGTTGCCGACCGCGCCTGGAACGTACCGCATACGCCGAGCGGCAAATTCCGGCTCGGCTCGCTCACCAAACAATTCACCGCGACCGCGATCCTGCAGCTCATGGAGCGCGGATTGCTCGGGCTCGACGACGAGATCGCGCAGCATTACCCCGAAGCGCCCGCCGCTTGGCGCGGCGTCACGCTGTTTTACCTCTTGACCCATACCTCGGGCATCCCGAGCTACACTTCGATCCCCGGCTTTTTCCGCGACATGGCGCAGCACGATCTAAGCCCGCGCGAGATCATCGCGCTCAACGAAAACGAGCCGCTCGAATTTCCACCCGGCACGCGATTCAAATATTGCAACGGTGGCTATATCATTCTCGGCCATATCATCGAGCGATTGAGCGGCCGGAGCTACGAGGATTATGTTGGCGTCAATCTACTGCTTCCGCTCGGACTGAACGACACCGGCTATGAGCACGTCGAAACGGTCATCCCGCGGCTCACGCGAGGGTATCGGCATCGAGACGGCGGAATCGAGAACGCCGCCTATATCGCGATGAGCCTACCCTATGCGGCGGGCGCGATCTATTCGACGGCCGACGATCTCCTAGCTTGGCAACGCGCGCTCGCCGCGGAAAAGCCGATCGGCGTCCAATCCGTCGCTCTCATGTTCGCCGACCACGGCCACGGCTATGGGTTCGCATGGGGCATCCAGCGTCAGTTCGGGCGCCGGCACTTCGTGCACGCCGGCGGCATCAACGGCTTCAGCGTCGTGCTGAGCCATTATCCCGAAGACGATCTCAGCATCGTCGTCCTCGCCAACATTCAGGCCGCGCCGGTGCAGAAGATCGCCCGCGATCTCGCCGCGCTCTATTTCGGCGTGGAAGAGGAGCGCGAGATCACGCTCGATGCGGCGCTGCTCGCCGATTATGTCGGCGTCTATCAACTTGCGTCCGGCCGCGTTCTACGCGTGACCCAGGAGGGCGCACGGCTCTTCGTGGGAACGGAAGAGCATGGACAGCAGGAGTTCCTCGCCAAAGACGATCACACGTTCGTCGGCAAAATGATTGACTGGGAGATTTTCTTCGAAGCCGACGGCGTCGAGCAGGCGAGCCGCGCCGTCCTGCGGCGGGGCGGCAAGGAACTGAGCGCCGTGCGAATCGCGGATGCGGCGAGTTCGGCCGGTGGAGGCGATCGTTGACGCTTCGAGACGGCGCCTGCGGCGCCTCACCAGCGTGAAGGGCTTCATCACCGGGAAGCCTCATCCTGAGGTGCGACCCCGGATTTAATCGGGAGCGTTACACTTTACAACCCCACCTACCGGGGCTAGGCTGCCATGGTAATCTGCAGCCTCCCCGGAGGATTCGCAATGGACCGAGTCAAACTCGACCTCGAAAATTGTTATGGAATCAAAAACTTAAACAAGGAATTAGATTTCTATAAAACCCGAGCTTACGCGATCTACGCGCCTAACGGCGTAATGAAGTCGTCTCTTGCGCAGACGTTTCAGGACGCTGCAGCTAAAAAGGCTTCCTCCGACCGCATTTTTCCCACCCGCAAGACCAGCCGGAAAATTACCGACGAAAAGGGTGCTGATATAGATGGCGAGCGCGTTCTTGTCGTGCTGCCGTACAATGATCAGTTCGGACCCAATGAAAAAACATCGACACTTCTTGTTAATGCAGAACTGCGGGAGGAGCTTTCGGCGCTTCTTGCGGCCGTGAATGCCGCGAAGCTCGCGCTCCTGAAGGCCATTCGGGAACAATCCACATCAAAAAGAGACTTTGGCGCAGAAATATCAACCGCGTTTACGAGCGGGGATACGCTTGAAATCGCCCTAACTCGCATCAAGACCGAAGTGCATGAACAGAAGGAGGTTCTTTTCGCGAACGTCGAATATGACAAAATTTTTGACGAAAAGGTTCTGAAGGCGCTCGATTCTAAGGACCTGAAGGGTGCAATCGAAACCTACATCCGTCGCTATAACGAGCTTCTTGATGCCTCCACCTATTTCAAGAAGGGCACGTTTGATTATTACAACGCGGGACACATCGCCAAGACACTTGCCGATAACGGCTTCTTCGCCGCCGATCACACCGTTAATTTGAAGGGCGGCGGGGACGTTCTTGAAATTGCCACTCAAAAAGAACTGGAGGCTGTAATCGCGAAGGAAAAGGATGGCATCCTCAAGGACAAGGACCTGCGAAAAACTTTCGACGCTATCTCCAAGCAGCTAGAGAAAAATGCGGAAGTGCGAGAGTTTTACAGATACTTGCAAGACAATGAGGCGCTCCTTTCGCGAATGGACAACCTCAGCAAGTTCAAGGAGGACATTCTCAAATCCTATATCAAGGTTCATGAGCAGTTGTATGACGATTGGATTGCCAAATACGAGGCCGCAAAAAAACGGCGTGAAGAGATCGAGGAAGAAGCGCGCAAGCAGCGGACTCAATGGGAACGTGTCATAGAGATTTTCAACGATCGCTTCGTCGTGCCATTCAAACTCGAAGCAAAAAATCGAGAGGCGGTTGTGCTAGGATACGCGCCGACGATTGAACTTGCTTTCACATATATTGACGGCACCGAAACTGCCGAAATTAAGAGGACCGACCTTTTGAACGTGTTGAGCACTGGAGAGAAAAAGGCGCTCTACGTCCTCAATGTTATTTTCGAAATACAAAGACGCATGAAGGACAAGCAAGAAACCCTTATCGTTATTGACGACCTTGCAGATTCGTTCGATTACCAAAACAAATACGCGATTGTCCAATATTTAAAAGACATGAGTGAAGTCGGTCTTTTTAAGATGATCGTGATGACACACAATTTTGATTTTTTTCGCACAATCCAAAGTCGCTTCGTCGGCTACTCGAATTGCTTGATGGCTTCGAAGAACGACACTGGCGTCACGCTAGTGCAGGCAGCTGGCATCCAAAATATATTTGTGAATGACTGGAAGAAGGAGTTCTTCACCGATTCGAAAAAGAAAATTGCCTCAATCTGTTTTCTCAGAAATCTGGTTGAAATGACAACCGGCGAAACCGATCCAGACTATCAGGCAATGACTTCGATGCTGCACATAAAGGCGGATTCATCCACAATAACGGTGGGGCGATTAGACGACGTCTACAACAGTCTTTGCAAAACAACGGGAGCGTCGCCCAACGCAGCAATGTTAATCAGTGACCTAATAACTCAAGAGGCGGCCGGATGTCTTACGGCCGGAGCTGGTCTCAATCTAGAAAACAAGATTGTTCTCGCTATCGCCATTCGTCTCGCCGCCGAGCGGTTTGCTATAGATAAAATTGCAGATCCTGCTTTTCTCGCGAACATCCCGAGCAATCAAACGCAAGCTCTAATATCCGAATATAAGAAACGCTTCCCGACCGAGGATAATTCGATAAAGATATTGGACAAGGTTGCGGTGATGACGCCAGAAAATATTCACGTGAATGCGTTCATGTATGAACCCATCGTTGATATGTCGGACGACCATCTGCGGAAGCTTTACACAGATGTGTTGAAGCTCTAGCGCGAGGACTTTGGCTTTGGCCGAAAGGGAGCTATTTTCTTGAGCGCGCGCTCGAATTCTTTGGGGTCATCGCTCGCTTCAACTGCATTAGCGGTCTCAAGGAATCGCTGGGACTGCTCTGCATCGTCCCAGTTCGGCTTGGATTTTGGTTTCGGCTTGCGCGGCATAGATTCGCTTATACCGCGCAACGCCGCCATTTGTCATTCCAGGACGAAGAAAAACGCAAGTTGCGGGTCTTCCGGAGGGAGACGGGCGTGTGTCCGCCACCATCGCGTCTTAGGCGCACGCCGCTCTACAAGATTTTTGATAGGTGAGCCGCTTTCCCTTCATGCCCTGGACGGCCAATTCGGTGCGGCTCACGTCGTCAACGCCAAGCTTCTCTCGATTGGAATAACGGAAGTCGAATTCTGCCAGATAGCGATGCAGGTGCGCTTCGCTGACATGGAAATAGCATCCTGTAACGCCGCGCTTGAGAATCGAAAAGTAGTTCTCGACCGTGTTCGTGTGGACCTTTCCACGCACGTATTCTTCGGCCCCATGGTTGACGAATTCGTGGGCAAAGTCGCGATGCATGTGCCGGTACTGGCCAGCATCGTCAGTGTAGAGCTTCGAGTCAGCGTGTATGTGAGCCACAAGTACGGGACGCAGTTGCTCTGCCGTCACGCTGGCGACGTGCATGGAGCGCACGCGCCCATCACGCTCTACAAGCGACAGGACGGTTTCCTTTCCCCAACTGCCACCGAGATGGGTCTTAGCGCGCTTGCTCCTGTGCCTGTTCTTTTCCTTGCCGCCGACGAACGTTTCGTCTGCTTCAACCGTCTTGCCTTCGCCACCCAAGGGCTCAAGGCCGCCATCCTTCATCGCTTCCCGAATGCGATGGGTCAAAAACCAAGCGGTCTTCATGCTGCAATTGAGCATCCGTTGAATCTGGCGCGTCGCGATACCCTTTTTGCTGGCGCACATGAGATGGATGACTTGCAGCCAAAGATGCAGGGCAAGATGGCTATCCTCGAAAATCGTGCTCATGCGAACCGTAAACGTCTCGCGGCACGCATAGCATTTGCGAAGGCCGATCCGGCTGCTCTTCCCAATCAACCGCCCAACGTGTTCTTCGGTCGCTCCGCAATGCGGGCAAATGGGACCATTCGGCCAAAGCAGTCTTTCGACATGCTCGAAAGCTGCTTCCTCGTTGTGGAAGTGCAAGGCCGTGAAAATCGCATTCGCCATCGGGAATCTCCCTATGGCACAACACTATTCCTATGGTATGGGGTTGTCAAGTGTAACGTTGCCGATTTAATCCGGGGGAGCCTCGAAGGATGAGCTTTACGGCGAACCGCTACTCGTCGCGGACGCCGATGTCCTGCTCCTCGTCGTAGCCCGACAGATCATTTAGATCGCTGACCACCGACGGCCGCAACTGGCGCGGCAGCGGGAAGAACACGCTCTCGTCCGCCGTCGAGACGATCTCGACATCAAGCTCGAAACGCTGCGCGAAAGCGTCCATGATTTCTTCGACGAGCACTTCCGGCGCGGAAGCGCCGGCGGTAATGCCCACGGAGGAGGCATTCTTGAAAAGATCCCAATCGACGTCGTCGGCGCGCAGCACGAGACGGGCGAGCTTGCAGCCAGAACGCTCCGCGACTTCTTTCAGGCGCTGCGAATTCGATGAGTTCGATGAGCCGACGACGATCATCGCGTCGACGATCGGCGAGATGCGTTTGACCGCCTCCTGGCGGTTGGTCGTCGCGTAGCAGATATCTTCCTTGTGCGGACCGATAATGTCGGGGAAGCGGCGGGTCAGCGCATCGACCATGTTGCGCGTGTCGTCGATCGAAAGCGTCGTCTGCGTCACATAGGCGAGATTGGCTTCATCCACGTTCTTGAGCTTCTCGACGTCTTCCGGCGTCTGTACGAGGAGGATCGAGCCCTTCGGCAATTGCCCGAGCGTGCCGACGACCTCCGGATGACCGGCATGGCCGACGAGGATCACCTGCCGGCCGCGCTTATAGTGCAGCTCGGCCTCGCGATGCACTTTCGTCACCAGCGGACAGGTCGCGTCGAGCGCGAAAATATGGCGCGCCTCGGCCTCGGCGTGGACGGATTTCGGCACGCCATGCGCGGAGAAGATCACCGGCTTCGTGGTGTCGGGAATTTCGTCGAGCTCTTCGACGAAGATCGCGCCTTTGGCCTTCAGTCCTTCGACAACATATTTATTATGAACGATCTCGTGGCGGACATAGACGGGCGCGCCATAGATGCGCAACGCCTGCTCCACCGCATCGATCGCCCGCACCACGCCGGCGCAAAATCCGCGCGGTGCGCAGAGAAAGATACGCAGCTTCGGCTTATTCTCGGCGGGCGCTACAGTTTCGGATAAAGCTGCCGCTTGCATTAGTTCAATCCGTCGTCCAGGATGAAGATTAACCAGTAAGTTACTGAATCCATGCGGATGTTTGCAAGAACCATCAAGCGATCCGCGCGTTCAAACCGCTATATGTCTTGTGGGCTTCGGGTGGTTTTCTGTCAAGTATCGACCCCACCTTGTGCCGCGGCCCTTGCGCACGGCCAAGCCGTCGGAGAATTGCGCCGCGCGCTCGATAGTTCCGCGCGAGCAGCCAAGCTATCGCCGTTCGGCGAAGAAGGTTTTAAGCAGTTCGCCCGCTTCCCTCCCGCGAATTCCGCCATAGCATTCCGGCGTATGATGGCAAGTCGGCTGCGTGAAGAACCGCGCCCCGTGCTCGACCGCTCCGCCCTTCGGATCGGCGGCGCCCCAATAGAGGCGGCGCAGGCGCGCGAAGGAAATCGCCGCTGCGCACATGGCGCAAGGCTCGAGCGTCACGTAGATGTCGCAGTCGATCAGCCGCTCGGTGCCGAGGCTTTCGCAGGCGGCGCGAATGGCGAGGATCTCGGCATGCGCGGTCGGATCTTTAAGTTCGAGCGTCCGGTTGCCGGCACGCGCCACGAACTCGCGGCCGCGGACGATCGTAGCACCTACCGGCACTTCGCCGCGCCGGCCAGCTGCCGCTGCCTCGGCGAGCGCTTCCGCCATCGGATCGAGCTTCGGCAAGAGTTCGCTCCCTTCCAGCCGTTCTGCTATCAAACCGCATGCATAACGAACCACCCCGTCGCCGCAAGCAACCCGATCGCCGTAGGCTCGAGAACGCAGGCGAGCGTATCGCCAAGGTGATCGCCCGCGCCGGCCTCTGCTCGCGGCGCGACGCCGAGGCCTGGATCGCCGAAGGACGCGTCGCCGTCAACGGCAGGGCTTTGACCAGCCCGGCGGTCAACGTTGGCCCGGGCGACGAGGTGCGCGTCGATGGGCGGCCGCTGGCGCAACGGCAGCGCACCCGGCTCTTCCTGTTCCATAAGCCGCGCGGGTTGGTGACCACCAACAAGGACCCGCAAGGGCGGCGGACCATCTTCGATTATCTTGCCGAACGCCATCCGCAAGCACCGCGCCTCGTCAGCGTCGGGCGACTCGACATCAACACCGAAGGCTTGCTGCTGCTGACCAACGACGGTGGCCTGGCGCGCGTCCTAGAACTGCCGGCAACCGGTTGGCTCAGACGCTACCGTGTGCGCGCCAACGGAGCGATCGACCAGGCAAGCCTCGATCGCCTCGCCGGCGGCCTCAGTCTCGACGGCGTCCATTACGCCGGGATCGAGGCCAAGCTCGACCGCGTGCAAGGCGCCAACTGCTGGCTGACGATCGGCCTGCGCGAGGGCAAGAACCGCGAGATCAAGCGCGTCCTCGAACATCTGGGACTTGCCGTCAATCGGCTGATCCGCATCTCGTTCGGCCCGTTTCAGCTCGGCGAACTTGCGGACGGCGGATTGGAAGAAGTGCGCACCCGCGTGCTGCGCGACCAGCTCGGGCCGTCTCTCTTGCAGGAATCGGGCGCGGATTTGGACGCGCCCGTCGATGTGCCGCCGCGCCAAGAGATAAGGCCGGAGCGCGCACCGCGCTCCGCCTCGGCCGGACGGCCGCGGGCGCGGGCGCGACATGCCGTGCCGGATCCAGAACCGAAAACGCCGAAAAACAGGCCGCTGCCCGGCCCGCGCAAACATGTTCTTGCTCTGCGTGCCGA
>JBOHJJ010000169.1:0-2254 GCA_050728495.1 Methylovirgula sp.
CGGCGCCGCGGTCATGGGTGAACCGGTGCTGCGATCGAGCGGCGCGCGAGGTCGATATGAGCGGCAGAGAATTCTCGCTTGCCTTGCTGTTGTCCTTCGGCTTTGCCGCGGGATTTGTCGACGTTGCAACCGCTGACCCTGCGAATACGCCGGTAAGCGCCGCGCCGGCCGCAGCCAGCGCCGCTGCGCCACAGGCACCCGCGCAGCCTGCTTCCGGTACGCAAGGGCAGATCAATGCCGCGCCCGCCGCACAAGGCGGGCCGAGCGGTACCGTTGCACCGGCAGCGGCCAATGGCGCGCCATTCGTGCCGATCGATCCGCAAGTTGCGATCCAAAAAGCCAACGCCTACTTCAACAATGTGACGACGATGATCGGCGATTTCGTGCAGATCAGCGGCGGGCGGCGTTCGGAAGGCAAGATCTACGTTCAAAAGCCCGGCAAGTTGCGCTTCGAATATGCCGACCCCGCCAGCCTCGACATTATCGCCGACGGCAGCATAGTGGCGGTCATCGACCGCGAGGAGCGCTCCGATCCGGAATTCTATTTCATCTGGCAGACACCGCTGAAGTTCTTGCTGAAAGACAAGATCGATCTCGCCAAGGACGTCTCCGTCCTCGGCGTGACCAGCGATCCCAATACGGTAACGATCACCGTCGAAGACAAGGAAACCTTCGGCGGAACCTCGCGGATCAAGCTAATGTTCGATCCCGCCACGTTTCAGCTAAAACAATGGGATGTGATCGATCCGCAGGGCAACGAGACGCTCGTTTCGCTGTTTAACCTCGATTTCACCGATCCGCCCGACCCGAATCTCTTTAAAATCACGCAAGATAAGCTGGAAAATACCGGTAGCCGCAAGCTCAATCAGGGTAACTGAGGCGGCGGCGTTTTTTTGCGACTGGTCTTGCGGGGATGCCTACGATTTCCTATTTTTCGGGCTGGCGAGTGATACGGTCGGCTTGGCGAATTCCCCCCGTTCGGTCATGCCGGCTTTGCCGGACCCCTCCCGGTGATGTGTCGCTCCGTGGGGCGTCCGATCTTACGGTCGGGCGCCCTATTCTTTCGGCCCCGTCCGAGGCTCGCATGCCCCTCATCCGGACCGACACGATCGCCGGCCGCAGCACCGCCGAAATCGAGAATCTCACCGACGCCGTGCATCGGGCGGTGCTGGCGGCGCTTGGCGTGCCCGAGCGTGACCGAGCGTGACCGTTACCAGATCGTAAGCGAGCACCCGGCTTCCCATCTGATCGCAAATACGTGATGCGCCGCCGCGCCGCCGCCAAGACCGCTTGAGCAAACGCTCCCGGCGTGGTCATTCTGGCGCTCATGCTTAGTTGTGATCCATGCGCCTGACGCTTGCGACCTGGAACATCAATTCGGTCCGTCTACGGATCGGCCTCGTCGCAAAATTCCTCGCCGCCCACGCGCCGGAGGTGCTCTGCCTGCAGGAGACGAAGTGCCGCGACGGCGAGTTTCCGGCCGCGGCTTTTCGCAAGCTCGGCTACGAACACCTCGCGATCAACGGCCAGAAGGGCTACCACGGCGTGGCGATCGCCTCGAAGCTGCCATTGACAGCGATCGAACGGCGCGGATTCTGCGACAAGGGCGACGCGCGTCACATCAGCGTGATCTTACGTCCGGCGCAGCGACGCGAGGTCACGTTGCACAATTTTTACGTGCCGGCCGGTGGCTACGAGCCCGATCCTATCGCCAATCCGAAGTTCGCCCATAAACTCGCCTTCCTGGAAGAGATGGCGGCGTGGATCCGCGCCGACGGCATCGCCGGCGCCGATGCGATCATGCTCGGCGATCTCAACATCGCACCGCTCGAAACCGATGTCTGGAACCACAAAGCGCTCCTCAAGGTCGTGAGCCACACGCCCGTGGAAGTGGAGAAACTCGGCAAAGTCTTCGCTGCGGGGCCGTGGATCGACGCGTTGCGCCGCTACGTGCCGGTCGAGGAACGGCTCTATACGTGGTGGAGCTATCGCGCCCCGGACTGGGCGAAGGCGGACAAAGGCCGCAGGCTCGATCACATTTGGCTGAGCGAAAGCCTTGCGCCGCATCTCACCGGCATGAAGGTGCTACGCGAAAGCCGCGGCTGGGACCGGCCTTCGGATCACGTGCCGGTCCTCGCCCGCTTGGAATTCTGAGAGCGTTCAGTAGGGATAGGGCGGAGTCCAGAACGTCGCGACGGGCTGGGGGCGGCCGGGAAGGTCAAACCGGCGCGGCAGGGTTTCGTTGCCAAACCGC
>JBOHJJ010000170.1:0-3745 GCA_050728495.1 Methylovirgula sp.
ATTTCCTTATATCGGTCGAACTCGGTAACCCAGGCGGCGTGGCTGAGCGGCGGGAGTACGCCGACGATTGGCTGCCACTCGGTGATCGACAGGCCGGATTCGGTCAGCCGCGTCGCCCCGCCAACGACCACCATGGCGAAGACGAGGCCCGCTATGCTCCAAAGCCAGATCCGCAGGGCGGTGCGATGGGTGGCGAGGCCGCTTGCTGGGGCTGACGCTGTTGCGGAGAGGAGCGCGCTTTCGGTCATGACGTCCTATGAATTGGGAACTGGCGGAATTGGGATTAGACATAGGGCAGCCGGTTAGTCCAGGCGCGCCGTGTCGCGGGAGGGTGAATGCGCAAGGCCCAGCGCAAGTTCTTCGGATCAATCGTGATGCTGGCCTTCGTGATCGTCTACGCGCTGGTCGCCATGATGCTCGCCCAGGCGCGCCCCGTGCAGCAGGCGCCTGGGCTTATCCAAGCGCTCTGCTACGCGGTGCTCGGCATGGCTTGGATTCTGCCGATGCTGCCGCTCATCAAATGGATGGAGCGGCCGGACTGAATTCGCCGACCGCTCGCGCAGAATAGCCTTCTGGTTGCTCCCGTCGAAGCCGGAACGTTCAGCCCCGGACGATGGGGCTAGTGCATGCAATGGCCGGATTTCTTATTCCCGTTCTTGCAGGCATGGTGGCCCATGTAATGATGCATCGGCTTGCAATGCGCCATCTTCTTGTTGGCGCCGCATGCATGGTGACCCATAGAGGTTTCCGTTGCGAGCGCCGGAGAACAAGCAAATGCCGCGGCAAGCGCGACGATTAGCGACAATTTGTGCAGCATCGAATCCTCCTCCGATTATTGTCTCAACGCCGTGCGAACGCCGCAAGCGATCGCCGGAACGTAGCATAATGCGGCCCGTCTAGAAACGGCGCTCACGCCACCCGCTTGCCGCGATTCCAGAGCGCGAACGGCACGCCGGAAAGCAAAATCTCGACGAAATCGAGCGATTGCCAATTGCCGTTGATCGACACGCGCGGCAGCGCGGTTCTGTGCCCGGCGTGTTCCGGAAAAATCATGCCCGGGCGCGTGGTCACCGCGCTCGCAAAGCCAAGATCGCCAGCGGCTTGGTATTCGCGCGCGCCGGCCACGTCGCGGT
Organism: Methylovirgula sp.; assembly: GCA_050728495.1. Lineage (GTDB taxonomy): Bacteria > Pseudomonadota > Alphaproteobacteria > Rhizobiales > Beijerinckiaceae > Methylovirgula. The sequence goes on from JBOHJJ010000170.1 coordinate 1,134, forward strand.
TGCCGATGGGGTAAGCGAGATGCACTGCTTGCCGGCCGATCCGCGCCTCGATCAGACGCCGGCTCTCGGCGAGCTCATGCCGCATCGCCGCTTCGCTGAGCTTGGCGAGGCGCGGATGGGTCAGGGTATGCACGCCGATCGTGCAGAGGCCGCTGCCGGCGACCTCCTCGATCCCCGCCCAATCGAGACAGAGCTTTTCGGCGAGCGCGGCGGGTTCGATGCCGGCGCTTGCCGCAAGCCTGCCGGTCGCGGCGAGCAGCTCTTGCTCCGACACTTCCGTCAAGCGCCGGTAGATCTCGGCGAACGCCGCGGCTTTTTCCGCGCTCGTCGCGCTCGGCAAAACGAGCTTGGCGCCGCCGATCTCGACCGCGATCTGCGGCAATCTGCGGATTGCCTCCTCAAGTTCGACCCACCAGAGACGCGCGGTGCGGTCCGCGAAGCCGGTCGTGACGTACATCGTGAACGGCGCGCCGTGCTTGGCGAGGATCGGCAGCGCAAAGTCGCGCGTGTCCCGATAGCCGTCGTCGAAGGTTAGAACGGCAAAGGGCTGCTCGCTCCCGCCTATCCCGTTCAGCGCCGCATCAAGGGAAACGATGGCGAAGCCGAGCGCGGTTAAGCGGGTTAGGACCGCGTCGAGGAATTCCGGGGTGATCTCCAGGAGCCGGTTGGGCGCAAAATCCCGTTCTACCCAGGGGCGCACCCGATGGAACATCAGGATTGCTCCCGCCCCGCGCGTAAAGGGTGCCACGACCCGATGCAGGCCGGTCCTCCGGAAGAAGGAAAAGCCCGAAGAAATCAGTTGCTTCTTGACTTCGGTCATGGCCGGCTCCGCACCAAATTCGGCATCTTGGCAAGAGGTCGTTGACCTTTCGTTGCTAAATCATTCCTGGCTCTTCGCAAGGATGGCGGCGTGTCGACAGCAACGGAATATTTGGCGTCGGCACCGGCATACACCGCGCCTGCGCACGTCAAGGTTGAGGTACATCGCGACATCGGCCGGGTGCTTGCCGCTTGGGCGGAACTCGAGGCGATCACGCCGGCTTCGGCCTACCAGACCCGAGCTTTCGTGCTTGCCTGGCTCGAAACGCTCGGTGCCGCGCGCAAGATCGAGCCGCTGTTCGTCCTCGCCAGGGACCGACAGGAGCAGGTCCTCGCCCTATTGTGCCTCGGCATCGAGCGGCACGGGATCTTCCGCAGCGCTGGTTTCCTCGGCGGCAAAGAATCGAATTTCAACTTTAGCCTGTTCCGGCCGGGCGCTAATTTTACCGCCGCCGATATTTTAGCGCTGCTGCGCGCCGGAGCGGAAACGCTCGGGCCGCAGGCCCCGGATGTGTTTCACTTGAAGAACCAACCGTTCGAATGGGAGAGAGTGCAAAACCCGCTGGCTCTTCTGCCGCATTGGCCTAGTGCGAGCTATGCCTATGCGACGGCGCTGCGGCCAGATCCCGATTCTTTCCTCGCCTCCAAGCTCTCTAGAGATACCCGCAAGAAACTGCGCAAAAAGGAGCTACGACTTTGCTGCCTGGGCGCGGTCGCGATGATCGACAACGGCGCCCCAGATCGCGGGTGCCGCATCCTCGACGCCTTTTTTGCCGAGAAGATCGCGCGCTGCAAAGAGCAGGTGATCGGCGCGGATTTTACACATCCATCGATGCGCGCGTTCTTCGACCGGCTAAACGCCGAAAGTCGCGCCGGCCGACCCTGGTTCGAGCTCTATGGCTTGACGCTGAACGATCGCGTCATCGCCACCTACGCCGGGATAGTGCACCGCGGCCAGTTCAGCGCGATGATCAATTCTTTCGACCGCGGCCCCGAGATCGCCAAGTCGAGCCCCGGCGATTTGCTGCTTATGAAGCTCTTCGTCCGGCAGTGCCAACGAGGCGTCACGAGCTTCGATCTTGGAATCGGCGAGGCGCGCTACAAAGCGGCCTACTGCGACATCGTAATCCCGCTCTTCGACGTCGTGATGGGATTCGGCGTCAAGGGCCGCCTCTTCGCCGCTTACCTCGTCCTCTGCACGCGCCTAAAACGGGCAATTAAACAGAACCGGCGAATCCTCAAGGTGGTCCGCCGCATCCGATGCGCGTTCTCGCGGACGCCTGCCTTGGCGCAATCCGAAACCCCGCCTTCGCCGTAAGCGGCCCTCGTTTTCTGCATCGACGCGATCTAATTTCCCAGATCGGCGGCAAGGCCGCTTGCGGAGCGAACGTGATGAAAGTCGCATTTATCGGCCTTGGAACAAGGGGCTATCCCATGGCCGGCCATTTGAAGGCGAAAGGCCACGATGTCACCGTCTATAACCGGACGGGAGCGAGGGCCGAGAAATGGGTCGGCCAATTCGGCCGCGATCAATTCTATGCCGAGATCCAGAACATGCCGGGGCGCGCTGGGACACGTCGAGTCTCATCGCGCGGCTCAGCGCCGATTGAACGGCTGCACGAACGTTGTTGCGTCGCAAATCTGCAAATTTACAGACGCAGCCGCGCAATTGACCGGATCATGGATCGCTGCTTAGATCGGTTACGCCATGCGATGAGCGGCAAGCCACGAAGCCGGCAGGCGACCGGGCGAAATCGCCGCCTGGGCAGTCGGGGATCAGGAGGGGCAGTCAT
>JBOHJJ010000171.1:0-10749 GCA_050728495.1 Methylovirgula sp.
GCGCCGGCGACCGGCGCCGAATTCAGCGTGTTGCCGGCGGAGAACGCCACCGGCAATTTCACCAAGATCGTCCAGCGCGTGCCGGTGCGCATTCGGCTCGACGGCGATGGCGGGACGCTCGGCCGCCTGCGGCCGGGCTTGTCGGTGACGGCCTATGTGGATACGCGCATCTCGGCGCGGAGTCGGCCGCAACCATGAGCGACCCGCTCGCCGGCGTCTCCACCACCCGCAAGGTGCTCGCCTTCGCGATGATGTGCATCGGCTTCTTCATCCCCTATCTCGACATCCAGATCGTTGCCGCATCGCTTCAGGATATCGGCGGCGGCCTCTCGGCAAGCCAGGACGAAGTCGCCTGGGTGCAGACGAGCTATCTCATCGCCGAAATCGTCGTCATCCCGTTGTCCGGCTGGCTGTCGCGGGTGATGTCCACACGCTGGCTGTTCGCGGCTTCGGCGGCGGGTTTCACCCTGACCAGCCTCGCCTGCGGGTGGGCCTGGGACATCCAGTCGATGATCGTATTTCGCGCCTTGCAGGGTTTTCTTGGCGGCTCGATGATCCCGCTCGTTTTTACCAGCGCCTTCATCTTCTTCCGTGGATCGCAGGTGGCGATCGCCTCGGCTGCGGTCGGCACCTTCGCCTATCTCGCCCCGACGCTTGGGCCGGTGATCGGCGGCTGGATCACCGATACGTGGTCCTGGCATTGGCTGTTCTTCATCAATCTCGCGCCGGGGCTCGCCGTCACCATCCTGGTGCCGCTGCTCGTAAAGATCGACGAACCCGACTTGCGCCTCCTCAAGGGCGCCGATTATCTTGGCATGGCGCTGATGGCGGTCTCGCTCGGCTGTCTCGAATATACGTTGGAAGAAGGCCCACGCTGGGGCTGGATGGGCGATGCGACGATCCGCACGACGGCCTGGATCGCGGGTCTTGCCGGGATCGCCTTCCTCTGGCGCAGCCTCACTTTCGCTCGCCCGATCGTCGATCTCGCGGCGCTGCGCAGCTTGAACTTCTCGCTCGGCTGCTGGTTTTCCTTCGTCACCGGGATCGGGATCTTCAGCACCGTCTATTTGACGCCACTGTTTCTCGCGCATGTGCGTGGCTTCGACGCCTGGCAGACAGGCATCGCTCTGCTTTCGACCGGCGTCTTCGGCCTCCTGGCGGTACCCTTCTACACGGCGCTGTCGCGGCGCATCGATCTATGCTGGCTTCTGATGTTCGGCCTTGCCTGTTTCGGCCTCGGCTGCTGGCTCTATACGCCCATCACGCACCAATGGGGCTGGCGGGAATTGCTGCTGCCGCAGGCCCTACGCGGCTTCGCGCAGCCTTTCTGCGTCGCGCCCGCGATGATCCTGACGTTGGGCGGCCTTCCGCAGGAACGATTGAAGCTCGCCAGCGGCCTCTTCAACCTCATGCGCAATCTCGGCGGCGCGATCGGGATCGCCGTCTGCGGGACGATCCTCAACGACCGCACCAACCTGCACTTCCTGCGGCTCGCCGAGCATTTGAACAGCACCAACACGGCAATGGTCGCTCTGCTGCAGCGGGTGAGCGCCACGTTTACCGCGGCTTTCGGCGGCGACGCGGTTCACGGCCACCTGGCGGCGTTGGAACAGCTTTGGCAATTGACCCTGCGTGAGGCGCAAGTCCAGGCCTATGCCGACGCGTTTCTGGTCATCGCAGGCTGTTTCGCACTGGCGAGCATCATGGTGCCGCTGATGCGCAAGGTCGTGGCGCCGCAAGCGCCTGCGGCGGACGGGCATTGAGCGTGCTATAAGCCATTGCATGGCAAAGAAACGTGAAAAAGCGCCGAGCCTCGGCCGCAAGACCGCCCTGCCCGCCTCGCCCGACGAAGCGCGGCTCGATCGCGTCCCCAATCCGCACGTCGATGCGAATTATATCGCCCGTTTCACGGCGCCCGAATTCACCTGCCTTTGCCCGGTGACCGGCCAGCCGGACTCCGCCCATCTCGTCATCGACTACGTGCCCAATCGCTGGCTCGTCGAATCGAAGTCGCTAAAACTTTATCTTGCCTCGTTCCGCAATCACGGCGCTTTCCACGAGGATTGCACCTTATGCATCGGCAAGGAGCTGGTGCGGCTTTTAAAGCCGCGTTGGTTTCGGATCGGCGCCTATTTCTATCCGCGCGGCGGCATGCCGATCGACATCTTCTGGCAGGCCGGCAAATTGCCCGCTGGCTGCTGGGCGCCGGACCAAGGTGTTCCGCCCTACCGAGGCCGCGGCTAGCTCAATCCGCGAACGGCCGATCCCCTTCCGCGTTGAGCAGAAGGTTCAAGGTGTTGCGATATCCCCAAGACCAGGGATAGGGCCCATACTCCGGTCCCGTATTGTAGACTGGCGGATTGGCGTATCCATAGATCGGCGCGGGCGGCGCGTAATAATACGGCGCCGGCGGGTAACCATAAGGGCCCCCGTAGGCGTAGCGATGATGAACATGATAGGCATAGCGATGATGATGATGATGGTGGTGCAGATGCACCACGTGCGTGCGGTGCGCAGCTTCCGCCGGCAGCGCCAACAGACCGAGCGCGGCGATGCACGCTAGGGAAATGAAAAATTTCATCGAATCACCTTTCGGTTCATCCGCAGAATGACCAACGGCTATGAATGTTCCCTTAGCACTGGTGGCACGACATGGTTTCCACCGGGCCGGAAATTCCAGGATGGCGACCATTTCGGCCGAGCTTTCGCTGATGTGGTCATAAGCCCTCGATTCCGCAAGCGTCGGCAATCGGGCGCGCGAAGCCTACACCAGCCGACTTTGCTCGACCGCCGCGGCGATGAAGCTCGCAAAGAGCGGATGTGGGTCGAACGGCCGCGACTTCAACTCGGGATGATATTGCACGCCGATGAACCAGGGATGGCCGGCGAGCTCGATCGTCTCCGGCAGCAGCCCGTCCGGCGATAGGCCGGCGAAGATCAGGCCCTTGTCTTCGAGCTGATCGCGATAGGTCATGTTGACTTCATAGCGATGCCGGTGACGCTCGGAAATCTCCGTCGCGTTATAAATGCCGGCGATCTTCGATCCCTCTTTCAGGTGTGCGGCATAGGCGCCAAGCCGCATCGTACCGCCGAGATCGCCTTCAGTGGCGCGAACCTGCAGCTCGTTGTCGCGCATCCATTCGGTCATCAGCCCGACGACGGGATGCTTGGTTGGGCCGAACTCGCTCGAATTGGCGTCGGCGATGCCGGCGAGCGAACGGCTTGCCTCGACGACCGCCATCTGCATGCCGAAGCAAATGCCGAAATACGGCACTTTGCGTTCGCGCGCGAACCGCGCGGCGAGAATCTTGCCCTCGGCGCCGCGTTGCCCGAAGCCGCCCGGCACAAGAATGCCGTCGACGTGTTCGAGCCGCGGCGCCGGATCGCTGTCCTCGAAGACTTCCGACTCGATCCAGTCGAGCCGCACCTTGACGCGATTGGCCATGCCGCCGTGCGCCAAAGCCTCGATCAAGGACTTATAGGCGTCCTTCATTCCGGTATATTTGCCGACGACGGCGATCGTAACCTCGCCTTCCGGATTGTGGATGCGCTCGGTGATCGCGGTCCAGCGGCCCATGTCGGGTTTCGGCGCCGGCTCGATGCCGAAGGCGGCGAGTACCTCCTGATCGAGGCCCGCGGCGTGATAGGCGCGCGGCACGTCATAGACCGAGGCGACGTCGCGCGCCTCGATCACCGCGCTTTCGCGCACGTTGCAGAAAAGCCCGATCTTGCGGCGTTCGTCGCGGGAGATCTCGCGGTCGGTGCGGCAGAGAATGATTTGCGGTTGGATCCCGATCGAGCGCAGTTCTTTGACCGAATGCTGGGTCGGTTTCGTCTTTAACTCGCCGGCGCTGGGAATGTAGGGCATCAACGTCAGATGCACATAAATCGCATGGCCGCGCGGCAGATCGTTGCCGAGCTGACGGATCGCTTCGAGGAACGGCAGACCCTCGATATCGCCGACGGTGCCGCCGATTTCGACGAGTACGAAATCGAAGCCTTCGTTGCCGCGCAGGATGAACTCTTTGATCTCGTTCGCGACATGCGGGATCACCTGCACCGTCGCGCCGAGATAATCGCCGCGCCGCTCCTTGGTGATGATCTCCTGATAGATGCGGCCGGTCGTGATGTTATCGTCGCGCGTTGCCGGACGGCCAGTGAACCGTTCGTAATGGCCGAGATCGAGATCGGTTTCCGCACCGTCATCGGTGACGAAGACCTCGCCATGCTGATAGGGGCTCATCGTGCCCGGATCGACGTTGAGATAGGGATCGAGTTTGCGCAACCGGACCGTGTAACCGCGCGCCTGCAGTAGCGCTCCGAGCGCCGCCGAAGCAAGCCCCTTACCGAGAGAGGAGACCACGCCGCCGGTAATGAAAATAAACCGCGCCATGGGCTTTCGCGTTTATCCTGTTTCGCGCGGTTTGGGGAGCCCAAATATCGGCTTTTTCCGGAAACCGGCGTTCGCGCGAGCGAGAGCCCTGGCGTGGTTTTCTGTTGAGAACGCTATTGCGAACGTGGCGCTTGCGGCGCCGCTGGAATGCCTGATTCGGGGGCTCGCTGCTGGCGCTGCTGCTGCAGCTTTTGCAATTGTTCCATCAAACTGCCCTGGCCCGAGGCCGGCGGCGGAACGGCCGGAGTGCTGGTTGCCGGCGGCGGCACGTTCTCGAAAATCGATTTCGGTGCTCGCGTGACGTTCGCCAAAATCGTCAGGGCGAGGCTCGTTGCAAAGAACACGGTGGCGAGAATGGCGGTGGCGCGCGTCAGTACGTTGGCCTGCCCGCGGCCGGTCATAAAGCCGCCGCCCGTGCCCAGAAAAGCGCCGCCTTCGGAACGCTGCAGCAGCACGGTCGCGACGAGCGCGATGATAGCCATGATGTGGATAACGATAAGAACCGTCTGCATCAAAACCTCCGGCGGCCTCTTACACCGGGAGATGCTACCTGACTAGGGCGCCCGCAAGGTGCGGTAGGCCTCTGCAATTGCCATGAATTCCAAGGCCTTTAGGCTCGCCCCGCCGACCAGCACGCCGTCCACCTCGTCGATTCTGAACAATTCCGCGGCGTTTTCCGGCTTCACCGAGCCGCCGTAGAGGATCCGCACTTTTTCGCCCGAGCCCGGAAAATGCCGTTCCAGCTGGCGGCGTAGGAAGCCGTGCATTTCCGCGATGTCGCCGCAGGTCGGGGTCAGGCCCGTACCGATCGCCCAGACCGGCTCGTAAGCGACGACGAGGTGGCCGGCACCGTCCGCCAGCGATGCTTCGAGCTGCGCGGCAACGCGTTCCAGAGCCGCCCCGGCGGCGCGCTCGGCCTGCGTCTCGCCGACGCAGAGGATCACGCCGAGACCGGCGCGCAGACCCGCCAAGCCCTTGGCGCGCACCAAAGCATCGCTCTCGGCATGGCCCGCGCGCCGTTCCGAATGCCCGACAATCACAAAGGAGGCGCCGGCGTCCTTCAGCATTTCTGCGGAAATATCGCCGGTATGGGCTCCGTCTGCGGCCGGATCGCAGTCCTGAGCACCGAGCTTCACTGGTGAGCCGGCGCAAACGCGCCCCGCATCCATGAGCAATGTGACGGGCGGGCAGATGAGAACCTCGGCCGGCCCGGCCTGCCCGGTCATGACGGCGGTGCGTATCGCGGCGATTTCGACAAGATCCGCGGCACGGCCGTTCATCTTCCAGTTCCCGGCAACCAACGGCGTTCGCTTATCCGGCATACGAAACCTCCCATAGCGCGCCCAAGATCCGGCTCCCCTTCGGCAAAGTTCGGCGCCAAGCAACGGCGCAACCCCTCGCAGTCCTGCCAAGCCGTTGCAAGCTCTAGGTCTGCTCCCTATAGTCCGCCGCGCTAAAACTCCCCCGGCACTGGAGATTTTCCCACATGCTCGACGCGTTGCGCGCCTCCACCCAAACTTGGATCGGGCGCGCCATCATGACCCTGGTGATGGGCTTCATTATCATTGCTTTCGGCTTTTGGGGGATTGCCGATATTTTCCGCGGCTTCGGCGCGGACCGGCTGGCCCGCGTCGGTTCGGTCGAAATCACAACCGAAGCCTTTCGCAACGCCTACCAGGACCAATTGCTGCGTTTGCAAGAGCAGCAGCGGCGGCCGATCAGCGCCGATGAAGCCCATCAGATGGGGCTCGATCGGCAAGTTTTGGGACGGCTTCTCAGCAACGCGGTGCTCGATCAGGAGGCGCACCGGCTCGGTCTTGCCATGTCCGACCGGGCGCTCGCCGACCGCGTTTTTGCGGACCAAGCCTTTAAGGGACCAAATGGTCAATTCGACCGGGCCCTCTTCGAGGAGCGGCTGCGCGAAGCCGGCATGACCGAAAACCATTTCATCGCCGTGCAGCGCGCCGCCTATCTGCGCAACGAAATCATCGCCGCGCTCGACACGAACCTCGCCGCGCCCAAGGCGATGCTCGACCTGATCAACCGCTATTACAACGAGACGCGCAGCATCGATTATTTCGTGCTGCCCAAGACTGTTGCCGGCACAATTCCCACCCCGAGCAACGCCGATCTCAAGACATATTACGCGGCGCACCGCAACGCCTACCGCATCCCCGAATATCGCAAGCTCAGTGTCTTGGTGGTCACGCCCGCGAGTCTCGCCGACCGGCTTCTCAAAACTCATCCGATCGGCGAGGCAGAAATCGAAAAGCGCTACGATGAGGTAAAGGCAAAGCGCTATACGCAGCCCGAACACCGCGACATCCAGCAAATCGTCTTTCCGGATGAAGCCTCGGCGAAAACGGCGTCGGCCAAACTCGCCGGCAGCGAAAGCTTCAGTGCGCTCGTCGCCGAGCGCAAGCTGGCGCCAAAGGACGTCAATCTTGGCATGGTGACAAAGGCCGACCTCGCCGACAAGTCGATCGCCAATGCGGCGTTCGCGTTGCCGGCGGGCGGGATATCGAAGCCCGTGAAGACGCAATTCGGCTGGGCGATCGTGCGGGCCGCGACGGTGGTTCCGCCGATTGTCGAGCCGCTGAGCGTGATCAAATCCACGCTCGTCGAAGAGATGGCGCTTGCCCGCGCCGGCGGCGAGATGAACAAGATCCACGACGACATCGAGGATCAGCGCGACGACGGAAAATCGGTCGCTGAAGCAGCAAAGAGCGTCGGGCTTGCGGCGCGTACCGTCGACGCCATCGATGCGCAAGGCCGTGACAAGAGCGGCAACCCGCTCACCGATCTCGATGATCCCACGGCGCTCGCCAAAGCCGCATTCGCCTCCGACGTCGGCGTGGACAACGAGCCGATCAATACTCGCGACGGCGGCACGATCTGGTTCGACGTCCTGGGCATCGAGCCGTCGCGTATCCCAAGTTTCGACGAGGTGAAGCAAAAGGTCGCGCAAGCCTGGACGGAAGAGGAAACGTCGAAGCGGCTGGCGAGCAAAGCGGCGGATCTCGTCAAGAAGCTCAATGCCGGCGAGACGCTTGCCGCGGCGGCTGCGAGCCAAGGCAATCTTGGCATCAAACACGTCAAGAACATCAAACGCTCCGATCCCCAGGATCTTTCGCAGACACAGCTCGCGCAGGTATTCGATCGCGCCCCGGGGGCGGCCGGATCGGCGCCGGCCGCGGACGGCACGCGCGTCGTCTTTAGGGTCATCGATGCGACAGTTCCGCCGCTCGACGTCAACCAGCCGAATTTGCATAGCGTCATCGGCCAGATGAAGACCGCGCTCGACGAGGACTTGCTCGCCCAATACGTCGGTCAAATCCAGGGCGAGATCGGAGTCCAGATCAACCAGCCGGCGCTCGCCTCGATCCTCGCCCCGTCCGACACGGAATAAAGATGATCGAGCCTTCATTCGCGGCATTCGCCGAAACCTACGAGGCTCGCGGCGCCGCGCTTCTGTCCACCCGCTTGGTCGGCGATCTCGAAACTCCGGTCTCGGCCTTCCTCAAACTTTCGGCGGCCCGGCACGGGCGGCTGTTCCTGCTCGAGTCGGTCGAAGGCGGCGGCGCGCGCGGCCGATACTCCATGATCGGCCTCGACCCCGATATTGTCTGGCGCTGTCGCGGTGATCGCGCCGAAATTAATCGGCGGGCGCCCTCCGATCCCGAAGCGTTCAAGCCCTGCCCCGAACCGCCCCTCGATTCCTTGCGGGCGCTGATTGCCGAGTCGCAGATCGATGCTTCGGAAGAACTGCCGCCGATGGCGGCGGGCGTCTTCGGCTACCTCGGCTACGACATGGTCCGCCAGATGGAGCGGCTCGCCGCGCCCAAGCCCGATCCGATCGGCGTACCCGACGCGATCATGTTGCGCCCGACCGTGATGGTCGTCTTCGACAGCGTCAAAGACGAGATCTGGGTCGTGGCTCCGGTGCGCAAAGGCGCAAGCGCCAAGGCCGCCTATGAGGCCGGGCGCGAGCGGATCGAGGCGATCGTCGCCACTCTCGAATTAACGCACCTGCACGACGAGGAAACGCGCGCCGCCATTCCGCCGGCAACGCCGAAATCGAACACCTCGGAAGAACGGTTTTGCGAAATGGTCCAGCGCGCCAAGGATTATATCTGCGCCGGCGACATCTTTCAGGTGGTGCTCTCGCAACGTTTCACGGCGCCATTCGCGCTGCCGGCATTCGCGCTCTATCGCGCGCTGCGCCGGGTCAATCCCGCCCCGTTCCTCTGCTATCTCGATTTCGGCGATTTCCAGATCGTCTGTTCGAGCCCCGAGATTCTGGTGCGCGTGCGCGGCGCCAAAGTGACGATCCGGCCGATCGCCGGCACGCGCTGGCGCGGCAAGACGCAAGCCGAAGACGCGCGGCTCGCGGCCGAGCTTTTGGCCGACGAGAAGGAGCGCGCCGAACATTTGATGCTGCTCGATCTCGGACGCAACGACATCGGCCGAGTGGCGAAAATCGGCAGCGTCGAGGTCACGGAGCAATTCGCCATCGAGCGCTACAGCCACGTCATGCACATCGTCTCGAACGTCGAGGGCAAGCTCGACGCGCGCCACGATGCGATCGACGCGCTCTGCGCCGGATTTCCGGCCGGCACCGTGTCAGGCGCACCGAAAGTGCGCGCCATGCAAATCATCGACGAGCTCGAGACCGACAAGCGCGGCATCTACGCCGGCTGTATCGGCTATTTCGGTGCGCATGGCGACATGGACACCTGCATTATCCTGCGCACTTCCGTCGTAAAAGACGGGCTGATGCACGTGCAGGCGGGCGCCGGCGTGGTTTATGATTCAGATCCCGCCTATGAGCAGCGTGAATGCGTGAACAAGGCGCAGGCGCTCTTCCGCGCCGCCGACGAGGCGGCGAAATTCGCGGCGCGCACGAAGCGCGGGCAATAGGCTGACATGTGCCGTGCCACGGCCTAGGTCGCGCCGCACGAGGGCGGTCGATCGCCATTTCTGTCGACCTATTGCGAAAACCCATCGAGCTTGCGGCTTCTGATTCAAGATCGCGGCATTTTGATAGGCGTCAATTCAGGTGCGGCACCTTCCAATTCCGGCGCACACTTCCGATATGCCGGCAGGAAGCCAAAACCTCGCCTAGAGCCGCGAACATTCGTCCTTGGGAGAATCGCCGGAGAGACGTGCTTCAAGCGCGTCGGTTCTTCAGATCAGCAAAGGATTGCACGATGCTCGAAATGATCACCATTCCCGGCACGAATCTTCAGCCTACGCGCGTCGCGCTCGGCACCTGGGCGATCGGCGGATGGATGTGGGGCGGAAGCGACGATGATGATTCGATCCGCACCATCCAAACCGCGCTCGATCGCGGCATCAACATCATCGACACCGCGCCCGTCTATGGGTTTGGCCATTCCGAAGAGATCGTCGGCAAAGCGATTGCCGGGCGGCGCGAGAGCGTCATCCTCGCCACCAAAGTTGGGCTCGACTGGAAGGACGGCAAGCCGTTCCGCAACGCCAGCAAGGCGCGCATCCAGAAGGAGATTGAGGACTCGCTGCGCCGCCTGCGCACCGATGTGATCGACATTTATCAGGTTCACCGGCCAGATCCGGCGACGCCGATCGCCGAGACAGCGGAAACGCTCGGCGCGCTTCACAAGGCCGGCAAGATCCGCGCCATCGGGGTCAGCAATTTTGATCCTGCGCAGATGGAGGCATTCCGCGCCCTTGCGCCGCTGCATACCGCGCAGCCGCCCTACAATCTCTTCGAGCGCGAAGCCGAAGAGGACGTTCTGCCCTATTGCCGCGATCACGACATCGCGACGCTCGACTACGGGGCGCTCTGCCGCGGTCTGCTCAGCGGCAAGATCCAGCGCGACACCAAATTTACCGGCGACGACCTGCGCCGCTACGATCCAAAATTCAAGCCGCCGCGTTTCGAGCAATATCTCGCGGCGGTCGAGCGGCTCGACGAATTCGCCCACAAAAACTACGGCAAGAGCGTTCTTGCCCTCGCCGTGCGCTGGGTGCTCGACAAACAGCCGATGAGCATCGCGCTTTGGGGCGCCCGTCATCCAGGTCAACTCGATCCGGTTGCCGAGGTGATGGGCTGGAAGCTCGACGCCGCGGCCTTGGCGAACATCGATCGCATCCTCGTCGAATGCGTACACGATCCGGTCGGCCCCGAGTTCATGGCGCCGCCGGCGCGGCGCGCGGCCTAAGCCGCCGATCCTGTTTCCGCATGGCTGGATACGTCCGGCCATGCTCCGCAACTTGACCTCGCCTGCCCTGAGGGTCAAAAGGCCGCCATAGGATCGCTCCATGCCGGCCGTCACGCTCATCGACAATTACGACAGTTTCACCTTCAACCTGGT
>JBOHJJ010000172.1:0-1736 GCA_050728495.1 Methylovirgula sp.
CGCAGATACATGCGCACCGGATCGTCGGTGCGGTCGGCGGGCTCGGAGGATTTTGTGGCGAGCGCCTTGGGCTGAGTGATCTCGACGAGCTCGCCGCCCTCGATCTCTTCCTCTTCGCCCTCCTCGGCGTCGGCCTCTTCGGCTTCCTCGCTTTCGATGACGTTGATGCCCATTTCGTTGAGCATCGCGAGGATGTCTTCGATCTGTTCGGAATTGACTTCCTCGGACGGCAGCACGGCGTTCAATTCGCGATAGGTGACAAAGCCGCGCTTCTTGGCGAGCTTGATCATCCGCTTGACGGCGGCATCCGAGAGATCGAGGAGCGGACTATCGGTCGTTTCGACGACGGCGCCCTCGGTCTCGGCTTTTTCGTTGTCTTTCTTCGCCATTCGATCCTCTATCGATCCGAGCTGCGCTTCGCGCGCCAAGTAGCGCGGCATGGTTCGCGGCGATGCAGATCGCCCGTCTATGTACCGGAATGAAGCACGATTGCATTCGCTGAGGGCCGCAACCGGCATTGCCGGCAATGCGCAGGCCAAGCGGTCCCTGTCGCAATCGCTATCTTGCTGATCCTTCCTCCCGCCAAGCAGGCAAACGCATAATTTCTTCAGCCGCTTCTCCGGACAAGCGGAGCCGCAGAGAAATCCCTCACAAAATACCGCTTTGCCGACCGGAAGCCGCGCCGAAGCCTTCGACAACCGCTTCGGTTCCCGCCAGTACCGACAATTGCTCTTGGATGGACTTCAGCCGCGCGAGATTGATCTCGCTCGTATCCCCTGCCAAAGCCGCCTCCGCGAAGACCAGTTCCCTATGTAGGGCCCGCATCTTACGGTGCAAGGCCAGCGCTTGTTTGAGCGATTCCTCGGCGTCGCTGTCGGCGGCCTCAGGCGCTACCGTCCATAGGCTCGCGTGGCCAACGAGGGACTCGAGCTTGCGCCGCGCGGCACCCAGCCCGGCGCGCTCGATCTCGGCCCCGAGCTCGTCGGCATCAAGGTGTCGATGCGCCCAGAGGTCGAGCAATTTCCGGCGTAGCGCTTGCGCATCAGAGCTACGAAGCTCAAGCTCGGCAAGCGGTTCGGCATATGCGTCGAGAAGCTGGGGATGATTGAGGAATATCAATAAAATCAAAGCTTCCCGCGCGGATACGCCGGTCGGTTTGGCGCGTAGCAACGGCGAGCGCGCCAGGCTCGCGCCGATTTGCAAGGGCTGCAAAAGGTAGGTTTGCGGTCCTTCTTCGCCACGCCATCCGCGCCGGGCGCCCGCAAAGCGTTGCGGGCGGCGGGCTTGGGCGGGCTGCGCCGCGGCGAACAGCGCCGCGAGCCGGCTGCGGAATTCGGCCTGATAATGGCGCCGCAACGTCTCGTCGCGGATCTCGGCGCAGAGATTGGCAAGCCGGCGTTCGAACCCGGCGCGGCTCTCCGGCGTCGCGAGCGGTTGTGCTTCGCTCTCGCGCTGCCAGATGAGCTCGACGAGCGGCAAAGCGGCGCCCAGCACCTCGCCGATCGCCGCGGAGCCTCCGCCGCGGGCAAGATCGTCAGGGTCCTGACCTTCGGGCAGCGGCGCGAAGCGCAGCGACCGCCCGACGCCGATCAGCGGCAGCGCCATGTCGATGGCGCGATAGGCGGCCTTGCGGCCGGCGCGGTCGCCGTCGAAGCAAAGCATCGGCTCTTCCGCCATCTGCCACAACAGCGTGCATTGCTCCGGCGTCAGCGCCGTGCCGAGCGGCGCCACCGTGT
>JBOHJJ010000173.1:0-30257 GCA_050728495.1 Methylovirgula sp.
CGGCCTGGGCGTGGCGCACTACGATGATATCGGGCCGCATCGCGTTGAGCGTCACCGCTGTATCGATCAGCGTCTCGCCTTTTTTGACGCTCGATGTCGAAACCGACATGTTCATCACGTCGGCGCCGAGCCGTTTGCCGGCCAGTTCGAACGAGGACTGGGTGCGGGTCGAGGCTTCGAAGAACAGATTGATGAGGGTGCGCCCGCGCAACGTGGCGCGTTTCTTTTCGATCTGCCGCGATACTTCGATCGCGTCCTCGGCCATGTCCAGCAAAGTTACGATGTCCGCCGCCGAAAGCCCCTCGATTCCGAGCAAGTGCCGGTGCCGGAATTTCTGGATGGGCCGTAAATCGGACATTAAAGCCGTTCTATAGGATTGATTTTGCTTCTTTAGCAAGGGCGCTGCTCGCGTTTGGTTGATAACGATGCTTGCCGCCCCCATTTGACACTTCGATTCCCCTACCCCATGTTCCGCGGCAACGAGCGCTCGCCTCGGCATGCGCCTTCAGTCATGGCGGCGCGGTTAAATCCCAGAAAAATCGAGCGTTTTCAGCCGCCTAGGATCGGAGTTTTTTCCCTATGAATCTCGTCATCGTCGAATCGCCTGCCAAGGCCAAGACGATTAACAAGTATCTCGGCCGCAATTACGAGGTCGTCGCCTCCTTCGGCCACGTCCGCGACCTGCCGGCCAAGAACGGCTCCGTCGATCCCGATGCCGACTTCAAGATGCTCTGGGAGGTCGATTCGAAGGCGGCCAAACGGCTCGCGGACATCGCCAATAGCGCCAAGGACGCCGCCAAGATCATTCTCGCGACCGACCCGGACCGCGAGGGCGAAGCGATTTCCTGGCACGTCCTCGAAATTCTCAAAGCCAAGCGCGCCCTCAAAGGCAAGCAGGTCGAACGGGTCGTCTTCAACGCGATCACCAAGGACGCGGTGCTCGAGGCGATGCAACACCCGCGCAAGATCGACGAAGCGCTGGTCGATTCCTACCTCGCCCGCCGGGCGCTCGACTATCTCGTGGGCTTCAATCTCTCGCCCGTGCTGTGGCGAAAATTGCCGGGTGCGCGCTCGGCCGGCCGCGTGCAATCGGTCGCGTTGCGCCTCGTCTGCGACCGCGAGCTCGAGATCGAGAGTTTTGTCTCGCGCGAATATTGGTCGCTGCTCGCGCATCTGAAGACCAAAGAGGGCGCGCCCTTCGTTGCCCGGCTCATCGGCGCCGACGGCAAGAAGATCGCCCGGCTTGACGTCGGCTCGGGCGCCGAGGCCGAGGCTTTCAAACAGGCTTTGGAGACCGCACGGTTCAAAGTCACGAACGTCGAGGCGCGTCCCGCTAAGCGCCATCCCGCCGCGCCGTTCACCACTTCGACCTTGCAGCAGGAAGCCTCGCGCAAACTAGGATTTGCTCCGGCGCGCACCATGCAGATCGCGCAGCGCCTCTATGAAGGCGCCGATGTCGGCGGCGAGACGCTCGGTCTCATTACCTATATGCGCACCGACGGCGTCGACGTCGCGCCGGAGGCGATCGCAGCGGTGCGCCGCCTCATCGGCCGCGAGTTCGGCGAGCGCTACGTACCGAAGGCGCCGCGCAAATATACCGTGAAAGCCAAGAACGCGCAGGAGGCGCACGAAGCGATCCGCCCGACCGACATGGGCAGGGTGCCCGCCAACGTGCACGGTTTCCTCGGCCGCGACGAAGCGAGGCTCTACGAACTGATCTGGACGCGCGCCGTCGCCAGCCAGATGGAATCCGCCGATCTCGAGCGCACCAGCGTCGACATCGTGGCTGAGGCCGGTGCGCGGCGCATCGATCTGCGCGCCAGCGGCCAAGTCATCCGTTTCGACGGTTTTTTGAAGCTCTATCAGGAAGGCAGGGACGACGAGGAGGACGAAGATTCGGGGCGGCTGCCGCCGATGCGCGTCGGCGATCCTCTCGCCAAGGAGAAGATCGAGGCGAGCCAGCATTTCACCGAGCCGCCGCCGCGTTTCACCGAGGCGACGCTCGTCAAGCGCATGGAGGAACTCGGCATCGGCAGGCCTTCGACCTATGCCTCGACGCTCGCCGTCTTGCGGGACCGCAATTACGTGCGGCTCGAAAACAAGCGGCTCCATCCGGAAGACAAGGGCCGCATCGTTACCGCCTTTCTCGAAAGCTTCTTCACCCGTTACGTCGGCTACGACTTTACGGCCGGGCTCGAAGAAAAGCTCGATGAGGTATCGAACCATCAGATCGATTGGAAAGAGGTGCTGCGCGCTTTCTGGGTCGATTTTTCGAGCGCGCTCGCCGCGACCAAGGATCTGCGCACGACGCAGGTGCTCGACAGCCTCAACGAGCTTCTCGGGCCGCACATCTTTCCGCAGAAGGAAGACGGCTCCAATCCGCGCGCCTGCCCGTCCTGCGGCACCGGGCAGCTTTCGCTGAAGCTCGGCAAATACGGCGCCTTCATCGGTTGTTCGAATTATCCCGACTGCAGCTATACGCGGACGCTGACCAACGGCGAAGCAAACGGCGAGAACAACGGAACGAAAGTGCTCGGAACGAATCCGGCGACCGGTGAGGAGATCACGCTGCGCCACGGTCGCTTCGGCGCCTATGTGCAGCAGGGCGAGGGCGACAAGGACGCGGGCGAGAAGCCAAAACGCTCGTCGATTTCGAAGCCGCTCGTGCCCGACGAACTCACGCTCGAACAGGCGATCGCGCTGTTAAGCCTGCCGCGGCAAGTCGCCATCCATCCAGAGACGAAACAGCCGATCGTCGCCGGCATCGGCCGCTTTGGACCTTACGTTCAGCATGGCAAGTCCTATGCGAACATCGGTAAGGACGAGAACATTCTGGAGATCGGCGCCAACCGCGCGATCGATCTCATCGTCGCCAAGGAAAGTGGTCTTTCCGGCCGGCGCTTCGGTAACGAAACGGCCAGTCGCAGCCTCGGCGAACATCCCAAAGGCGGCGCCGTGACGCTCAAAGCGGGCCGCTACGGACCCTATGTGAACTGGGGCAAAATCAACGCGACTCTGCCGCGCGACGCCGATCCGACGAGCTTTACGCCCGCGGAAGCCGTCGCCCTACTCGCCGCCAAAGGCGAAGGTGGCGCGGGTCAGGCGCGTGTCCTCGGCAAACATCCCTCCGGCGGCGAGATTCTGCTGCGCGACGGGCGATTCGGACCCTATGTCAGCCTTGGCAAGGTCAACGCAACCTTGAAGGACGGAATCGCGCCTGAGACGATCTCGCTCGACGAAGCGATCCATCTCCTCGACGCGAAGCAAGGTACGCGCGGCAAGCGCCCCCTGGCACGTTCTGCCAAATCCGCAAAGCCAAAGGCGGCCGCCAAGTCTGCACAACGTGCCAAGCCGGTCCGCAAACCGGCGGCAAAACCTGCCGCAAAGAAGACCGCCGGAGGCAGCAAACACGCGTGACAACCAGGCGCAATCCCACGACCCAAGGTGAGGCGCTGCCCTCGCGCGAAGAAATCCTCGCCTTTATCGCCCGCGAACAACGACCCGCCAAGATCGGCAAACGCGAGATCGCCCGCGCCTTCGGCATCAAAGGCGCCGACCGCATCGCGCTGAAGAACCTGCTGAAAGAACTCGAAGCCGAGGGCGCCATCAAACGCCAGCGTAAACAGCTTCATAAGCCCGGACAACTGCCGTCCGTGGTGCTTGTTGAGATCGCGGCGCGCGACAACGATGGCGAGCTGATTGCAACGCCACTCGAATGGGACGCAGCGCAAGGGCCAACGCCCAAGATCATTCTCCACTTCAGCCGCCGGCGGCCGGGCATGTCGGTGCCGGGAATCGGCGACCGCGCCTTGATTCGCACCGAAATTCGCCGCGACGCCGGCCCGCACGAGCCCTCCTATAGCGGTCGGCTCATCAAGCTGCTCGATCGCGCCAAATCGCAGATCCTCGGCATCTATCGCACCGATTCGCACGGCGTCGGGCGCGTCGTGCCGGTCGACAAGCGCAACATCAACCGCGGCGAGTTCATCGTCACCGAGGGTGGCGGAGTGCGCGACGGCGATCTTGTCGCCGTCGATGTCCTGCGCTCCGGGCGCCTCGGCCTCCCGGCCGTCAAAATCCGCGAGCGGCTCGGCAGCATCGCCAGCGAGCGGGCGATGAGCCTCATCGCCGTTCACGCGCACGGCATCCCCAATGTCTTTCGCCCCGCGGCGCTCGCCGAGGCGGAACGCGCGGGAACGCCGCCCGCGACCCAGCACGAGGATTGGCGGAAGCTGCCGCTCGTCACGATCGATCCGGCTGACGCCAAGGATCACGATGACGCGGTGTTCGCGGAATCCGATCCGAACCCGGACAATCCCGGCGGCCATATTCTCTTCGTGGCGATCGCCGATGTAGCGGCCTATGTGCGGCCGGGTTCGGCGCTCGATCGCGACGCTTTGGAGCGCGGCAATTCCGTGTATTTCCCGGACCGTGTCGTCCCGATGCTGCCGGAGCGAATCTCGAACGATCTCTGTTCGCTCAAAGCCGGCGAAGATCGCCCTGCCCTCGCCATACGGATGGTCATCGATAGAAGCGGCCGCATGCTCAGCCATCACGTGCATCGGGTGATGATGCGCGCGGCGGCGAAGCTTACCTATGTGCAAGTGCAGGCCGCCTGGGACGGAATTCCCGACGCGGAAACGCGGGCTCTGCTCGAACCCGTCCTCAAGCCGCTCTTTAGCGCCTACGCCGCGCTGAAGACAGGGCGCGAGAAACGCGCGCCTCTCGATCTCGATCTGCCCGAACGCAAGATCCTCCTGAAGCAGGATGGCACCGTCGACCGGGTAATCGTGCCGCCACGGCTCGAAGCGCATCGGCTCATCGAAGAATTCATGATCCTTGCCAACGTCGCCGCCGCCGAGACGCTCGAAGCCCGTCATCAGGCTTTCGTCTACCGCGCCCACGGCGAGCCGACGCTGGAGAAGCTCAACGCGCTCTCCGAATTCTTGGCTTCGATCGGGTTCAAGCTTGCCAAAGGCCAAGTTCTGACGGCGCGCCAATTCAACGGGATCTTGGCGCGGGTCAAAAGAACGGAGCACGAGAACATCGTCAACGAGATCGTGCTGCGTACCCAGGCGCAGGCCGAATATGTGAGCGAGAACTACGGGCACTTCGGCCTTAATCTACGCCGCTATGCGCATTTCACCTCGCCGATCCGCCGCTATGCAGATTTGATCGCGCATCGCGCCCTGATCCGCGCCTTGCGGCTCGGTGACGACGGCCTGGCCGACGTAAGCGCCGAAGATCTTGCCGAAATCGCCGCGCAAATTTCGGCGGCCGAACGGCGCGCCATGGCGGCCGAGCGCGATACCGTCGAAAGGCTCATCGCGCTTTATTTGAGCGAGCAAATAGGGACGATCTTCACCGGCCGGATCTCCGGGGTTACCCAGGTCGGCCTGTTCGTCCGTTTGACCGAGACCGGCGCCGATGGATTTATCCCCGCCGCGACGCTGGGCCAGGACTACTTTCGCTACGACGAAAGCCTGCATGCGCTCGTCGGCAACCGCACCGGCGAGATGCACCAATTGGGACACGAGGTCAGCGTCAAGCTGATCGAAGCCGCGCCTTTTGCCGGGGCACTGCGGTTTGAGCTTCTAAGTGAAGGCAAGAGCATACCGCTGCGCAACATGAAGCGGGGCAAGCGAGCCAGCCGGCGCGACAAGAAACCGGCTGGCAGAAGTCCTGCGACGCGCCTACATCTGCGGCAGAGATAAAATCGCAGACTTCCAAAAGATCTTTCGATGCCGATTGAAGTCCAAGGTACCTCGCTGCAGGTGGGCACCGTCGAGGCCCCCATATGCCCGAAACGCGACGTCTGGCAGGCGTCGCGGCGCGGCTTCGGCGGCCGCTGTCCCTGCTGCGGCAAAGGCGCTATGTTTCGCCGCTACCTGAAGGTGAACGACCGCTGCGCCTCCTGCGGCACTGAATTGCTGCACCATCGAGCCGACGACGCCCCGCCCTATTTCACAATCCTCGTGGTCGGCCACATCCTCGGCGCGCTGATGCTCTCGGTAGAGGAGTTTGCGCCGAATTTGCCGCTACTCACGCAGATTCTGATCTGGCCGACTCTGGCGTCGATTCTTTGCCTGGCGCTTCTGCCAGCCTTCAAAGGCGCGCTGATCGGCTATCAATGGGCGCTGCGCATGCATGGATTCGAAACTGCCGCCGAAGTCCCCAGCGAAGTCTAGCAAATCCGGGTCGCAGCGGTCGCGCGGGATCGGCGCGGCGATCGCGACCGTGACGATTGTCGGCGCCGGGCTTTCGCTCACCATGACTTTGCTCGCGGTGCGCCTCGCCGAACGGGGATTCTCGGCGCGTGCAATCGGAGTGAACGCAGCGGCGAGCGGCCTGGCGACTCTGCTGACGGCCCCTTTCGTTCCAGGGTTGGCGCAACGGATCGGCGTCAAGCCGCTTCTGCTCGTCGCGTTGCTGACCGGCGCCATCAGTCTGGCGGCGTTGGCCGCCAGCGACGCCTATTGGACTTGGTTTGCGCTCAGAGGTCTGTTTGGCGCCGCGCTTACGATCCTGTTCGCGCTCAGCGAATTTTGGATCAGTTCGGCCGTGCCCGAGGGCAGGCGCGGCGCAATTCTCGGCGTCTATACGGCAGGGTTCGCCCTCGGCGCAGCCCTTGGACCTTCGATTCTCGCCTTGATCGGGACACGCGGCAGCGCGGCCTTTTTCACCGCGACCGCTCTCTTCCTTCTCGCCAGCTTGCCGATCGCGCTGATCGGCGGGAAAGCCCCGGTCATTGCGCGGCCGGCGCGAACCTCCGTGCTCGCCGCCGCCGCCGCTTTGCCGGCCGCCACCTTGGCCGCGCTCCTGTACGGGGCAATCGAAACGGGAGTTATGGGACTGCTGCCGGTCTATGCCTTGCGCAGCGGCATGGGCGCAGCAACGGGCGCCATTCTGGTCACCATTTTCGCGCTCGGCAACAGTGTGCTCCAGATGCCGGTCGGTGCGATCTCCGACCGCCTCGACCGGCGCCGCTTGTTGGCGTTGACCGCAGGCGTGGGCGCGGCCGGCGCGCTCCTTCTGCCTTGGACGCGGGAGGCGGGATTTGCCGCCTTCGCCGTGCTGCTCTTCGTTTGGGGAGGAGTCGTCGGCAGCCTCTATGCGCTGGGGCTGGCGTACCTGAGCGCGCATCGCCGCGGCAGCGAACTCGCCAGCGGCAATGCCGCCTACATCCTCTTCTATTCGGTCGGAATGCTTGTCGGTCCACCGGCAATCGGACTCGGCCTCGACGTCACGCCGGCTGGCTTCTTCGTCGCGTTGGCTCTGATCCTCGCCGCCTACTTCGGTCTCGTCGCGGCTTCTTGACAAGCCAGGCGCCCCCCCTATGGTGCGCGCACTTTCGAGCCGCCGCGGGGTGCTGCCGCCGTTGCGATTGGCCGGATGCAAAGGACGAAGACATGGCCAAGACGGCAATGATCAAGATCAAGCTCGAGTCGACGGCGGATACGGGCTATTTCTACGTGACGAAGAAGAACGCGCGGACGAAGACCGAGAAACTATCCTTCAAGAAATACGATCCGGTTGTCCGCAAGCACGTCGAATTCAAAGAGACCAAGATCAAGTGATCCGCGATTAATCGTCGGATCCTCAGTTCTTATCAAATGTATTTCGAGCAATTCATCACGTTTCGCCCAAACCTAAGGCGATGACGCTTTCCAAGCCAAATAGAGAAGGTGGCCGGCGGCAAGTGGTGTCTCGAGGAGGCCACTCCTAACCACTTGCGCGCCGGCCGACCCTACGGACCCAGGAGATGCGGCGGACCTGAGCACTCCGCAGGGTATCTCGTTGAAATTGAAAGAGAACCTATCTCATCTCCGCATCCGAGGCCAGCCCGCCGGGCCTCACCCCGTCACCCAGCTAAGACGTTAGCGCGCTGGGTCCAAAAAGAAAACCGCTTAATTCTTGCCCGGAACAGCGACTTTTTATTTACCTAAACGGCGCCGGCACGCCGGAGCCGTCAGGCGGCATCGGCGCAGACGCGGTTGCGGCCGCTGGTTTTCGATCGATAGAGCGCTCGGTCGGCGCGGCGGAAAAGCCCCTCCGGCTCGGCATCGTGGCCGCGCTCGGCAAGCCCGATGGAGACGGTGATCGCGATCCGCGACCCGTCTTCACCCACGGCGAATCGGTCTCGTTCGACCTCGACCCGCACGCGCTCGGCGATTTTCGCAGCGCATTCGATGCTCGTGTCAGGCATTACGATGACGAATTCCTCACCGCCCAACCGGCAGGCGAGGTCGGGAACGCGAATCACCTTGCGCACGCGGTCGGCGAATCCTTTTAAGACCCTGTCGCCGCTTTCATGGCCATAGGTGTCGTTGACGCCCTTGAAGTAATCGATATCGATGATCATGAGGGACAGCGGCCGGCCGCGGTCGGCGGCCTGCCCGACGAGCGCCGCGAGATGCGTCTCGAGATAGCGCCGATTGTTGAGCCCCGTCAGCGTGTCCACCACTGCGAGTTCGATCGATGCCTGGACATTGTCGCGCAACCGATCGGCGTAGCGCTTGCGGCGCAGTTGCGTGCGGATGCGCGCGGTCAATTCGTTGCGGTCGATCGGCCGGTTCAGGAAATCGTTGACGCCGATATCGAGAGCGCGCAGGACGCGCGGCCGATCTTCGACCTCGGCAAGACAGAGGAGCGGTAACTGCCGGCTGCGTTCGAAAGAGCGGATTTGGCTACAGAGACGGAGCGCGTCGAAGCCGCGCAGCCCGAGACTCACAATGAAGAGATCATACTGTCCGCCGATGGCAAGAACGAGCGCCTCCTGCGGATCGCTTTCCACCTCGACAACGTATTTGTCGCGTAAGGCGAACATGATCTGATCGGCGGACGCGGCGCGATCGTCGACCAGGAGAATCCGGCCCCCGAGTCCGTCTTCGGCCAATGCGTGCGCGAGCGGGTCCGGCATGCCGAGGCTGACCGAAGTCAGGGCACGGGTTCTGAGCTCGTCAAGCACCATTTTGAGCCGCGCCAGCGAACGCACACGCGCGATCAGCGCAAGTTCGTCGATCGGCTTCGTCAGGAAATCGTCGGCCCCGGCCTCGAGCCCCTTCAGCCGATCGGTCGGCTGATCGAGCGCGGTGACTATCACGACGGGGATATGCGCCGTCGAAGCATCTTGCTTCAGGCGGCGGCAGACCTCGAAGCCGTCCATGCCGGGCATCATTACGTCGAGGAGCACGACGTCGCATTCGTCGCGTCGGCAGGCCGCAAGCGCCTCGATGCCGTTGGTCGCAGTCGTGACGTCGAAATATTCCGCCGTAAGGCGCGCTTCGAGGAGTTTCAGGTTCGGCAGGACATCATCAACGACCAATATTCGAGCGGTCATTTCGAACTCATCCCCACGCTTGCTCGCGACGGCTCATTGGTCGGCGATATAATTCCGCACCGTTTCGAGAAATTTGACGACCGAAATCGGTTTCGACAGATAGGCTTCGCAGCCGCCCTGGCGAATTTTTTCTTCGTCGCCCTTCATGGCAAATGCGGTGATCGCAATCACCGGAATATGACGCAGATCTTCGTCATCCTTAATCCATTGTGTCACTTGCAGACCGGAAACCTCGGGAAGTTGTATATCCATGAGGATGAGCTGCGGCTTATGGGTACGCGCCAGTTCAACCGCCTCAACCCCGCTTCTGGTCTGCACCGTTTTATAGCCGTGCGCTTCGAGAAGATCGTTGAAAAGTTTCATGTTCAGCTCGTTGTCTTCGACGATCAGAACGCTCTTTTGCATGGTTGGAACCTGTTCCGCCTCGCGGCGGCGGACCTCCGCGGCCGGGCGGTCGAAGCATAACCGGAACCGCTACCAGATAGAAATTTACGAAAGGGAAATCCCGCCGAAGAAAAGGCCGGGTTCGGCGCAGCGCAGCATACGCCGCGGGGAATTTTCTCGGCACGAAATTGGCCCTTGGCTCCCGGAAGACTTTGCGGGCTCGGCCAGCCGGCTGCTTGCGGTGGCGTACGCCCTATTTCGGGCAAGGCGGAGTCGGCAATAGCTTGAGGCTCTTCATTTCTCCGGCCAGAACGAAATCGCCGTAATCGAGCCGCAGGGCGCGCGAAATGCCGTTTTCATAAAGCTCGAAAGACAGCGTGTAGTCGGGCGACTCGTCTTTGTTGCCGGGATCGAAATAGCTGATCGAAACCGGCCAGCGCCGCATATGTTCGAGCACCGGGATCTGCGCCGCCGGCCCGGTCGCCGGGGTGTCGATCGGGCGGCCGATGAACGTGGTCGTCTCATAAATTTTGTCGCCCGTATCCGACCCGTCGTAGACTTCGACTTCGAGCGACCTCTCGCCGGCTTCGGCCGCGGCGAGGATATATTTCAAATGCTCGGTCGGGAAGAGCACATGCCGACCGAGCGCGAGCCTCGCCTCTTTCGGTTTGGTAAGATCGACCGAAACAGGGCCCGTGGCATCGCGTTGCGCCCGGCCGTCGACTTCGTCGGACTGTTCGTCGTCGATCCTGGTTTCCATTTTGAATGCGAAGCTCTTGCCGCTGCCGTCCTCGAATGTCGCGGAGCGCATGTCGGAAACGCGAGTCGGGCCCTCGGCCGGCTGTAATTCCGTGACCTGCCGGAAATTCTGTACATATCCCTCGCAGGCCGAGCCGCTGAAATCGAACGCGATACGGCCGCGCGCTTCGGTCGGGCTCTTCGAGCCCACAGCCTTCAAGAGCGTCAGGTCGTAGACGGCGCGGTGCGAGGCCAGCGGAATGGCGTCAATCGAAGCTTGCATGCCGGCCGGTGTCGCTTTCAACACCGTATTGTCGCCGGCCAAAAGCGGCGAAGAAATCAGGACAGCGAGCAGAGACGCGGCGCCGGTCGCTGTTACGGCGCGCCGCGCCGGATGCGACGCAGCACGCAATTCGACGGGACACTCGACCATGGATTCGCCGCTCCTGTGCCGCGCACCCCTCGGGCTCATGTGTTAAGACGCTGCTTGGCCGCTGGCAACGGATTATAGCGGCTGGCGTGAGAATAGCGAACCGGCTCCCTTGTCCCTTGCGCGGGCAGCGCAACGGGCAGAGTAAGCGGCTTCGACCCCGGAGCTGTTCGATGAGTGCGACGGAAGATCGTCTTCAGGCCCTCGGCATCGTTTTGCCGGTCGCGGCGGCGCCAGTCGCCAATTACGTGCCTTTTGTAATTTCCGGATCCTGGCTCATCGTCTCCGGTCAGCTTGCCTTGGGCGACGACGGCAAGCTCGATCCGCGGCATGTCGGGAAAATCGGCGGCTGCGTGTCGATTGAGATGGGGCGCGCCGCGGCGCCATCAACGTGCTGGTGCAAGCCAAGGCCGCGCTCGGCGATCTCGACCGCATCCGCCGCTGCCTGCGACTCGGCGGTTTCGTCAATGCCGCGCCGGGGTTTTCGCGGGTCGCCGCAGTCATGAATGGCGCTTCGGATTTGATGGTGGAGGTGCTCGGCGAACGGGGGCGACATGCCCGCTCGACCGTCGGAGTCGCCGAATTGCCGCTCGACTGCGCCGTCGAAGTCGAGGCTTGGTTCGAGATCGCCGCGCCTTGAACGCTTGGCTTACCGCTCGTCCGATCGCGCATCGCGGCCTGCATGGCAAAGGCATCGTTGAAAACAGCATCGCCGCCGCCGCCGCGGCGGTCGCCAAGGGCTATGCCATCGAATGCGACGTCCAATGCACGAAGGACGGGGAGGCCGTGGTCTTTCACGATTTCGAACTCGATCGGCTGACCGGCGCGACCGGCGACATCGGTGCGTTCACCGCCGCCGCAATCACTCGGACCGTTTATCGGGACGGCTACGGGACCATTCCGGCCTTGCGCGATTTCCTGACCGCGATCGATGGACGCGTACTGGTTCTTGTTGAAATCAAGAGCCGGCTCGACACGGATACGCGCTTAATCGCGCCGCTGGCCGAACTCGCAGCGGCTTATGCGGGGCCGCTGGCGCTGCAAAGCTTCCACCCGCATGTTCTGACGGAATGCAGAACGCGCCGCGTCCCTTGCCTGCTGGGGCTTGTCGCCGAAAGGCGCCAAAGCCCGCTTGCCAGCCTCGCCCGGATCGAGGCGACCGCAGTGGATTTCCTCGCCTGGCGCGCCGAAGACTTGCCGCATCCCGTCCCGTACGCTTGCCGCCCTCGCATGCCCATCCTCGCCTGGACGGTGCGCGACGAAGCGACGCGTGCCGCAGCGCTGCGTTGGGCGGACCAGATCATCTTCGAAGGGTTCGAGCCAAGCCTCGCGATGGAAGCGGAACGCTAACCACGTTGGCGACAATTTCGGCGCAAGACATTGTTGCGCAGCAGGGTGCGGCGCATCTTCCAGCAAGCCACTTTGGGGGATTTCGCGATGTTGAAGAAGGTTGCCTTTGTCCTGGCGATGATCGCCACCACGCCCGCATCGGCCGGCGGCATCGCGGCTTGCTGCCATAGCGCCCGTTTCTGGGCGCATTGGCATCGTTATCCGAACTACGCCGCCTGCATCCCCTATGGCATACCGTTCATCCCCTATAACCGGACCATCGATTATGTGCCGGGAATCGGGATGGTGCCGGTGCGCGTCTATTACGTTCCGCGCGAACAGCCGTTTTATAACGTCCCCCCCTACGAAGTGGTCGCGCCTTATTGAGGCGAGGTCCGCGCGCTGCGCGCCGTGTCGGCCTTGTCCCAGCGCGTCGACATCACCGTGTCGCAAATTCCGGGACTGCCGAACCCATCGCTGAAACTCACGTTGAAACGGCGGTGATGTTCGCCGTGCGCCTTGCTGGTGATGATCGTATCGAGGATGCGACCGAGGATCGGCACCGCGTGGAACCAACGCGATTCGCGCAAAGGCACCGCGAAGTCATAACCCGAATGTTCGTAAAGGCCGCCGAAGGCGCCAAGCCCGGCGACGACAAGCTGAAAGGTGATATCGCTTCCGCCGCCGCCGACGAGCACCAGCGGCAATAGATAGGGCAGGACGATCTCCAGGAAAAAGTCCGGCGCGCTCATGTAGCAGGCGCTGATTCCCTTGCTCGCACCGGTCGAATGATGCACCGCATGACCGAGTTTGCGCATCAGCTTCGGGTGATGCAGCACGTAGCGGTGCGTAGCATATTGCACGACGTCATGGCCGACCGCCATGAGCGCCAGATTGAGGACAAAGCGCCACGCGCTCAGGTGCGGCGCACCTACATACGTGAGCGCCGCCCACTGCACGGCTACCATGCACGGCAAAAGCACGAAAACCTGATTGACTGCGACTCGCGGGAGAAGATCGAAATAGCCGAGCCGGTCAGCCCTGCGAACCTTAGCTTTGCCAAGGAATCCGGTGCGGTCGCAAACTTCGAACGCTATCCCGAAGCCGTGGTAGACGGCCATCATTGCGATCCAGGTCAGGACCGAAAGCGGCAACCACGCCGGTAGAGCGTTCTGTGCCCCGAGACCACCCATTACCGCCCCGTTCGTTTGCGCCAAGCCCACGCCATCTAGGCCACAGACTGCGGTCGGAGCAAGCCTTTCGATCAGCCCAGCGCGAGCGCGACATTTTCCCGAACAATTAATTCGACGCGATCGGCGGCCATCTGTAGTTTTGACATGTTTGGCCGCCTAAAGCGCGGGACGAATTGGCTGAGGAGACACATGCACCGCGGCGCCGCCAAGCTTCGCCTTGCCAATCGATTCCTGGCGATGTTGACGGTCGTTGTGGCGGCCGCCGCCCTGCCTGCCTTGGCGCAAACCACCGCGCCGACCCAACCCTCGCCAGAACCGAAACAGGCACCCGCGAAATCTGCACCGCCCGCGCGAGGAGCGACGCCGGCAACCGTCCTCGACGACAAGGACGTCGAAAGCATTCTTGGCCGGGAGATCTACAGCCCGACGGGCGAGGACATGGGCAAGATTGTCGACATTCTCGTCGATCACACCGGGCAGGTGCGCGCCGCAATCATCGATTTCGGCGGTTTTCTCGGGGTTGGAACCCGGAAGATCGCCGTGGATTGGCGAGCCATCCGATTCGCGCCGGAGAAAAATTCCGACCGCATCGTTTTGTCGCTTACCCGCAATGAAGTGCGGGTAGCGCCGGAATATAAGCAGGGCGAGCCGATCGTCGTGCTTGGCCCGTCGGCGAAACCGAGCACGTCGCCGGCCAATGCATCCACTGCGCCGCCGAAAGCGGCCCCCTCCAAATAGATCCAACAGAATGGCGAGTGCACGAGCCGGCGCGCCCGGCAAAGCAGCCATCGTCGCCAAATGGATTCCGAGCAAGCGAGATGGGGTGACGGCGAACGAGATGTGTGTACGCCCTTCGCGCCTGAGCCTCCTCGGGCTCGACTGGTTCGTCTTCTGCCTTGCCGATGTGCAGACCGGCTTCGGCCCCTTTGTTTCGGTCTACCTCACGGCGCAGAAATGGACGCAAGGTGATATCGGGCTGGTGCTTACCGTCGCCGGGATCATCGGACTCATTGGCCGGGTGCCCGGCGGCGCCGTAGTCGACGCGGTGCGCTCCGAACGAAGCGCCGCCGCGCTTGCTGTGGTCGGCGTCGGGATGAGCGCACTGGTGATGGCGCTTTGGCCGCTCTTTCCGTTCGTGTTCTTTGCAAGCGTCTTGAGCGCCGCGGCGAATTGCGTACTCAATCCCGCCGTCGCCGCCATCAGCCTGGGGCTCGTCGGCTATGCTGCGATCGGCCCAAGGCTCGGCCGCAACGCCCGCTTCGCCTCGCTCGGCACGGGAGTCGCGGCGGCGGGTATGGGGGCATGCGGTTACTTCTTTTCTACGCGCGCCGTATTCTTCGTGACCGCCGCGCTGCTGATCCCGACGCTGATTGCACTCTCCAACGTCCGCGCCGCGGAAATCGATCCGGTGCGCGCCCATAGCGGCGTCGCCCCACACGATGACTTCGCTCCGGGACTGCGCCGACTCCTGACCCATCGGCCGCTGATTGCATTTGCGGGCGCAACCGCCCTCTTCCAGTTTGCTAATGCCGCCATGCTGCCATTGATGGGCTCCGTCATGACCATGCGCTCGGCGAACTGGGCGGAAATCCTCATCGCCGCTTGCATCATCGTGCCGCAACTCGTCGTTGCGCTCTGCTCGCCGTGGGTGGGACGGCAAGCCGAACGCTGGGGCCGGCGCCCCTTGCTGCTGCTCGGTTTTGCGGCGCTCCCCCTGCGCTGCGTACTCTTCGCCGACACGCCGGATCCTTACCTCATTGTCCTGGTTCAGGTGCTCGACGGAATTTCCGCGGCGGTGCTCGGCGTTCTCGTGCCGCTCATCGCCGCCGACCTGGCGCGCAATACCGGCCGATATAATCTGACCCAAGGGATCATCGGCACCGCGGTCGGCATCGGCGCCGCGCTCAGCACCACGTTTGCGGGGTATGTCACCGACCGCTACGGCAGCCACACGGCCTTCTTAGGCCTCGGCGCGGCCGCAAGCTGCGCGCTTCTCTTCACCCTTGTCGCGATGCCGGAGACACATCCCGACCGCGTGGCGCTTAAACCCTAACGGCCGGCGTCACGGCGAGACCAAGCGCGGCCGCGGCGCCGCCGCCTTCATTAGACCGCTGTAGACGTCGAGATAGTCACGCGCCATACGCCTTGCCGTGAACCGTTCCTCGAAGCGTTGGCGAACTCGCGAACGCGACAATTGCGAGAGGCGGCGGACCGCGCTGACCGCGCTCGTCTCGTCCTCGACGATGAACCCGGTCACGCCGTCTTCCACCACCTCTGCGACCGAGCCGCGATTGAACGCGATGACCGGCGTGCCGCAGGCCATGGCCTCGATCATCACCAGCCCGAACGGTTCAGGCCAATCGATGGGCACGAGCAAGGCATAGGCGCCGCTAAGGAACTCCGATTTTCGCGCGTCGTCGATCTCGCCGACATATTCGATGTCGTCGCGCGCCAGATGTTGGCGAATATTTTCCTCAAAATAATCACGGTCCTGATCATCGACCTTGGCGGCGATCTTCAGCGGCAGGCCACAGCGCGTGGCGACGCTGATCGCCCGGTCGACTCTCTTCTCTGGAGAGATGCGGCCGAGGAAAGCGAGATAGCTCGGCTCGACGGGGCGCGGCGTCAGCAAGTGCTCCGGCATGCCGTGATGAATCGTCCGAATCCAGCGGACATGCGGCGCCGGACGGCGCTGCGCGTCGGAAATGGAAACCAGCGGTAGGCCGGGGAAGGTATTGAAGACGGGCTGAAGCTCGGGCAGATCGAGCCGACCGTGCAATGTCGTGAGGAAGGCGGTGCTTTGCTGGGAAAAAAGGGAAAAAGGATAATAATCGAGGTGAAAATGGATGAGGTCGAATTCCGCCGCGCGCCGGAACACCCGTTCGAGCATCGCGATGTGAAGCGCACCGGGCTCGCGGACCGAACCATCGAGACGCAGTGCCCTCGGCCACATCGCCTCAAGCTTTGCCGATGTCCCCGAATCGCCGCTCGCGAATAATGTGACTTGATGACCGAGCGCTACCAACTCCTCGGTCAACCAAGAAATCACTCTTTCCGTGCCGCCGTAGAGCCTCGGCGGAACGGCTTCGAACAGAGGCGCGACCTGAGCAATACGCATCGAACAAATTCCTCCGTGAATGTGGAGCGCGGCTTGCGACAGCATAGACGCAACACATACCTGTGGTGCGGGATGACGAAGACAAGACACAGCAGGACTGTCGTCCCTCGGTGACGGCGGCGAAATTGCGGCGAACTCTTGACTCATGATGGTCTGACGCAAAGCGTCGCAGGGCGGAGCCGAACATCAGCTCGCGCGTTTTCTATGTTTTACGGAGAAACCGCGCGCCGCGGCTATCGCGAAGCAATAGCTTTGGCTATGGGAACCGGCGCGATGATGGCCGCATTTGTAGGCGGACTTGGACGTCGCGGGAGTGTACGGCACCTACGATTCTTGTCGGCAACGGAAAGGCCCTATGGATAACCTTTGCCAGTACACGCATCGTCCCATCGCGTTCCTTCTCGGCTACATTCGATCTCGGCCCTACGTCCACGCGGCGATTATGATTTCCGTGCTCGGCGCGGTCGGCTTCTCCGTCGGCACCCAATACGGAATCAAAAATCTTGTCGATGCGCTGTCCAGGGGGACATCGCCCACCGCCAATCCTTGGCCGGCATTCATACTCGTCTGCGCGTTCATCGTCGGCGACGGTCTCCTGTGGCGCGTCGCCGGCTGGATCGCCAGCAGCACGTTCGTGCGCGTGACCGGCGATTTGCGCCGCGATCTATTCGAACATCTGATGGGCCATTCGCCGAGCTATTTCGCCGATCGCCTGCCGGGCATGTTGACAAGTCGCATCACGGCGACGTCGAACGCCTGTTTCACGATCGAAAATATGTTCA
This sequence comes from Methylovirgula sp., assembly GCA_050728495.1. Taxonomy (GTDB): domain Bacteria; phylum Pseudomonadota; class Alphaproteobacteria; order Rhizobiales; family Beijerinckiaceae; genus Methylovirgula. The sequence continues at coordinate 17,315 of JBOHJJ010000173.1, forward strand.
TCTGGAATATCTTGCCGCCTTGCGTCGCGACGCTTACCGCGATCGCGCTGATCGCCACCGTGAGCAAGCCGATGGCGTTGGGCCTGCTCGTCATCGCCCTGATCGTCATCCTTGCAATGTTCCGCATCGCCGCCAGCGGCAAGCCGCTGCATCACGACTTTGCCAATAAAGCCGCCGCCGTCGACGGCGAGATGGCCGATGTCGTCGGCAACGTGCTGCTGGTCAAAGCCTTCGGGGGCGCTGAGCACGAACGGCGCCGTTTCAATACGACCGTCGAGAATGAAATGGGCGCGCGGCGGCGCAGCCTGCGTTACCTCGAAAAGCTGCGGATCGCGCATGCTTCGATCACCATCGTTCTGATCGTCTGCCTGCTCGCCTGGGCGATCGCGCTTTGGCAGCAGGGCGCCGCGACCACCGGCGAAGTGGTTCTCGTCTGCACGCTGGGCCTTTCCGTCATCAGCGCGACGCGCGATCTCGCGGTTGCGCTCGTCGACGTGACACAACATATGGCGCGGCTTTCGGAGGCGCTAGCGACGCTGCTTGTCGCGCATGAACTGCACGACGATCCGAAGGCCAAGCCGCTCGTTAGCAGCGGACTCGGCATCACCTTCAAGGACGTTACTTTCGCCTATCGCAACGGCCGCCCGGTCGTCAGAAATTTCAACCTGCGCATCAAGCCCGGCGAACGCGTCGGCATCGTCGGACCCTCGGGGGCCGGGAAGACAACGCTGTTTGCTTTGCTGCAGCGGCTGCATGACGTGCAAGCCGGCCGCATCATGCTCGACGGACAGGACATTTCGCGGATTACCCAGGAGAGCTTGCGCGCCGCGATCGCCGTCGTGCCGCAAGACATTTGCCTTTTTCACCGGCCGCTCATCGAAAATATTCGCTATAGCCGTCCGAATGCCTCGGACGAAGCGGTGATGAAGGCGGCCGCGGCGGCGCATTGCGAGTTTATCGAATCGCTCCCCGCCGGATTCGATACGATCGTCGGCGACCGCGGGTTCAAATTGTCGGGCGGACAGCGGCAGCGCATCGCACTCGCCCGCGCCTTTTTGAAGGACACCCCTATTCTTCTGCTCGATGAAGCGACCTCGTCGCTCGACTACGAAGTCGAGGAATCGATTCGCCAGGCTTCGGCGCGGCTGATGAATGGCAGGACGGTGATCGCCATCGCGCATCGCCTCTCGACATTGCGCAGTTTCGACCGGATCATCGTTCTAAAAGGCGGGCAGATCATTCACGACGGGCCGCCCGGCGAGCTCATCAACGCCGAGGGGCGCTACAGCGAGTTCATCCGCAAGGAGATCAACGGCCGTCGCAACGCGGTTCCGGAAGACGTCGCCGGTTCGCCGGTTTACGCGCTCACCTTCTGAACTCAACTGGTGGAAGTCGCCGAGATGTCGCCCTCGCGCGAGAGGACGTTGACGACGACGTCCGTTCCGGTGCGCCGCAGTTGCACGTCGATGCGCGCGTCGGCGATCGCCAGCCCCGTGAACCTCACCTCGTCGAGGAATTCGGGGAGCACCGGCCGATTGAAGATGACGTGGCGGTTCTCCGGATCGAACCGCAGGCCGGTGCAGGCCTGAAGCAGGGCGAGAGGTGCGGTCGCCGCCCAGGCCTGCGGCGAGCAGGCAACCGGATAAAAGGTCGGCCCTTGCCTCGGCATGCGCGAAAATCCGCAGAAGAGTTCCGGCAGGCGTCGCAAATCGATGTAGATCGACGCCTCGAACAGGCCCTTGAAGACCTGCATGACTTGGCGGCGGAAGCCGTAGCGGGCAAATCCCAGCGCGATCAGCCCGTTGTCGTGCGGCCAGACCGAGCCGTTATGATAGCTCATCGGATTATAACGCGACTCGGAAGTCGCGATCGTCCTGATCCCCCATCCCGAATAGGACGTGCTGCTCATCAGAGCCTTGACGACCCGCGCAGCGCGCTCCGGCAGAGCGATGCCGGTGAACAATGCGTGGCCGGCGTTCGAGCTGCGTACCCGACAAGGCCGCTTGTCGCCATCCAGCGCCAGAACGTAGGTGCCGAGCGCTTCATCCCAAAACGCCGCGTCGAAGCGGCGTTGCAACTCTTCGGCTTCGCGATCGAGGCGCAAGGCCCGATCCCGCAAGCCGAGGTGCTGTGCGATCAACGCCGCGGCGCGCTTGGCGGCGAAGACGTAACCTTGCACCTCGACGAGCGCGATCGGGCCTTGCGCCAAAGAACCGTCGGCATGGAAGATTGAATCGTGACTGTCTTTCCAGCCTTGATTGATCAATCCTTCTTTCGACTTGCGGCCATATTCGACGAATCCGTCGCGGTCGCGGTCGCCGTATACATCGATCCACTGCAGCGCCGCCTCGATGTTCGGCCAAATCCGCCGCAGCGCACTGATGTCGGCGGTGCGCTCGAGATAGGCCCCAGCCAACATCACGAACAAGGGAGTCGCATCGACGCTGCCGTAGTAGCGGCGGAACGGCACCTCGCCGAGCGCGGCCATTTCCCCGTGCCGCGCCTCATGCAGAATTTTGCCGGGCTCGGCGTCGGCCGCATCGTCCTTCGACGTCGCCTGGGTCGTGGCGAGATGGCCGAGCACGCCGCGCGTGATTGCCGGATCGGCCCAGAGCGTTTGCATCGCCGTAATCAGCGCATCGCGGCCAAAGACCGTGCTGAACCACGGAATGCCGGCGTAAGGATAAGGCCCTTCGGGAAGATCCGTCGTCAGCATATAGAGATCGGAGATGGCGCGCCGGATTCCTTCGTTGAACACCTCGTTGGAGCTGGCGATCGCCGTGGCGCGCGACGCCGAACGGCGCAAGGCGCGCCGCGATTCACGCAGCGAAGCAAAAAACTGGTTGCTAGCCGGCAAGGCCGCCGGGCGCGTATCGCAGCGAACTTCGATGAAAACGACCGCCCGCTCCTGCGGCATGAGATCGAACTCGAAGGTCGCCTTATTGGCGTCGAGTTGCCTAGGTTGTGGCGCGAAGCGCAGCTGGGTTTCCCTCAGCAGACCGTCGAGACCGGTGTAGGATATTTTCGTCGTGTCCGCCTTCGTCTCGGTCGGATGAAACGTGCCGTGGCGATCGCGATGCGAACCGCGAACCTCGAACAGGTCGGCGAAATCGGCCGCGAATTCGAGCTGCAGCACGATCTGCTCCCGCTTCTCGCTGAAATTGCGGACCGCGATCCTCTCGAACGTAGCGCTTTTCCAAACGAACTTCACGCGCCGCAGGTGAAGGAGGTCGTGCTCGAGGAGGAGGTCTTCGGAACGATACAGGTCGGGGTTCGTCAGGTCGCAGGTCAGCGCGGCATTGTCGTCGCGCATCGCCGAACTGAGCAACATCGGCCCCATACCGCAGATCGAGAGGCGCAAATGCGAAAGATGCCGCGTGTCACGATAGAATATACCTTCGGGACTGCCGGGCATCGAAATGATATCGCCGTTCGGATCGAACAGAGCGAACGTATCGCCATACTTCAGGACGCACGCCGGCCGTTCCTGCAGCGACCGCGCGGCGGGAATGGAGAATTGCGGCAACGCTTGGTTCACGAATGCGGCCGAAGAGGAGGCTTCCTTATTCATGCCGGCTTCCTCTCCCGAGGGGTACATGGAAATCGCAAGCATATCCAGGCGCGAGATCCGGGCTCCGCGTCCGATGCCATTGGCGCCCTTGAACGCTTCCAAAGGGCAATCGCGGACTTAGCCATTCCTTGCGTCCGTTGCCGCCCGGTCTGGCGTCGATAGCGAATATGGGCGGAGCGTTCAACGAATGATCGATGCGGGCCAGATGTTGCAATACCTCAGCCCTCCATGCTGTGAATATCTTCCACTACCTAGTCGCTTGGTCGGAGGTGCTCGAAGTCGCAGTTAGGAACGAATATTTCCCGCCACGACGCTTGCCGCGGAATTCCTGCGCCTCCCCGCGCCCAGGTCGGAAGGGCGCGACGGCATTGCCGAATTGAATCTGGCGCGAAGTTTTCAACATGGCGTAATTTGGCGCGGCTGTTGTCAAGGTCTTGACGCAAAGCTTCGCTTGGATACCCAACGTTGCTCGACAAGGCATTCTCCGAGGAGCCATGGCAGCGTCGCCGAGAACGGAGCGGATTCATGAATTCGGCGGCCGCGTGCCGCGTAGCAGGTTCGCGTTTGGCGCGGCGATCGGCGTTCTTGCAATCCTGGCGTTCGCGACGGCCGGGGCCGCGTTCTGGTACAACTCACCTTCGCCCAAAGCGCGGGCCTGGGCCGGCCATCTCGAGAGCCCGGCCGGGCATCCTGAGGTTGCGCCCAAACCGTTCACTTCGGCGTCCTATACCTCCGGTTTCAACAAAGCGGCGGTGGCGCCGATTTTGCCGAAGCGCGAGCCGCAGCAGGCAGCCCGCAGTCAGAATGCCTGCCCGAGCGATTTGAACTGCGCGTTCAGAACGGCGCAAAGCGCGCCGCCGCAGCGCCCGTCCACCGCCGCACCTCCGACCGTACCGGTCGTGGCTGCGCCGCAGACCAATCCGACCGGCTTCGCGGCGTTTACGTCGCGGCTGCCTGCGCCGCATCTGCTGCTGAAACCGTTCACTTTCGTCGCCGACACCTTTACGGGATTTATCAAGAAGCTCTGAGCCGGAAGCCACGGTTTTCGACATCCGGCCGAAGCGCAAAAATCCCGTCACCACTCGCCTAGACACGGCCGGGGCCGCACATAATCTATTGGCACGCGACGGCCCGGTTGGCGGCCTTCATGCATTTGTCGCGATTGCCTAGGATTAGTTACATTTCGCCCGGCGTTCCGCGCCATCAAATCGCTTGAGGTCCCCAGGTTTAGCGGAGGAGGAAATTTGCCATGCGCCCCCCAAAAATTGGCACACTCACCAAGACCAATTGCCGTTCGGGGCCCGTCTCGCCGACGGATTTGCGCAAGTTGTGGGCAGCTGGACGTTCATTCTCGTCCAAAGCTTCATTCTGATGATTTGGGTGATTCCCCAAACTGATGGCATTTCTGCAGCATTAGGATCCCTATCCGTTCATTTTGCTCAACCTGGTGCTTTCGTTCCAGGCTGCCTACGCAAGCCCGATCATTATGATGAGCCAAAACCGGCAAGGCGAGCGCGACCGGCGACAGGCGCAGCACGACTACGAAACGAATCTCGCCGCCAAGCAAGAGATCGAGGCTCTCATGGAAATCCTCGCCGCCTTGGAGGCGCAGAAGATCGACAAGTTCGTGGAATGGGTGAGAATTCTGCTCCAAGAACGCTCTAGAGCGGAACTAATTGCGCCCGAAGCAGCAGGATCGTAAGCGAACCCGCCGCGTCCAGCCGCGGCGGATCGCTTGTAGAGTGACCTTTGGCGCGCAGCTCAGTTTGCGGACTGCTCGACCGGTTGCGGCGCCGGCCGGTTCTCGAACGGATGCGGATGGTCCAACAGATAATTGAGGGCCCGCACAGCGATTCGATGCACGAAGCCCGGACGGAAGTGGCCGGCAAATTCCCGGTTGATTTCGACCACGCGCCAATAATCCTGCTTCCATTGGCGGAACGCCATCAGCAATTCCGCGCTTTGCGGCCGGGAGATCTGCAGCGTCGCGCAGGCACAAAACGCGTCGATCCGAGCGTTCCCGCCGAACGGATCGAACACCACTCTATGGCCGCTCGGCATATGCCGCAGCCTGCCCCCGCTCATATCGAAATCGTAGGGAGATTCGCACAAAGCGCCGATCATGGGGCTGACATCAAGGTAGGCCATTGCATTTTTTCCTTCTATTTTAATGCGGTGCGCACCTACGCGCGGCCGCGCGACATGGGTCTGGAGAGAGGCAAAATTGGTGCCGCTCCGGCAATGGGCTCTAATTTCCGGCGCTCTTTGGCGGTGCTAACCGAGGCGCTTGACCGAAATCGGCGGATCGGAATAGGTGCGCGCGTGCGCAATGCACACCAACCGAGGGGAAATTTTGTGCCGCAAGAACCGCGCATTTGGCCGCGAGCCCTGCTTGCTTTGCTGCTCGCCAGCGTCCCGAATCTCGTGCACGCCGAGGCGACGACCTTGGCTTGCACCAACTCGAGCAGCGGCGCGACGTGGGACGTCAAGGTCGATTTCGGTCGTCGCACGGCCGACTCGTTTCCTGCCAACATCAGCGACCGATACATCACCTGGCGAGATCCGCAGCAAAGCCACATCTACGAATACGATCGCGCCTCGGGGAACCTGACGATGCGCGGACCTTCGAGCATGGGCGGTTACTTCCTCTATTATCACTGCCGTAGACACCAATAAAAAAGGGGCCGGTCACTTGGCCGGCCCCTAGTTGGCTGCTTGTAGGTTAGTAGGTAACCGACTACTCGCCCTCTGCACCAATCGCATAGGCGGTCTCGCCGTGAACTGCGTCGTCACCGACCTTCAGGGCCGTCTCATCCATGCGCAGCGGCACGAAGAGCCCAATCACCTTGAGGATGATGAAGGTTGCAATCACGTTGTACGCGATGATGAACGCCGCCGCATAGGCCTGAAGCAGGAGCTGATGCGGGTTGCCGTAGAACCAGCCTGTCACGTTGACACCGGGCGCATCTTTGCCGGTGCCGAGGTAGACCAGCATGGCCGGGTTGGCAAGCAGCCCCACCATCAGGCCGCCACACAGGCCGGCCACGCCATGGGTGGAAAATACGCTCAGCGTATCGTCCACTTTCATCATGAAGCGGGTCTTTTGCAGCTTGTTCATGGCAAACCACGGGATGGTGCCGGCAACGATGCCGACGATGATCGCGCCCAAGCCATCGATGTAGCCGGCTGAGGGGGTGATCGCCACCAAGCCCGCGATCATGCCGTTCACCGCGCCGAGCACCGACGGTTTGCCATAGGCCATTTTGTCCATCAGCGTCCAAACTAGAAGCGCCACCGCGGTGGCCGTATTGGTGTTGAGCACCGCGGCACCGGCGTCGGCGTTGGCGAAGTACGGGTCGCCGCCGTTGAAACCGTCCCAACCGATCCAGAGGATTCCGGCGCCGACCAGCGTGACCAGCAGACTGTTAGGTGGGAAACTATCGCGATCGGCCTGCAGCCGCGGGCCGATCACCGCCGCAGCGGTGAATCCGGATATTCCAGCGGCGAGATGGATGACGTAGCCGCCCGAGAAGTCCGCCGCTCCCATGCTCGCGAGCCAGCCACCGCCCCACAGGCTGAATGCTCCCACCGTATAGACGAACGTCATCCACATCGGACAGAAGATCATCCACGCCGTAAAGTTCATGCGGCCAAGCAGAGAACCGCCCAGGATGATGACGGTGATGGCAGCGAACACAAACTGGAAGAACATGAGGGTCGCCATGGGAAAGGCGAGCGGCGGCATGCCCGAGGCTGCAGCCGGAATGATCGCCTGGCCGGTCGTGAAGCCAGCCCCAAGCCCCAACAGCGGCTTGCCGATGAATGGGAACCATTGCGGCCCGAATGCCATGTTGTAATCGAAAAGAACCCAGACGACGAGGACCGACGCGAATGCGTACATCGCCATGAAGGCGGAGTTGATTGCCCATTTCTTCTTGACGATGCCGCCATAAAGGACCGTCAGCCCTGGAATGCTTTGCAGGCCGACGAAAGTCGCCGCCGCCAATTGCCAGGCGTTGTCGCCGGTATCGAGCCATTTTGGTGATGGTACGAGCATGGATTACCCCCGATTTGCTTTACGAAAGCCACAATCCGACGAATACCGAGAGCAAGAAATATGCCCGCAAATACCGAGCCACCCGCCTTGGAATGCAGCCAGGTCCGGTGCTTATAAAAGAGGCATCCTGAACAAGATAAAGAGGCAAGCCTGATGAATGACGTCGCAAACACCAATCCCGCTGCCTTATCTTTACGGCATTCCTTGCAGCTGGTGCGACGTTACAGACGGCGGTAACTACACGCTTGACCGCCAATCCGGTGATCTTACGGTTGTTGTCGCGTTGAGCACCGGAGGCTATTTCCTCCACGAGCGCTGCGGGCTGGAAAATTAAAGCCACTCCCCCTCCCTTCCGTCCCCGCTTGGCTGCGCCATCTCCGCGTCGCGACCCGCGTTGCTCGCCCCGAAGAAATCGGAACAGCGGCGATGATTGAGCGCCTTTCCGGCGTCAAGGCCAGCGCGGGGTTCGCTTCGGACGCCGGACCGCGCAAAGCTAACGAGGATTTCGCTGGCACCGTATTCGGCTTGGAGCTTCCGCAACCACGCCGGGACATTGTGGCGGCGATCGCTGACGGAATTGGCGGCGCCAAGGGCGGTCGCATCGCCGCCGAGACCGCAGTGCGTGGTTTTCTTGATGGATTTTGCGACCTACCCGAGACCATGGAAGTGCGACATGCGGGGGCGCGGGTTCTCAATGCACTTAATGGCTGGATCTATTCGCAAGGTCAGCGCGACGCCGAGCTTAAAGGGATGGGATGCACCTTCACGACGCTGGTGCTGCGCGGGCGACACGCGCATGTGCTGCATGTTGGCGACACGCGCGCCTATCGGCTAAGCGCTGACCGTCTCATCTGCCTGACCACTGACCACGTCCGGGAGGTTGGCGGCAGTCGATCGAGCATACTTTCCCGAGCGCTGGGCGTCGACACGGAGGTGCGGCTGGACTACGCCACCCAGCCGATGGCGCGGCACGACCGCTTCCTGCTGTGCAGCGACGGTGTGCACGGCTTCCTGACGGCGGAGACCATCGCCGACATCCTGCGGGAGCGCTCTGCTTCCGAAGATTGCGCCCGCGCACTGGTTGCGGCCGCGCTCCATTCCGGTAGCACCGACAATTGCACTGCCTTGGTGCTCGACGTGGTCGATCTGCCGACGGCGGAATCGGCCGATATCGGCGCCGCCATCATGCAACTGCCGCTGATCCCGGTGCCGATCAACGGCGAGACCGTCGATGGTTTCCTGCTCAAAGTGCTGGTGTCCGACGGCCGCTACAGCCGCCTGTACGGCGCGGTCGATGAGGTCGAGGGCGGCGAGGTGGTGTTGAAATTTCCAAAACCGCAAGTCGCCGCCGTAGCCACCTACCACGCAGCCTTCGTGCGCGAGGCATGGGTGGGCGCGCGCGTGCACAGCCCCTGGGTCGGCCGCATCATCGAACTGCCGCCCGGGCGACAGACCTCCCTCTACACCGTCATGCCGCTCTATCACGGTGAACTCCTGGAGACCCGGCTCACGCGTCGTCTAGCTGTTGAGGAAGGACGCAACATCGCGATCAAGCTGGCACGTGGCGCGGCGGCGTTGCACCACGCCGGCATCATCCATCGCGACATCAAGCCCGACAACGTGATTCTCGAGGAGGGCGGATCGCTCAAACTGCTCGATCTCGGGGTGGTGCGGGTTCCCGGATTGGAGGATTTCCCACCCGAGGACATTCCAGGTACCCCCGCCTATATGGCGCCCGAGATGTTCAATGGCGAACCGGGCAACGTGGCGACTGACATTTACGCTCTGGGCGTCACCATGTTCCGAGCCTTCACCGGCGAGTTCCCTTACGGCAATGCCGATACCACCAGCCGACCGGGGCAGAACCGGCCGAAGTCGCTTTCTGCCTTGCGCCCCGACCTGCCGGCCTGGGTGCAGGCGGCACTCGCGCGCGCCATCGCCATCGATCCCGCCGAACGTTTTAACGACATGAGCGAATTTGCCGTGGAGATGGAGACGGGACCGGCGGCCGCCCCGCCTGCTGTGCATCGGCCGCTGACGTTCTATGAGCGCTACCCGCTCCGCTTCTGGCAGGGCGTGGCCGTGCTGCTGGCTCTGGGGCTCCTCCTGTCGCTGCTGCGGCGTTAACTGACACGCCCCGGATGGAGGGGGTAGTGCCTCCAAACTGAGGCACTACCATGGAGGGGGCCCCCTTGACTCCCTCCCAAAAACCAGGGATCCATTAGAACAAATGTAGAACGACAGGAGGCTTTCATGTCCCGCGCGCAGCCTCAGTCGGCATCGGTCAGCCAGCCTCTGCGAGGCAGGCTGCGCTTTTTGCGCCGGGAAATCGCCGGAATGGAGAATTCGGCGAGTTCGTCGGACGCGGCACCGCGGCGCGTTCCGCTTGGCCACGCCCGCCTCGATCGCATGCTCTCGGGCGGGCTCAAGCTCGGCGGCCTTCACGAGATCGTCGCGGCAGAGGGCGGCGATCATCCCGCCGCGGCGGGTTTCGCGCTGGCGCTTGCTGCTTGTTTGCGCGTGGCGCGCAAGCACAGGCCGCTCGTCTGGATCGGCGAGGATTTCGCCGCGCTCGAACAAGGCGCGTTGTATGGACCGGGGCTCGCCCTTTTTGGTATCGATCCGGATTGTCTTCTCCTCGTTCATGCAGCCAACGCCAAAGAGACGCTCTGGGCCATGGAAGAGGCGCTGAAGTGCGGCGCGCCGGGCGCGGTGATCGGCGAGATTTTCTCGACAAAATTTTATGATCTCGCCGCTTCGCGTCGCCTCGTTCTGACGGCGCAGAAGAATGCGATACCCATTCTTCTTTTCCTTGCAGGCATTGCCGGCGCCGATGCTTTGTCGAGCGGCGCCGACACGCGCTTTGAAGTCCGCGCCAACCCGAGCCCGCATCTGGCTTCCGCGGCGCGACGCCTTCCCCTACCCGGCGTACCCACTTGGTCAGTGCGCATCGCCAAGGCGCGCGCTGGGCCGGCCGGCTTCGCCCTCGACCGCGCCTTCCACCCGGTTTTCTGGACAGAGGTCAGTTTTCGTGACGCGTTATCTCTCCCTATTTCTGCCTTCTCTGGCGACGGATCGGATTCTTCGCCAAGAGAAGCGCGTCAAGTGTTCGGCACCTAGCGACCGTTGTTCGGCACCTAGCGGCCTTGCGACGATCCTTAAGGTCAAAAACGCGCAAATTCTCGCCGCCGTCGATGCCGCCGCCGCGGTGCACGGTGTGCGGCCCGGCATGGCGGTTGCCGATGCGCGCGCCATCTTCCCCGACCTGCGTTGCTTTGCGGCCGATGCGGCCGCCGAAGCCGCGGCGCTCGCCGCGATCGCCGATTGGTGCCGGCGATTCACGCCGCTTGCCGGGCTCGATCCGCCGGACGGCGTGATGCTCGACATCACCGGCGCGGCGCATCTCTTCGGCGGCGAAGCAAAGCTTCTGGGCGAAGCCCAGGCGTGGCTTGCGGTTCTGGGCTTTGCCGCCTTGGGCGGCGTCGGCCCGACACCGCAAGCGGCCTGGGCTCTGGCACGGTTCAGCAAAGAGCGTCTTATGCCGCCCGATTGCGCCGACATCGCTCACCGTCTTGGTGCGCTACCGCTCGCCGCTTTGCGGCTCGAGGAGAAAACGCTCGCCGATCTCGCCCAAGCGGGGCTCCGGCGAATCGACGACATTCTGCTGCGCCCACGCGCTCCGCTTACGGCGCGGTTCGGCGCCGCGCTCTTTGAAAAGCTCGACGCCATGCTCGGACGCGCCAAGACGCCGATCTCGCCGCGGTTCGAGGCTCCCGCCTATCTCGCCGAGCGGCGCTTTCTCGAGCCGATCGGCCGGCGCGAAACCGTCGAGGCGACGATCCTCGCGCTTGCCCGGGAGCTCGTGCAACTCTTGGCACGGCACGGCGAGGGCGCGCGGCGTCTCGACGTGAGTTTGTTCGGCATCGACGGGAGGGTGAAACATCTCGTCGCCGGCACGAGCCGGCCGTTGCGCGATCCTGCCGCGATCACCCGGCTCTTCCGCGAGAAGATCGAGGCCCTTTGCGCAAATACAGACGAAGACGATCCGCTCGATGCCGGTTTCGGCTTCGACGTTTTGCGTCTCTCGGCGCTTGCGGTCGAACGCCAGGACGAGGAACAGGCGAACTGGCTCGCGCCCGCGGACGACGATCTCGCCGATCTTATCGATCGGCTCGGCGCGCGGCTCGGCCTCAGGCGCGTCACGCGGCTTTCGCTTGTCGATCAACATTGGCCGGAATTTGCGGTCGCCGCAATGCCGGCAGCGATGGCTCGAACGCCCCCTGCCCCTCATCCTTTCCTTCTCCCCGCAAGCGGGGAGAAGGAAAGCCAAGGATTGCGTCCCATCCGCCTCTTGCGGCGCCCGGAGCCGATCGAGGCCATTGCCAGTGTTCCGGAAGGTCCGCCGGTAAAATTTCGCTGGCGGCGCGTGCTGCATGAAATCGCCGCCATCGAAGGGCCGGAGCGGATCGCGCCCGAATGGTGGAAGAGCGAAGCCGCACTGACCCGTGATTATTTCTGCGCCGAGGACAGTGAGGGACGCAGGTTCTGGCTCTTCCGCGAAGGCCTCTACGAGAGAGAGACAGCGCGCCCGCGCTGGTTCCTGCACGGGCTCTTCGCATGAGCCAAGGAGCAAAGCGACGAAGCAATCCAGAAGTCCAATGGATTGCTTCGCTTCGCTCGCAATGACGTGGCCGGTAGTAGCGCGGGAGCATGACGGATGAGGGATCGTAAAAGCAGCCCCGCTCCTCATCCGACCCTCGCTGACGCGAGGGCCACCTTCTCCCGCAAGCGGGAGAAGGAAAGTACGTCGAAGCGCATCCCCTTCGCCGAATTCGCGGTGACGACGAATTTCTCCTTTCTGCGCGGCGCCTCGCATCCTGAGGAATATGTCGAGCGCGCCTACGAACTCGGGCTCAAGGGCATCGGTGTCGCCGACCGCAATTCGTTGGCCGGCGTGGTGCGCGCCCATCTATTCGCGCGCGAGAACGAGATTGCGCCCGAAACCTTGCGCATCGCCATCGGCGTGCGTCTCGTCTTCTGCGACGGCACGTCCGACATTCTCGCCTACCCGCAAGACCGCGCCGCCTATGCGCGGCTCACGCGCCTCTTAACGCGCGGCAATCTGAAAGCGCAGAAAGGATTTTGCCGGCTTACCCGCGCCGATCTTCTCGCCGCCGCCGATGGGTTACATTTGGCGGTTCTGCCGACGAGTACCTGGGAAACCGAGGATGCCGTTACGAAGCCTGGCAAAGTCTATGAAGATTTTGTCGAGGCGGACGATACCGGCGCTGTTGCCGCATCCTTCGAGACGTGTG
>JBOHJJ010000174.1:0-21192 GCA_050728495.1 Methylovirgula sp.
CGGGCACGACATGATAGGTCAGGATCTCCTTGAGTTTATCTCTGTTTTCCGGCTTCAGGAGATTGGCGACCGTGCCAGGGGGCAGCTTGTCGAAGGCTTCGTTGGTCGGCGCAAAGACGGTGAAAGGACCGGGACCTTCGAGCGTTTCGACAAGCCCCGCGGCTTTGACCGCCGCGACGAGCGTCGTGTGGTCCTTAGAATTGACGGCGTTCTGTATGATGTTGCGAGACGGATACATTGCGGCGCCGCCGACCATCGGGTCCATCGCGGAAAATGCTGGCGCCACGAGCGCGCCGGAGAGTCCGGCAAGACCGACGGCCGTGGCGAGAGCGGTGGTTCTGAAGAGTTTCATGCTTACCTCCTTGAACGTGACAGGACGCAGCCGCGCTTTCGGGGCATGACTGGTCGGGCTCCTCTACGGGCCGCGGCAGAGAAAGGTTTCAGCCGCAAGAAGAAATCATCGGATGGGTTTGCGAATCGAAACTGGACTCATCGTCGCAAACTTCGCTAAACCGCGACGGTTCGCGAGATAGGTTTTCGCATTGAGCGCAACGGACAATGCCGAACTCGTAAATCTTATCGCCGCTGTGGCACGGCAGGACCGCGCCGCTTTCAAGCGGCTTTACGAACACATCGCTCCGAAACTTTTTGCAATTCTCATGCGTATGCTCCGCAACAAGGACACTGCGGAAGAAGTCCTGCAGGACGTCTTTCTGAAGGTTTGGCAAAATGCGGGAAGCTTTTCGTCGGAGACCGGCTCCGCCATGTCCTGGCTGATCTCAATCGCACGCAATCGGGCCATCGATGTGCTGCGGTCAAAAAATCCGGCCGCGCCTCTTTCGCAAAGCGATAATGTGGACCCGTTCGCGAATTTCGCCGCCCCGGGCGACCCCGAAGCCGAAATGATGAACATTTCGGCGCTGCGCCACTGCTTGGGCGCAATCGAAGAGCCCGTGCGCTCCTGCATACTCTTGGCCTACTATGAAGGCTATTCGCGCGAAGAGCTGGCGCAGCGTTTCGGGCGGCCGGTGAATACGATCAAGACGTGGCTGCACCGTGGGCTGGCGGCGCTCAAATCCTGCCTGGATGCTTCGACATGACGACCGAAATCGACATCAGGGCAGCGGAATATGTTCTCGGCACGCTCTCGGCCGATGAACGTTCCGAATTCGAACTGCTCCTTGCCGACAACGAAGCGGCGCGCCAGGCGGTCGCCGCTTGGGAGCAGCGTTTGATGCCTTTGAGTGAGGAGGTTGGGGATCTGACGCCTCCGCCGACGGTCTGGAGCGGGATCGAAGGCGCCTTGGATGCCGGCAGGACGCGCCAGGCCGAGCCGGTCGCCGCCTTGCGGCGCTCGCGCAACCGCTGGCGGTTTTCGACCTATGTAGCGGGGGCGCTAGCGGCGGGGCTTGCTCTATTCAGCGTCGATCGCGTTCTCACGAACAACGAAGAGATCGGCACCTCGTATGTCGCCGTAGTCAACCGCGGCGGCAATCGGCCCGCCCTCATCATCCGCGTCGATCTTGCGACCCGCACCGTCTTCGTGCGCCCCGTCGCGGCCGAGGTTCCAGAGGGGCATAGTCTCGAGCTTTGGTACATCGGCCAAGGCGAGACTCCGAAATCCATGGGGCTCGTGGACCATACGTCCAAGGAAGTTCCGCTGCCCGTCGGAGCGAACATAGAGAAAGCGAATTTCGCGGTGTCGGTTGAGCCCGAAGGCGGCTCGCCGACTGGCGGCCCGACTGGCCCGATCGTCTATTCCGGTCAATTGCTGAAGGAGTGAGGCTGCTTGGCGACGCGCCGCTCCACGATCGCCCGCGCCGCCTTGAAAGCAGCGTCAATATCGAGCTTGGTGGTGTCGAGCACGACGGCATCGTGCGCTGCTCGCAACGGCGCAGCGGTGCGGCCCGCATCGCGCGCATCGCGGCGACGAATATCTTCGAGGATCTCGGCATAATCGATCGTCTCGCCCTGCCCTTTCAGCTCCAGCGCGCGGCGGCTGGCGCGCGTCTCCGGGCTTGCGGTGACGAAGATCTTCACCTCCGCCTCCGGACATATCACGGTGCCGATATCGCGGCCGTCGAGTACGGCGCCGCCCGGCCGGCGCGCGAAACTGCGCTGCATCTCGATCAAGGCCTCGCGCACCTCGGCAATGGCGGCGACGATCGAAGCCGCTTCGCCCATCTGCCGGCCGCGCAGCGCCTCGGCATCGAAATCGGTGAGCGCCAAACCGCGCGCCGCGGCGACCGCCGCTGCCACATCGTTGAGGCCATGGCCCTGGTCGAGAAGCGCGCGCGCCGTGGCGCGATAGAGCAGTCCCGTGTCGAGCTGCGGCAGGTTCAAATCCTGCGCGAGACGGCGCGCCAATGTGCCTTTGCCGGAAGCGGCGGGGCCGTCAATGGCGATGATCATGAAAAGCGCGCCCCCAGCCGCGCCATCTCGCTCGTAAATGTCGGGAAACTCGTCGAGATCATTCCCGCATCGTCGATGGCCATCTTGCGGCGCGCCGCAAGCCCTAAAACCAGAAAGCTCATCGCGATACGATGATCAAGATGGGTCTCTGCAAATCCGCCGCCCGGCACATCGCCGCCGCGGCCTGCAACGATGAGATCGTCCGCTTCGATGCGCGCGCCGACGCCGGCGGCGCGCAATCCCGCCGCGATGCCGGCAAGCCGGTCGGATTCTTTGACCCGTAGCTCGCCCAAACCGCGCATGCGCGTCTCGCCCTGCGCAAACGCCGCGGCGACGGCGAGGATCGGGTATTCGTCGATCATCGATGCGGCGCACGCGGCGGGCACATCGATACCGGTGAGCGACGAGAAGCGCACGCGCAGATCCGCGACGATTTCCCCGCCCTCGTCGCGCTCGTCGAGCACCTCGATGTCGGCCCCCATCTCGCGCAGAGTGTGCACGAGGCCGATGCGCAACGGGTTCATCATTATCGCTTCGATCACAATGTCGGAGCCCGGCACGATCAATGCCGCGACGATCGGAAACGCGGCGGAAGAAGGATCGGCTGGCACAAGAATGCGCGAGGCGGCAAGTTCCGGCCTGCCTTCGAGAACGATTCTGCGGCCATGCGCGCCAAACGGTTCACTCGCGATCGCCGCGCCAAAATAGGCAAGCATCCTTTCGGTATGATCGCGGCTCGCCGTCGGCTCGACGAGCACGGTGCGTCCGGGCGAATTGAGGCCGGCGAGCAGCACGGCGGACTTGATCTGCGCGGAGGCCACCGGCGTCTCATATTCGATCGGCAAAGGCTCTGGCGTGCCCTTGAGCAGGATCGGGCAGCAACCGCCGTTCTCTTCGAGGACTTCGGCGCCCATCCGAACCAGCGGATCGAGGACGCGGCGCATCGGCCGTTTGCGTAGCGAGGCATCGCCGTCGAAGCGGGCGGTGATGCCATGCCCGGCGGCGACGCCCATCATCAGCCGCGTGCCGGTTCCGGCATTGCCGAAATCCAGAGTCGCGCGCGGTGCAAGCAGAGCGCCCAGTCCCATCCCATAGACGCTCCACCTGCCCTCGCCGTGGCGCGTGATCTTTGCGCCGAGTGCACGGCACGCTTCGCCGGTATGCAGGACGTCGGCGCCCTCCAGCAAACCTTCGATTTCCGTCTTGCCGACGGCGAGAAGGCCGAGAATGAAGGCGCGGTGGGAGATGGATTTGTCGCCAGGCGGGCGCAGCCGACCTCTGAGCGGACCGCTCGGCTCGCCGCTGCATGGCGTGAATTGCGCCGAGATCTTCCTCGAAACCGCCAAACCTATTCACCTGTTGCTATCTGGCCGATTTGGTGCTGGTAACACGCGGGTTGGGACCTGTCATGAGCCAATCACGGCGGGCGCGCGGACCCGAATCCAAAGCCGGACGGGCCGCCCAAAACGGCTCGTCCGAGACCGGCAACTTCCAATTGACAGGCGCGTCCGGCCTCACTAACCGGAGCCGCGAAGTGTTCGCGGGCTGGCGCATCGCGTCCCGCACGCCACTTCGGATCAGAATGCGGTGCCGGGCTCGATAAGCCGGCAGTCTTCCAGAGGTCAACCGTGGCGAAACCCGAGCTCGGCAGCAAACATCAATGCCACCAGTGCGGCACGAAATTCTTTGACCTGAACAAGAACCCGGTGATTTGCCCGAAATGCGCGGCGGTTCAACAAATCGTCTCCGCGCGCAGCGTTCGTGCCGCCGTCCCGGAAAAGGAAGAGGTCGAGGCGGAACAAGGCCTCGAGCTTGTTTCGCTCGATGAGGCCGAAGCGGCGGAACCGAGTTTGGAAACCGCGGCCGATGACGACGTGGAAATCGAAAGCGAGCCGGCCGACGATACGTTCCTCGAGGAAGAGGAAGAAGACACCGACGACGTGTCGGGCCTCATCGACGGTGAAATCGCTCCCGACGAGGAGCGGTGAAGCGCTTGTAGAGCCCCGCTATTCTGTCTATATCCGCGAGGCTCCAGTCCACCCCAAATGGATGGTTCGCAAAGGCGTGGGGTCATAGCTCAGTTGGGAGAGCGCTTCAATGGCATTGAAGAGGTCGGCGGTTCGATTCCGCCTGGCTCCACCATCTCGTCCAATAATGATCAGCAATTCGCCGGCCGGGGTCCGACTGTTTGGGCTTTGCGCCGAGCACATGATTGTTAATCCGACGGGCGCATCATCACGCGTGAGCATCGAGAATGATGGGTGGAGACTGAGGTGGTCTTCGCAAATGGAGTAAAGCCATGACGATCGACAAGCGTGGAATCGCGCTGCTCCAGGACCCTTCACTCAACAAATCAACTGCTTTCACCGAGACAGAAAAGCAGGAACTTGGAATGGTCGGTCTCGTGCCTGACGTAACCGAGACTCAGGACCTACAGTTAAGCAGGATCATGGTGCAACTCGGTCATAAACATACCGACCTCGATCGCTACGTCTACCTCATCAATTTGCTCGACCACAACGAGACACTCTTCTATCGGACCATCATGTCCGATCCGGCTCGCTTTCTGCCGATCGTGTATGACCCAACGATCGGCGAAGCGTGCCTCAAGTTCGGCCACATTTACCGCCAACCGCGCGGCATGTATCTCTCGATTACCCGCCGGGGCAAAGTGAAGGAGGTTTTGAAGAACTGGCCGCAGAAAGACGTGCGATTTATCTGCGTCACGGACGGCGGCCGAATTCTCGGCCTCGGCGATCTCGGAGCAAACGGCGCCGGCATTCCCATCGGCAAACTGCAGCTCTATACGGCCTGTGCCGGGGTGCCGCCGCAATACCTGCTGCCTCTGTATCTCGACGCCGGTACCAACAATGAGCAGTATCTGCACGATCCCCTTTACTTAGGCTCGCGCAAGACACGGCCACCGACCGAGGAGCTCTTTTCCTTCGTGGACGAGTTCGTCGAAGCGGTACAAGAAGTGTTTCCGAAGTGCTGCATTCACTTCGAGGATTGGACCGGCGTCGATGCCGTCCATTTGCTGCAACGTTACCGGAATAAGTACTGCGTCTATAACGACGACGTGCAAGGCACGGCAGGGATCGTGCTTGCCGGCATGATCAATGCCGCCAAAATCAAGGGGACCAAGCTGAGCGACGAGCGGTACCTGTTCCTCGGTGCGGGGTCAGCGGGTATCGGCCTTGCCGATCTTCTATGCTCGGCGCTGGTTCAGGAGGGGCTGACGCTCGAACAGGCTCGATTGCGCGTGTACATGTTCGACATTGACGGCCTCTTGGAGACGAGACGCACGGACCTCGTCGATTTCCAGAAACCCTATGCACACGCGCACGCGCCGACCCGTGATTTCGTGACTGCTATCGACAGTATCAAGCCGACGACGATCATCGGAGTCAGCACCGTTGGCGGCGCGTTCTCGCAAAAGGTCATCGAGGCGATGTCGCGCATCAACGGGCGCCCGGTAATCCTCGCGCTTTCGAATCCGACCGAACATGCGGAGTGCACGCCCGAGCAAGCCTATACATGGTCGAAGGGTAAGGCGATCTACGCGGCTGGCGTCCAGTTTCCGCCGGTCCACCTCGAGGGGCACACATTCTTGCCGGGGCAAGCAAACAACTTCTACATTTTTCCGGCAATCGGAATGGCGATCTTCGCGACGCAAGCGTCACGCGTCACCGTCGAAGCGGCGTGGGCTGTGGCGGACCAGGTGACGTCAGGCCTGCTCGACCAAGGGGCACTTTACCCGCTGCAGGCTAACATATTGGAGACCGAGATTCAGACGGCGGCGCGCGTGGCGAAACTGGTCTTCGATTCGAGGCTGGCTGGCGTCGAGCGCCCTGCCGATATGGTCGCGTTCATTCGCGGCCATGTCTACAAGCCGGAATATTCCGACGCCCCGGTTCCAGCCACGAAGGCGGCCTAAGTGCCTATGGGATAACGCCTTCGAACCAGAACGGAGAGCCTCGCGGCTGCGTGCGGCGGCGGCGCGAGTTCTGCGCGTAGCACAGAACCAATCCGGACGGATCTAACCTCGCAAATGCGTCTGGTTTGCCGCAAAGTGGACTTCGTGCGGCGCTGGACGGCCTGCGCCGGTAGGCGCGTCGAATTGCACCGAAAATCCGAGTACGAAGGCCGCCAGCGTCAAAATCAGAATGAGAACCAGCGAGATTTGAAATTGGCGGCGGGCTGCTTGGGAATCGTAGGAGCGAACGAATCCCGCATCTGGCGCAGGAGCGAAATGATCGGCAATCGACATAGGAAAAGCCCTTTGGTCTCGGTGGAAACGATCCGCGGCACTGGTGCCTTGGAACGCGACCCACTCAATATTGACAGTGTCAATATAGCCGTATTGTTGGCAGTGTCAACATTAAAATACGTGGCCGGGCGCCTTTCGCTTGAGCGGTGCGCGATCAGCGGGTGCCGGCGGGTGCCGCGCGGGGTTCGACCGGTGAGGCGGCGAGCAGGGCCGTGACTTCTTCGTCCGAGGTCTGTCCGAAATCGGCGTAATAGGCACCAACCGCCTCGAACGATTTGTGGTCTTCGAGGCAGACGATCTCGTCGGCTTCTTCGCGCAGTTCTTCCAAGGTCGGCGTCGGCGCGACGGGTACCGCCAAGATCAGGCGGCTCGGCTTCTGGCGCCGCACGGCCCGCAAGGCGGCGCGGGTGCTGGCTCCGGTCGCAATCCCGTCATCGACGACGATCACGGTGCGACCTTGCAAGTCGGGATGGGAACGCTCCCCGACGTAGCGCGTCCGCTGCCGCTTGATTTCCGCAAGCTCGCGATCACGAACGGTGGCAAAATCCGCGTCGGAAATCCTCCCGAGCTTGATGATTTCTTCGTTGCGCACCACCAGCGGCGCGGAACCATCCACGACGGCGCCCATCGCGAGCTCGGGATGGAACGGCACGCCGATCTTGCGCACCAGGATAAGATCGAGCGGCGCATCGAGCGCGCGCGCGACTTCCGCGGCAACGGGCACGCCGCCGCGCGGCAGCGCAAGCACGATCGGGTGCTGATCCTTGGTGCCGAAGAGCGCCCTTGCGAGGTGCCGGCCGGCGTCGGCACGGTTGCGAAACATGATGCTTCCTAACTGCCGCGGCTTGGACCGGCTGTAGTGGTCCCTTGCCTACTGCATACATGGCTCCAGTCCATATGCTCGCATTTCGCCCGCATTACCTGGAGCGTAGGGCAACGAAGTCACCCTCCCCCGCGTCGCGATTCGCTCGCAAATGCGGAAGCGTGACCAAGGCGCGCGCCCGCCTCGATTCGGCCGAATGGCCGTACTGAATATTATTGTTCGCAGGCGGCACGCGTTTGGCGCGCCGCAAGCGCCGCGAAGAGCGCGTCGTCTTCGGGCATCGCCGCGTTGGGGGTGGTGAGCAACTTCTCGCCGTAGAAAACCGAATTGGCGCCGGCTACCATGCAGAGGATCTGCGCTTCGCGGCTCAAATTCGAGCGCCCGGCCGAGAGCCGCACCCGCGCCGCCGGCATCACGATGCGGGTCGTGGCGATCATTCGCACGAACTCAATGGGGTCGATCGGTTCGCGGTCGCCGAGCGGGGTACCAGGCACAGCGACAAGCGCATTGATCGGCACGCTCTCGGGATGCGGATCGAAGCCGGCCAACACCGCCAGCATCGACGCCCGATCCCGCACGCTTTCGCCCATGCCGATGATGCCGCCGCAACACATTTGGATGCCAGCGGCGCGCACCGCGCGCAACGTTGCCAGCCGATCTTCATAGCTGCGCGTCGTGATGATTTTTTTATAGAACTCGGGCCCCGTGTCGAGGTTGTGGTTGTAGGCGGTGAGCCCCGCCTCTTTCAGCCGGTTCGCCTGGCTCGACGTCAACATGCCGAGCGTGACGCAGGCTTCCATGCCGAGCGCCCGCACGCCGCGCACCATGTCGAGAAGCGCGTCGAACTCGGCCCCGTCACGCACCTGCCGCCAGGCGGCGCCCATGCAGAAACGGTCGGCCCCGGCGGCACGGGCGCGCGCCGCAAGTGCGAGCACCTCCGCGGTAGGCATCAATGGCGATCTGTCGAGGCTTACCTCGTAGTGCGCCGATTGCGGGCAATAGGCGCAATCCTCCGGGCAGCCGCCGGTCTTGACGGAGAGCAGGCTGGCCTTCTGCACATAGTTCGGGGGCTGGTATCGGCGGTGAATGCGGTTCGCCTCGCCGACAAGATCGAGCAACGGCCGATCGTGCATGGCGACGATCTCGTCGATCGTCCAGTCATGGCGGGTGTCTTTCACGATTTCTGGCATTGATCCGTTTCTGGATTGTTGCGCGCGCATCCGCGATTTCTGTCTACGTCAGGTCTTATCCGCTTGCAATTCCAAGCTCCAATGAGGTTCGGCTCTCGACAATCGAATTAAGGCGGGGAACGCGCCGCCTTGTCGGGAAAGCGCAAAGAGCGCATCGTGTCCCTGGCCAATCTAGGTTGAACGTCGGAACGACAAATGGGAGGAGAAGGCCATGCGATTCCTGGTCAAAATTTCATTCCCGGTCGAGGCAGGCAATGCCGCCGTAAAAAAGGACGGCCTCAAAGTGATCCAAAAGATCCTCGAGCAGCAGAAACCCGAAGCCGCCTATTTCGTCGCCGAAGGCGGCCGGCGCACCGCTATCGTCATCATCGATTTGAAGGACGCCTCCGAGATCCCGGGATTTGCCGAGCCGTGGTTCCTGGCGCTCAATGCGAGCATTGAAGCAACGCCGGCCATGGTTGCCGAAGATCTCAAAAAGGCAGCGCCGGCGATTGAAAAGGCGGTGAAGGCGTACGGATAGGCGCGGGCAGGAGAGCTAAGCAATGCGCATCGGTTGTCTGGTGGCGTCGATCATGCTCGCTGCCTCACAAAATGCGGCGGGTTCTGAAATAACGATATTCGGCGTTGGTAACAGTTCGTGCGGTACGTGGGTTGACGCACACAAAGCGGCTCCCGGCCCTATCGCTTCAACCCAGGACAGCTGGGTCTTCGGCTACGTGGCGGCCTTCAGCACTTTGACGCATGGTATGGGCGCGCCGGATGCGAGCGATGTGGCAGACGGTGGTGGTATGATACATTGGATGAGCAATTATTGCGCCCTGCATCCATTAGACACAATCTACAAAGCCGCCGACGCTTTGACTGCCGAATTGATAGACCGAGTTACGAGACACTAATTGCCGTAGGTCTATCATTTTACCTCCCGTTCCGTTGTTACACGAGGAGGTGTATGCAAAAAAGCAATGGCCAGTAATCGAAATAAGATCTTTCAGCTGCAAGGTCCAAGCGACCTGCTTTTAAAATTGGCCTACGATCTTGCGCGCCTGCGCAGATTACGTACGACAGACGCGCGGATGCTTGCCTTCGTAGCATTCGATTGCGCCGTAGATTCGTGGAGCTTGGTAGATTGGGTATGGGAGTGGCTGATTAGCCAAGAGCGTGAGCCACAGCCCTCAGAATCTTCCATCGGAGTACCCAAAGCATTTATTTGTTCAGTTCAAAGGGATATCCCCGAGTTACGAATATGCAGGCAGCTGGCGACGGGAGCAAAGCATTTTCAGGTCCGCAGAAATAATCGTGAGGATTTAACCACCTTCATCGAAGAAGCTAATTCAGATGCACCTGACAACTCGTTCTTCAGTCATATGAAGTTCGCAAGCGCTTGGATTGTGGAGGACGACAAACCAACTCTAGCCTATCGCGTATTTGATCGCGCTTCAATGGAGCACTTATTTCGATATCAACAAAATTGACCCAAGGTCAAACTAGCGCGTATCGAATTTCGTAGACTCCAGAGAGCTTTGAACATCAATATCTTGACCTCATCACCCCTCCCCACCATGTCCCTCGACACCATCTTCGACGCGATTCAGCAGGTCTTCTCGGCGTCCTTCCGGCGGGTGCTGTTAAAGACGCTCGGGCTGACTCTGCTGCTGCTCATATTCATCTTCGTTGCGGCCGAACGGCTGCTGGTGCACTTCCTGGTCCTGCCTTCTTCATGGGTGACGCTGAGCCTCGCGGTCCTCGCCGGCATCGCGCTTGTCGTCGGTTTTGCATTCGCGGTCACGCCTGTGTCGTTTATCGTCGGCGGGTTTTTCTTCGACGAGCTTGCCGAGATCGTCGAGAAAGAGATCGATCCCACCCATCCCGGCCGGGCGCCGCCATTCGAGCAAGTGGCGCGCGTTGCGGTGAAATTCGCGGCGCTCGCGCTGATTCTCAACCTCGCCGCGCTTTTCCTACTTCTGATCCCCGGCCTCAATGCCGTCGTCTTCATCCTCGTCAACGGTTATCTGTTCGGACGCGGCTATTTCGAATTCGCGGCGCTTCGCTACCGCAAGGTCGAGGACATTCGTCGCCTACGGCAGGCGCACGAGCTGCAAATCTTTCTGGCCGGACTGGCGATCGCGGCGCTCGCCGCCGTTCCGCTCGCCAATCTGCTGACCCCGCTGTTCGGGGCGGCGCTGATGGTGCGCGTTCATAAAAATCTCAGTCGCTAGGCCGGTACAAAGAGCGCGTCGGCGCGGAAAGATGGCCCGCGCCATCAATCGCATCAGCCGCGCGAGAACATTTAACGGATCGCTATTTGGCGATTGTCGTGCAACCATCATTAGGGATGTTAGACCGCTTGGCGTGAAGGCCGCCGAAACGTCCTAAAAGGGAGGTAGACGATGAAATATGTCATCACTTGGCACGAGCGTCCGGCAGGGTCCGCTAGGGAATACGAAGCCACGCAAGAGCGGATATTAGGGATATTCAAAGACTGGAAAATGCCGGCGAGTTTTAAAATCCACCAGTTCGTGGTGCGGGTGGGCGAATTCGGCGGATACATGATCGTTGAGACCGACAAGCCTACGGACATTCATTACGTCTGCGGCGTCTATGCGGCTTTCGAATTCAAGGCGGAGCCGGTAATCGATGTGATGGACGCAGTGACGGCTGAAATGCAAGCAATCGAATACCGCAAGAAAAATGCCCCATGAGCGGGGGCAACGAGCCCGAGCAAACAACTGGATTTATGCGTACCTACCTAGAAGACGTAGGGATAAATGTAGCGTTCGATAATGTCTTCGAGAAGGAAGATCAGCAGCAGCAGGATGACCGGCGAAATATCGATGCCGCCAAGATTGGGCAGAGCCTGCCGGATCGGACGCAACAAAGGCTCGGTGATCGCGTTCAATGCGTTCCAGATGGAACGCACGAAGTCGTTGTAAATGTTGATGACGTGGAAGGCGATCAGCCAAGAGAGGATCGCCACGATGATGATGATGTAGGTATAGATCTGAAGAACGATCAGAATGACGTCGAGGATGGCGCGCATGGAAATTCCGCTCAGCCAGCGAGGATTGTTTTCGTTTACCGGCCCATGGCCTCGCGGGCAAGAGCGCGAACAGCATCGATCGGCACTGCCGCCCCTCGCATTGACAGCCGCGCGCCGAGGGACGTAAAGACCCGCCTGCCGGGGCTGTAGCTCAGATGGGAGAGCGCTGCAATCGCACTGCAGAGGTCAGGGGTTCGATTCCCCTCAGCTCCACCAAGCCCCGACCCAAGTTCTCACGCAAGTTTGCGCCCGACGCTCACGTAGGTGAAGCCCTGGCGGCGCGCCTCCTCCGGATCGTAGATGTTGCGCAGATCGACGAGAATGGGCGCGACAAGGAGTTTCTTCACGCGTTCGAGATCGAGCGCCCGGAAAGCGTCCCATTCGGTGACGATGACGAGCGCGGCGGCTCCTTTGCAGCAGGAATAGGGGTCGCCGCAATAGGTAAGTGCGTCGAGATAGAGACGCGCCTGTTCCATCCCCTCGGGATCGAAGGCATTGATCCGCGCGCCGGAGTCCTGCAACGCCGTGATGACCGAGATCGCCGGCGAATCGCGCATATCGTCGGTGTTGGGCTTGAAGGTGAGGCCGAGGACGGCGATGGTCTTGCCGCGCACCGAGCCACCACAGGCGGCGAGCACCTTGCGCCCCATCGCCCGCTTGCGCTGCTCGTTGACGGCGGCGACGGTTTCGACGATGCGCATCGGCGAGCCGTGGTCCTGCGCCGTTTTGATCAGCGCCTGCGTATCCTTCGGAAAACACGAGCCGCCGTAGCCCGGCCCGGCGTGCAGAAACTTGGGACCGATGCGGTTGTCGAAGCCGATGCCGCGCGCGATTTCCTGCACGTCGGCGCCAACTTCTTCGCAAAGGCTGGCGATCTCGTTGATGAAGGTGATCTTGGTGGCGAGAAAAGCGTTGGCCGCGTATTTCGTCAGTTCCGACGTGCGCCGGTTAGTGACAAGAATCGGCGCCTGGTTGAGATAGAGCGGCCGATATACCTCACGCATCACCGCCTCGGCGCGCTTGTCCTCGAGCCCAATGAGGATCCGGTCCGGACGCTTGAAATCCGAGATCGCCGCGCCTTCGCGCAGAAATTCAGGATTGGAGACCACTGCGACATCGATGCCGGGGCGGGTTTCGCGGATGATTCGCTCGACCTCGTCGCCGGTGCCGACCGGCACCGTGGATTTGGTGACGACCACCGTGAACCCGTCGATCGCCGCGGCAATCTCGCGCGCCGCTTGATAGACGTAGGAGAGATCGGCGTGGCCGTCGCCGCGCCGCGACGGCGTGCCGACTGCGATGAAGACCGCCTCCGCGCCGCCCACCGCGGAGAGATCGTCGGCAAAAGAAAGCCGGTTCTGCCGCACGTTATTCATGACCAGATCGGAAAGACCCGGTTCGTAGATCGGCATTTTGCCGGCTTTCAACGCCGCGATTCTGCCGGCATCTTTGTCGATGCAGCAGACCATATGCCCGAAATCGGCGAAACAGGCGCCGGAAACAAGGCCGACATAGCCCGAACCGACCATCGCAATTTGCATATTCCACTCCCGAACGCCGCATCCCCGAGATAGGATCGGCTGCATGTGTGTCGGTGGCATCGCCGGCGTGGACAAGTCAACATCGGCATAGGAAACATCGGCGAGTCTGCGGCGGAAGTCGACTCCTGAACCTCTACTTACATCGCCGATATTTATCGCGATCATTTAGCAAGGTATTGATCCCGTTGTGAAATCTGGTATGGCTATGCGCTGCCGAAAGCATCCGCGAAGCCTTTCCGAGAGGCTCTATATCGGAACGAATCGATGACGGAAATATTACGGCCCGATCTCTGCGTGCTCGGCGGCGGTATCGCGGGACTCGCGGCGGCCAGCGCCGCCGCCGCGCTCGGCGCCAAAGTAATCGTTGTCGAAAAACGGGCGCTCGTTTCGCTTGGACAGACGATGGCCGCACAAGCTTTCTGCGCCGCGGCACATGATTTACGTCGCGCCGCGTGGTTCGGCGCCGCGCCGCGGCTCGATCTCGGCCGGCTGCGCGCCCGCTTGACGGAGATCGAGACGCATTTTGCGCTGCAAGTCGTGCCGGCGCGGCTTGCGGCGATGAACATCAAGATCATTCGCGCGGCGGGATCTTTTGTCGGCCCGACGCGGCTCGAAGCGGGTGGTTTCACGATCGATGCGGGACATTTCGTGGTCGCAACCGGGGCGACGCCCGCGCTTCCCGGGATCGCCGGCCTCGACCTCATGCACCTCTTTGACGCACAGGAGCTGCTGGTCAGCGAAAATCTGCCGAAACGCCTGCTCCTGATCGGCGCCAATTTCGAAGAGCTTGCCCTGGCGCAGGCGCTTCTGCGCTTCGGCTCGCGGGTCATTCTCATTGCGCCGGGGCGGATCCTGCCGGACGAAGACGAAGAACTGGTCACCCCGGTGCTGCGCCGGCTTGCCGGCGAAGGATTGGCCATCCATGAGAATGCCGAGATCCTGCGGATCGAGCCGCAGCGAGCGGGTGCGTGCGTGGTCCTCGGGCCCAACGCCGCTAGCATCGAGGGATCGCATCTCATGCTGGCGGCGACGCCGCAGCCTTGCGTCGAAGGCTCGGGACTAAAGGCCGCGCAGGTCGCCTATAGCATCGACGGCATCAAGGCTGACGCCGAGGGCAAGACGAGCAATCCGCGTATCCGCGCGATTGGCAGCGTGGCGGGCGGCCTCACTTCGGCGATGCTGGCCCGGCATCAGGGCGAGCGCGTTGCTCTCGTGCTCTTCGGCAGCCCGTCGGACGTGGCGCCGCCCGTAGCCCGTGTTCTCGAGACCGACCCGGAGATGGCTGTTGTCGGGCTTACGGAGAAGGCCGCCCGCGCCCAGGGCAAATCAATCCGCGTGCTGCGCGGACCGTTCTCGGAAAATGAACGGGCGCAGGCCGCTTTCGGCCCTGAAGGGCATGTCAAGATCATGACGGATTCGCATGGTTTGATCCTCGGCGCCGGCATTGTCGGGCCGCAGGCACGTGAACTGATAGGGATTTTCAGTCTGGCGATCGCGAAACGCGCGACTACCGCCGACTTCGAAGCGATCGCCTCGAGCGCCACCACCCTTACCCAGGCGTGCCGGACGGCGGCGCTTGCATCGGCGCCGCAACTCGGCAAAGCTTGGTTGCACGCTCGTCTGATCCGGTAGGAGCCTTATGCGGGATTTCGTCACCATCGAGCCAAAGCATCCCGAGGACGCGGGGGGCAGCGCGCGAGGATTTGCCGCGCGCCGGCCGCATTTTGGGCTTGCTACCCGCACGCTCATCTCGGTTGTCGCCTTCATCATGGCGGCGGAAATCATCATCTACGTGCCGATCGTCGCCAACCATCGCGACAACTTGCTGCGCAACCGACTCGCCGCCGCCTATACGGCGGCTCTCGTTCTGGAAGCGGCACCGCGCGCTATGATCTCGGACCAGTTGTCGCGCGAACTCCTCAACAGCGTCGGCGCCCGGATCATCGTGCTGAACAGCCATGGGGCGCGACAGATCCTCGCCGAGACGACGCCGCCCCCGCGGGTCGACGAATTCTACGATTTGCAGCATTCGAACTTCTTCGACGCACTCGCCGCGGCATATCGAACCTATACGTCGAAGGGCCGGGTGATCACGGTGATGGGCGAAGCCCCGATGGGTGGCGATGCGATCGAGGTAACGATGGATGAGGCGCCGCTGACGCAGGCGCTGCACAAGTTCGCGCGGCACATACTGACGATCTCGCTCGCCATCGCGGCGATCGTCGCCGGTCTGGCGGTCGCAGCAATCAACTTCATGGTGCTTCGCCCGATGCGCCGGCTTACGACCAACATTACCGAATTCGGCGCCGATCCCGACAACGCCGCCCGCATCATCGTGCCTTCCGGCAGCCGCCACGAGATCGGCTGCGCCGAAGAAGCGCTGGCAACGATGCAAGATACGCTGGTGCGCGAACTCAACCAAAAGAAACATCTCGCCGCGCTGGGCCTCGCCGTCGCCAAGATCAATCACGATCTGCGCAATATGCTGGCCTCGGCGCAATTGCTCTCCGACCGGCTTGCTAACGTGACCGATCCGTTGGCACAGCGGTTGGCGCCGAAGCTCGTCGCCACGCTCGATCGCGCCATCCGCTTCTGCCAAGCAATCCTAACCTATGGGCGGGCGGCGGACGAAACGCCGAAACCGCGCCTCGTCGGCTTGCGCGCCATCGTCGCGGAGGCGGCCGAATCGGTCGCGCTTGGCGGCCCGGCGCGCGTCAAGATCGTCAACGAGGTCGCCGAGGATTTCGAGGTCTGGGTGGATCCGGAACAGATGTTCCGAGTGCTCATGAACCTGATCCGCAACGGGGTTGAGGCTTTGGATCGCGCCGGCCCCGCCCGCGGCCGCTCGGCGTGCGTAAGCATCAGCGCCGAGCAAACCGCCGCGGGCTCGGTGATCGAACTCGCCGACACCGGCCCGGGCGTACCCCCCAGTGTCCGCGCGCAACTGTTCACGCCGTTTTCGGATTCGGCGCGGCCCGGCGGCTCCGGCCTCGGATTGGCGATCGCCGCCGATCTTGTCCGTGTCAATGGCGGCAAGATCGGCCTCGAACCCGACAGCGACGACGAGGGGGCGCGATTCCGGATTATTCTGCCGCAGCGTCCGGCGAGCAGCAAAACCTGATCTGGTTGCCAGTATCGCGGTGAGCCGCTAAAGGGGGCCGATCGCTTCCGGCTACTTCGAAGAACAGCTTGATTCGGCAACCGGAACGGCGCGCGCCCGTAGCTCAGCTGGATAGAGCACTAGACTACGAATCTAGGGGTCGGGAGTTCGAATCTCTCCGGGCGCGCCAGAATCCTACCCGTTCAGAGATGGCTGGGCTTGCACGAGGTGAAACACGCCCTAGGGTCGGTTACGTCGGCAATCGAGGAGTAACCGCAGGTTACCTCGATCTACTCGCTCCCGTTCGTCGTCATTCGCCGAAAAACGGAATCGTTTCGCGGGTGGATTTGTGGGTCAAACGGAAATGCGATACGCAAGTTACGCAAGCGTCAGGAATGACTTTTTGGCGGACCCCCTCGTTTCCGTCCCGGGTGCCCGCGCGCCGGCCGATGAATCGGGTCGGCGCCGATCGTGCCGACGAGCGCCGTCAGATACTCCGGCGCGCTCACCCGCTCCAGCTCGGCGCGTGCGTGCTCCAGCCGGCCGGCGATGCCGAGCCGCTTGGCCTCCTCTCGGTGGCCGGCGCGCGTCAAGAACTCCGTCAGGCTCCGAGCATGGCGCTTCCAGAGCGCCACATCCCGCTGCTGCTTTATCGCGAGGCGCTCGCGATACCAGTCGCTCGCGAGCAGCGCCTCGCGGGTGAAGAGCGCCCGAATCTCGGGATCGTTTGCGGTTTTCCCCTCGAAGCTTCCCCGCGCCATGATGTGGAGCAGCGCCTTGAGCGGCGGGCAGGCGTCGTCGATCGTGCCGTCTGCGAAGTACGCCTCCGCGACACGCTGCTGCGCCTCCACGATGTTGTTGACGCCGTCGGCAAACGCCACGGGATCCTGGAGCTCGGGCTTGAGGATCTCGTCGGTGAACGCCACGGTAGGATTGTCGAAGACACGCGCGAAATAGGTGTGCACGAACTTGGCCGTGATACGGTAGCCCAGTCGGCTGGCGAGCACCTCCCTCCCGGCTTCGGTATAGTCTTCGAGCTTCTCCAGATGCCCGGCCTCGATCAGTCGCCTGGGGTCGCGCTCGTGCGGGAACAGCCTGCACCAGATCTCGGGGATCAGCAGGCTGATGTCGTGGTCCACGCGCAGGTGCGGGCCGACGAAGCCGGCGGCTGAGCTGAAGCCCGCGTACCCAGTGAGCAGCATCGAGACGAGCGCATTGTTAAGATCGGCCGTCGTCTGGATGGCGTTGAACGGTCCCTTGGTGAGTGCGCCCTCGGATCCGGCGCCCGTGGTGCTGGGCGACGTGCCTGTCAGCGAGCACACGTAGTCCATGAACAGCTCCGGCAGCTCTTGGTAGTGGATCGGCCCGTAGACGCAGAGCGCACGGACGCCTTCCTCCGGTCGGTTGTTCCGCCGGCCAGACAGCACGCTGATCACCGGAAACAGTACCGGCGCGTGGAGCGGGAGCCGGCGGTTCAGCCGCGCGCCCATCTCCGCGATGTAGCGGTCGCGCGGCCGTGCCAGGTCGGGCCGGAGCTGCAGGTAGCGCGGGTTCTTGGTGGGCTTGCCACCGACGAGCCGAGGCTGGGCCGAGCAGATCGAATAGCCGTCGCCGGCGCGGGCGGCGTTCCGGGCCACGTGTTCGCGCATCGGGAGCGTGAACGTGTCTTGCACCGCGACATCTTCGACGATCCGCTGGGTGTCCTCGCGCGTGAGAGGCTGAAAGTTGGAGCAGAAGAGCCCGGGGCCCGCCATGTCTTCCTCGGTCTGCCGGTCGAGCCCCGGATGAATGGCGTCGTCGGGCCGCTGGAAGAGCCTGAACTCACAGTTCTGCGCCAACTTGAGGCTCGGGTGCCCGTCATATTCGCCCGGCAGTCCGACCAAACGCGGCGCGGGGACCACGACCGAGGCGGTGATGTCGTCCCCCATCTGCACCTTATCGGCCGCGACGAAGTCCTGCCTCAGCTTGTAGGTCCGCCAGGCGCCGTTCTCTTGGCGGCCGATCCGGAGGTAATTGGCGACGAGCCGCCGTCCCTCGTACTTGAGTTCGTGCCCGGGGGCGCCGTTGATGATGTCCACGCTGAAGTGTTGACGCCAATCCTCGCCCCACTCGGGCTGATAGAAGCGCTTGATTACGAACACCAGCGCCCGCACGTAGTTCGGAATGCTCTCGAGCCAGGCGTTGTACTTGGGCGTGAACTCGGCAGGGTTGGGTGTGAGCAGCTTGATCACCGAGCCGAGCGAGCGCTCGGGCGACAAGATCGGCCGCGAAGGACCGCCGCCGTTGCCGCCGCGCAGGTCGGGCAGGCGTGCATCATCGTAGTTCCGGCCGAAGATCTCTTCGACCAGCGCCACGTCCTCCTCGAAGCTGCGCACGTAGAACGACCCGCGCAGCACGGCGTCCACCAGGCTTTTGCTGATCTCCGACTTGCCGCCCCCGGAGACGGTACAGGGTTTGTGGCAGAACGCACCCTCGGGCACCGTGCCAATCAGCCGCCAGCTCGGCGCCCCTCCATACTTGGCCATGCGGACCTTGTAGCCGCTCGGATGGATGTAGATCCGGCCCGGCAGCAGCTTCAGGTGCTGCGCCCGGCCGTCGCTGGTCCAGGTGATGTCTTGGTGGTGGACGTCGATCTCCATGTCCTCCGGCATGTAGTGGATTTCGGGATAAATCTCGTCGGTGGCGTAGCCCGAGGGGTGAACCTTCGCGCGTTCCGCTAAGAGCGAGAGCACCTCCGCGAATCGGTGCTTGGCGCTCGCGGTCCGCACGAGATCCGGGATGAACCGGTCGCCCAGGCTGAAGGTCGCGAACGCCAGCGCGCCGCCGGCATGCTCCTCTTCGGCCCCGCCGAGCAGGTTTGCGCTGTAGCCGATCTGGGTCTTCACTTCCTTCTTGCAGTAGCCGAAATAGTTGTCGGCCAGGATGGTCACCATCACGCCGTTCATGTCGCGCGAGGTGATCTTGAACGGCCGACCCTCGTTGTAGACTTCGTTCGCGTCGGTCCAGCACATGCCCGCGGCACGCTGAGCCTCTGTGGCGTCGCTCGCCTGCGGCAGGCCGACGTCCTTCTTCTTCAATCGCGTGAGATGCGGTGCCAGGATCACGCAACCGCTGTGGCCGGTCCAGCCATCCACGTCGAGCGCGGCATCGTTGGCCGGGAGATAGGGATCTCCAGCGTTGCCGAAGATGCTCTCCACAAAGTCGAGGTTCGAAACCAATCCACCGGGTACAAAGAACCGGACCTCCGTGCGCTTTTCCGGCGAGATCTCGGGAACTGCGGGACAGACGAGCGGCCGCAGCAGTAGCGAGACCATGGTCTCTACCGGCTCGGGCCAGTTCGCGGTGAACGGCAGGCGCAGGAGCTCGGCTGGCGGGCGCAGCGCTTCCTCGAGCAGACGGACATAGGTGGCGAGCGGCACGCGGGTTTTATCCGCCGGAATCGGAAGCCCGCCCTCGGCCACATGAAAGACTCCCTGCGTGGTGCGGCGGTCGTTGATCGGGTTGTGCAGGACGCCATTGTCGAGCCGGTAGCTCGACACTAGCTCGCTGTGCCAGGTGTCCCCGTCTACTGGGAGCGACAGCTCCCGAGCCAGCCCGTAGTGGTCGAGAATGAAAGTCTCCGCGGGCAGGCGCACGGGCTCGGCAGCCGCGGCGTCCGCGAGAAGCCCGTCGATGTAATGTTGGATTCGCCGGTCGGCCGGGCAGAGATGTTGGGAGAGCAGCCGGGTCTGCTCGCGGTAGCGCGCGAAGAGATCGGCCGCCAGGTGGAGCACCTCCTCGTCGCCGTTGTCGGCCGGGATCCGGACGCCCATGGCCGCGAGCTTGAGCAGGATCGAACTGACGGCAGCGGATCGCGCCGGCGGCGGGAGCGACCCATCCGCCTTCAGTCCCACAGCGCGTTCTAGCTCCATGCCTGCCCCCACGCCCAATCCATTCAGAGTCCGAAACTCAACGTCTTCCCCCGGGAACCGCCCCGAGCGTACCGAATTTTCTCTACCCTAGAATTCTGAGAATGGCCTTCGATACGAATGCTGAGCGATAGTCTCCTTCACAGGGAAGGCTAGCGCCCCGAAGACACGCAAAGAGCGCATGCCGCCCCGATAACTGTAGGCAGGGCATATTGTCTATAGTGCATAGGCGACGCCGACAGCCACAATCTGGTCTCCCCTTCACAGAGCAAGGGGGAAGCCGCCCGCGCCTATCGGCTCGAACCCATCGCAGGTTGATATGCGCGGTTGCTGGGGCGTACCGCACGGCGGTATCGTTGTCCGCTCTTGGCGCAGAGCCGACCCGAGCGAGATTGATCTCAGAAATCAATAGCCGCTACAACGACATAGCAGTGCCCAGCTTCATCCTGCGGGGCGCGCCAGACTTCGACCCCTCCGGAATTAAAGATGGGCACCAACGTCCGCATCTAGATGGATAGCGCAAGTTCCGTACTCAATCGGCAAGATGGACTCGACCTCGTGCGACCAGAAATAGCACAAGGTCCACCGAAGGCCCGCAAACCACGATCCAGAATCCAGAATATCGCGAAGCCCCTGGTTCCCGAGAATTCGACATTCGTCCTCCGATACGATCGGGCATCAGCGCCCCGCGAACGCATTAAACGCCGCGGCCAGCGCTGCGGCGAGGAAAGCGTCGGTCTCGGCCTGAGGATTGGAGCTAGCGGTGATTTTTTCCGACGTCGCGATCGCGCCGGTGAAGTCGTCGCGATGCCAATGGCCGAGAGCGGGCAAGATCGGCAGTTGCGCCGCCGGTTGGGGATAAATCGAAACATAGAAATAGGGCTCGGCGTAGAAATGATCGCCCGGCGATA
>JBOHJJ010000175.1:0-6534 GCA_050728495.1 Methylovirgula sp.
GCACCCAGACGCTCGTGGTGGTCACGCAGATCGAGCCGATCTACGTCATCTTCACCTTGCCGGAAGCGGATATCGGGCGGGTTCGCGCGGCGATGGCAAAAGACCGCTTGCGCGTCTTAGCCTACGCCTCCAACGACCAGAAGCAGATCGCCGTGGGCGTGCTCAATTTGGTCGACAACTCCGTCAACCAGACTACCGGAACGGTGCGGCTGAAGGCGGAATTCGCCAACACGGATAGGTCTTTATGGCCGGGCCAATTCGTCAACGCGCATCTTGTGCTGCGCACCGTCCATAACGGCGTGACGGTACCGACGGCGGCGATCCAGACGGGCCCCAACGGCCCGTTTGCCTATGTGCTCGGAGACGATTCGAGAGTGCACATGCGGCCGATCGAAGTCGCGCAGACCGAGAACAACCGGGCGCTCATCGGCTCGGGGCTCAAAGCCGGCGAACGCGTCGTCGTCGCCGGTCAATACCGGCTCGACCAAGGCACGAAGGTCAAGGCGACCGAAGCGACCGGCACGCTCCCCGGCGGCGAACACGGAAGCACTCCGCTCGGCGTCGAGGCAGGCCAATGAATATCTCGGCCGTCTTTATCCGTCGGCCGATCGCGACGACGCTGTTGATGACGGCACTGCTCGTCGGCGGGATCATCGGCTACAATCTTCTGCCCGTCGCGGCTCTGCCGTCGGTCGATTATCCGACGATCGTGGTCACGGCGAGCCTACCGGGCGCCGATCCCGAGACGATGGCGTCCTCCGTCGCCCAGCCGCTCGAGCGCCAGTTCGCGCAGCTCCCCGGCGTTGACGAGATCACCTCGACAAGCGTTCTGGGTTCTACCGCGATCACGCTGGAATTCGCCCTCTCGCGCAATATTGACGGCGCCGCCGGCGACGTGCAGTCGGCGATCAACGCCGCGCAAGGCTATCTGCCGAAGAACCTGCCGACTCCGCCGACCTATCGGAAAGTGAATCCCGCCGACAAGCCGATCCTGGTCCTCGGACTGACCTCGAAGGCGATGCCGCTCACCGAGGTCGACCAATATGCCGATCTCGATCTCGCCCAGCGCATCTCGTCGCTCAACGGGGTCGGTCAAGTGGTCATTTTCGGCGAGCAGAAATTCGCGCCGACGATCATGGTCAATCCGTTGGCGCTCGCCTCGCGCGGCTTGGGGCTCGACGAGGTCGCCAACGCGGTGGCGAACAACACCGCCGACTTGCCGGTCGGCACGCTGCAAGGACCGCACCAGTCCTATCAGATCGGCACCAACGGCCAGCTGTTCTCGCCGAAGGCGATCGGGCGGCAGATCGTGGCCTATCGCAACGGCGCCCCGGTGCGCGTCAGCGACATCGCCAAAGTGGTGGTTGGCTCGGAGAGCCCGCTGCAAGCGAGCTGGGTCGGCATGCAACGCGGCGAACTGATCGGCATTTGGCGGCAACCCAACGCCAATACGATAGAGCTCGTCGATCAGATCAAGGCGCAGCTGCCGCACCTGCAAGCCTCCATCCCGCCCTCCGTGAAACTTTCGATCATCAGCGACCGATCGACCTCGATCCGGGAAAGCTTCACCGACGTGAAATTGACGCTGATGGGAACGGTCTTCCTCGTCGTCGTCGTCATCTTCCTTTTTCTCCGCAACGTCTGGGCGACGCTCATCCCCGCCGTCACGGTGCCGCTGTCGCTCACCGGCACATTCGGCCTCATGTATGTGTTCGGCTACAGCCTCGACAACCTTTCCTTGATGGCGTTGACGCTCGCCGTCGGACTCGTCGTCGACGATGCGATCGTGATGCTCGAAAACGTCTTCCGCCACATGGAGGAAGGACTGAACCGCTTCGATGCGGCGCTGGTCGGCGCAAAAGAGATCGGTTTCACCATCGTCTCGATCACCGTCTCCCTCATCGCGGTGTTCATCCCTTTGCTCTTCATGGGCGGGATCGTCGGACGGCTGTTTCGCGAATTCGGAGTGACCGTCACGGTCGCCGTCGTGCTCTCCGCGATCATCGCGCTGACCCTATCGCCGATGATGAGTTCGCTGGTACTCAAAAATCCGCGCACCATGCGGCATGGCCGTATCTACGCGGCGAGTGAGCGCGCCTATCAGGCGATCATTTATCGCTACGAGCAGGTTCTCAAGTTCTCGCTGCGCCATAAGCGCAGCGTGATGCTGCTCAATCTCGCGCTCATCGGCCTCTCCGCCTGGCTCTTCGTCGTGATGCCGAAAGGATTCTTTCCGCAGGAAGACACCGGCATGATCTTCGGTT
Organism: Methylovirgula sp.; assembly: GCA_050728495.1. GTDB lineage: Bacteria > Pseudomonadota > Alphaproteobacteria > Rhizobiales > Beijerinckiaceae > Methylovirgula. The sequence goes on from JBOHJJ010000175.1 coordinate 2,265, forward strand.
TCACGCAGGCGGATCAGGATATTTCCTTCGCCGGCATGGAGCAGCGCCAGAAAGCGGCTGCCCGAGTCATCCTCGACGACCCAGCCGTCGCACATTTCGGCTCGTTCATGGGCGGCTCTTCGAGCGCGGGCATGAACACCGGGCGCATGTTCATCGTCCTGAAGCCCTATGACCAGCGCTCGGCCACCGCCGACCAAGTGATCGAGCGATTGCAGCCCAAGCTCGCCGCGGTGCCGGGGATCTCGACCTATCTGCAATCGATTCAAAACATTCGGGTTGGCGCCCATCTGACGCGCACGCAGTATCAATATGCGCTTGAAGACACCAATCTCGACGAACTGAACCGTTGGGCGCCAAAGATGCTCGACAAATTGAAGTCGCTGCCGGAATTGGAGGAGGTCGCCAGCGACCAGCAGAGCGGCAGTCCGGAGCTGAGGATCTACATCGACCGCGACGCCGCGGCGCGGCTCGGCGTCGACGTGACGACGATCCAGCAGACGCTCTCCGACGCGTTCGGCCAGCCTTTCGTGACGCAGCTCTATGCGCCGCTCAACACCTATCACATCGTCATCGAGGTCGAGCCGCAATACCAGCAGGATATTTCGGCCCTGTCGCGGCTCTACGTGCGCGGCGCCGGCGGCCAGCTCGTTCCGATCAGCCAGTTCGTGCATTTGAAGCGCGTGCCGGCGCTGATCTCCGTCAACCACCAGGGACAGTTCCCGGCGGTGACTATCTCCTTCAATCTGGCGCCGGATACGTCGCTCGGGCAAGCCGTCGAGGCGGTCCAAAAGGCCGCCGCCAAAGTCGGCCTGCCCGAGACGATACAGACGTCGTTCCGAGGCACCGCGTCAGAGTTTCAGAGATCCTTGTCGACGCAGCCTCTGCTCATCGCCGCGGCGTTGTTTGCAGTCTATATCGTGCTCGGCATCCTCTACGAGAGTTTCATCCATCCGTTCACCATCCTCTTGAGCCTGCCGTCGGCAACGGTGGGGGCGCTCATTTTCCTTTCGCTCTTCCACTTTGATCTGACCATGATGGCGATCATCGGTCTCATCATGCTGATCGGCATCGTGAAAAAGAACGCGATCATGATGATCGATTTCGCGCTGGTGCGCGAGCGCAACGAAGGCATGTCGCCGGAGAAGGCAATTTACGAGGCCGCCGTGCTGCGCTTCCGCCCGATCATGATGACTACAATGTCGGCGCTGTTCGGAACGCTGCCGATTGCCATCGGCATCGGGGCGGGCGCCGATCTGCGCCAGCCGCTCGGCGTCGCGGTGGTGGGTGGCCTCATCGTCTCGCAGGCGCTGACGCTGTTTACGACGCCCGTCACCTACATCTACATGGACCGGTTCAACGGATTCCTGACGCGCCGCTCGGGCCGCAAAAAAGCGCCGCAGAAGAAGAAAGAGTTGGTTGCCGGGGAATAGAGAGTCACTCCAGCTTGAATTTTCCCATGTCGCGGTGCTCGGCGGCGATCTTGCGCACCGTTCCGGTCACCGAGCGGTAGATCAACGTTTCGGTGCGAGTGACGTTTTTGGAAAATTTGACGCCGCCGAGCAGCGGCCCGTCGGTGACGCCGGTCAAGGAGACGATCACGTCGCCGGCGGCGAGTTCCTTCATGTCGTATTTGCGACGCGGATTGCTAACCCCCATCTTGGCGGCGCGCGCGATCTTCTCTTCCGTATCGAGGATGAGACGGCCCTGCATCTGCCCGCCGACACAGCGTAGCGCCGCCGCCGCGAGCACGCCTTCGGGCGCCCCGCCGATACCCAGATAGAGGTCGATGCCGGTCTCCTGTGGGCGGGTGGTGAAAATCACGCCGGCAATGTCGCCGTCCGGAATGATCCGCAGCGCAGCGCCGACGCGCCGGCAATCGTCGATGATCGCCTGGTGCCGCGGCCGGTCGAGGACGAGCACGGAAATCTCGTCCGGCCGTACGCCTTTGGCCTGCGCCAGCGCGCGAATATTCTCTTCGGGCGTCTTGTCGAGATCGACGACGCCTTGCGGGTAGCCCGGCCCCACCGCGATCTTTTGCATGTAGACGTCGGGCGCATGCAGCAGCGAGCCGCCGGTCGCCATCGCCATCACGGCGATCGAGCCCAGCATGTCGCGGGCGCAAAGCGTGGTGCCTTCGAGCGGATCGACCGCGATATCGACTTGCGGGCCATGCGCGGTGCCGAGTTTCTCGCCGATATAGAGCATCGGCGCCTCGTCGCGCTCGCCCTCGCCGATCACCACCGTTCCGTCGATCGGCAGGCGTTGCAGCTCGCGCCGCATGGCGTCGACCGCCGCCTGATCGGCCGCTTTTTCGTCGCCGCGGCCGCGCAGCCGCGCCGCGGAAACGGCGGCGCGCTCGGTGACGCGGACGAGTTCGAGCGTAAGAATCCGATCGATGATGTCGCGGCTCGTGACGACGAGATCGCTCAAGCGAAACCCTTTTCCGTTCCTGACTCTCGTGCTTCGAGACGGCGGCTCCGCCGCCTCCTCAGCATGAGGACCGTTGCCACTTCCTCATACTGAGGAACGCTCCGCAGGAGCGCGTCTCGAAGGAGGAGCGTATGAAATTCACCCCCGTTCGATGCGGATCAACTGCGGCGGCTCGGCGATGAACCCGTCGCCGATGACGGCGGCCAACGCCTCGCGGATCAGCTTCTCGTAGGTCGCATGCGTCATCAGAATCACCGGCACTGCGGCGGGCTTGCCGTGCTCGTCGGGGCGGCGGCGCTGCACGATGCTTTCGAGCGAGATCGAGCGTTCCGCCATGCGCGCCGCGATCGCCGCAGCGGCGCCCGGCCGGTCATAGACCGAGAGGCGGATGTAATAGCCGCCTTCATGCATCTGGATCGGGGTGCGCTGCAGAGGCGCGAGTGCCGCGACCGGCACGCCGAAGGGCGGCGTTCGCAGCCCCTTGGCGATATTGACGATGTCGGCGATGACCGCGGAGGCGGTCGCTTCGCCGCCCGCGCCCGGCCCGATCAGCGTCAGCTCATGCACCGCGTCGGCATCGATCGTCACGGCGTTGGCGACGCCCATCACCTGGGCGATGGCGGAAGAGCGCGGCACCATGGTCGGATGAACGCGCTGCTCGATGCCGGCGCCGGTGCGTGCCGCAACCCCGAGCAGCTTGATCCGGAATCCCAGTTCCGCCGCCGCGTCGATGTCGGCGAGGCTGATGTCTTGGATTCCTTCGACGGCAATCGCTTCGGGATCGATACGCGTGCCGAAGGCGAGCGCCGTCAAGATCGCCAGCTTATGCGCCGTATCCAAGCCGCCGATGTCGAAACTTGGATCGGCTTCGGCGTAGCCGAGCCGCTGCGCCTGCGCGAGGCATTCGCCGAACGGCAAATGCTCAGTTTCCATCCGCGACAGGATATCGTTGCAGGTGCCGTTCAGAATGCCGTAGACGCGCGAGATCGCATTGCCGGCGAGATCTTCCCGCAACGTTTTCACAATCGGGATGCCGCCGGCGACCGAGGCTTCGAAGCCGAGCGCGACGCCTTTCTGCTCGGAGAGCTCGGCAAGCTGCAGTCCGTGTTTGGCGATGAGCGCCTTGTTGGCGGTGACGACGGATTTGCCGGCGGCAAGCGCCGCCTCGACGCAGGCCAGCGCCGCGCCGTCGGCGCCGCCGATCAATTCGACGAAGAGATCGATGTCGGGCGAGGCGGCGAGCTTGGCGGGATCGTCGAACCAGGTGAAACGCGTGAGATCGCGGCCGCGCTCCTTGCCCGCCTCTTTCGCCGCGACCGCAGTCACCGCGATTTTGCGCCCGCAGCGCGCCGCCACGGTCGCGGCTTGGCGATCGAGGAGCTCGAGAACGGCGAGGCCCACGGTGCCAAGCCCGGCAACGCCGACGCGCAGAGGATGCTGCATGGATGCGAGCCTATGGAGCGAAGCCGCCCGGTCGCGCCTTTTGCCCCAATTCAGAGGGCCGATCAACAAAGCTCGCAGAGCGCGCTTAACGCACCGCGATCAGCCAAGCCGGATCGAACCAGCGATCCGCCTCGCCGTCATAGGGCAGACGGTTGATGTCCCAATGGCGGATGAATCGCGCATAGGCCGCATACACCGGCGGCCCGCCGCCGATGAACACCACGCGACCCGGAAAACGCGCCAGCACTTCCTCCGGCGGCTCAGACTCATGAATTTCCACGATCTCGCGGTCCTCGAAAGCGAATTTCGGAACGGAAACGAAGGTGCGATGCCCCATGATGAGCACGTGGCCGCGCGTCAGCTCGAAGAAGCGCGCCACGTCCGCGGTGAATTCGCG
>JBOHJJ010000176.1:0-5121 GCA_050728495.1 Methylovirgula sp.
GGGACGCGCCGCGCCCAGGCACCAGGCAAAATGAACCGCGTAGTTCATCGCCCAGCGCGGCCCGGAATAGCCGCAGCTGAAGGCGCGATTCTCGCCGGCTTTGATGACCGCTGCGGCCGCGTAGTCATGACAATATTCGGGAGACTCGGCGACGGCGCCGCAACCCAATGCCAATAGGATTACGCTCGCCGCGAGGGCGCGCGAAACGTACGACATGTTTCCTCCCTGAACCCGAAGGCTCAGGAAGACCCTAGCATTTTCGCACTCGGCTTGGCAGCTTAGCTCTCATCGGCGCAGAACAAGCCCATCTGCTGCGCCGTCGCCGGCGGGTCGAGGCCCAGATGGCGGAACGCATGCGCGGTGAGCAGCCGGCCACGCGGCGTGCGCTGCAAAAAGCCCTGCTGAATGAGATACGGCTCGATAATGTCCTCGATTGCGTCGCGCGGCTCGGAGATCGCCGCAGCGATCGTATCGACACCGACCGGGCCGCCTTCGAACGCATTGGCGATCAGCCCGAGGTAGCGCCGGTCCATCGAATCGAGGCCGAGCGCATCGACGTCGAGTTCGGCGAGCGCCCGGTCGGCGAGTGCGCGGGTAACGACGATCGCCGCGCCGGGCGTGGCGCCCACCTCGGCGAAATCGCGTACCCGGCGCAACAAGCGGCCGGCGACGCGCGGCGTGCCCCGCGCCCGTTTCGCCACCTCGTTGGCGCCGTCCTCGCCGATCTCAAGCCCGAGGATGCGGGCACCGCGCCGCACGATCACTTCGAGTTCGGTCACCGAATAGAATTCGAGCCGCATCGGGATGCCGAACCGATCGCGCAGCGGCGTGGTAAGCAGGCCGGCACGGGTAGTCGCGCCGATCAACGTGAACCTTGCGAGATCGATCTTCACCGAGCGCGCCCCCGGCCCCTCGCCGATCATGAGATCGAGTTGGAAATCTTCCATCGCCGGGTAGAGGATTTCTTCGATCGCCGGGTTTAGGCGATGAATTTCATCGATGAACAGCACGTCGCGCGCTTCGAGCGCCGTCAACTGCGCGGCGAGATCGCCGGCTTTGGCGATCACCGGCCCCGAAGTCGCGCGGAAATTGACGCCGAGCTCATGCGCTACGATCTGCGCCAAGGTTGTCTTGCCGAGGCCGGGAGGGCCGACGAAGAGCACGTGATCGAGCGCGTCGCGGCGCGCCTTGGCAGCTTCGATGAAGACGCGCAAGTTCTTGCGCGCCGCCTCTTGGCCGATAAAGTCGGCGAGAGCGCGCGGGCGCAGCGAAACGTCTTGATCGTCGCTGCGCTTTTCCAAAGCGACCACGCGAGGGGTGTTCACGCCTGCGGTTCTCCCGTCCGACCCGCTCTAGCCGACCGCGAAACGAATCTGCGCCGCGATTCTATCACGAATGACGCCTTGCAACCTTCCGCAACTCCACCGTCTTTCCTGGCCAGCGGCAGAGGTCGTTGATAAGGCAATGGCCGCAATCGGGCTTCAGCGCTTTGCAAACGTAACGCCCATGCAGGATTAGCCAATGATGCGCGTGCATCTTATATTCTGCGGGGATGACCTTCTCCAACCCTTCCTCGACCTCGCGCGGCGTTTTGCCGGGGGCGATGGGGACCCGATTCGAGACTCGGAAGACATGCGTATCGACGGCGATCACCGGTTGCCCGAATGCGGTATTGAGCACCACGTTGGCTGTCTTGCGGCCGACGCCGGGCAGCGCCTCGAGCGCTTCGCGGTTTGCCGGCACCTTGCCGCCGTGCTCTTTCACGAGCCGCTCGGAAAGGGCGATGATGTTCTTGGCCTTGGCGCGATAAAGGCCGATGGTTTTGACGAACTCGGTAAGTTTCGCCGTGCCGAGCCGCAGCATTTTCTCCGGCGTATCCGCCACTGCGAAGAGTTTGGCGGTCGCTTTGTTGACGCCGGCGTCGGTTGCCTGCGCGGACAAGACCACCGCGACGAGCAACGTGAATGGATTGCGGTACTTGAGTTCGCCGCGCGGGTCCGGAACGGCCGCCGCGAACCGCCGGAAGATCTCCCGCACGCTCGCTCGGTCGCGCAGCCGGGGAACTTTTTCGCCGATTTTAGGCTTCACCCTGGTGCTGGCCGCCATCGCGGGGTTATAAGGTCCACAGAGACTCGAGAGAAGGGCGAGCTCGCATGACGGAACCGTCGATCCACATCCCCGACGAGAGCGACCCCGCAACGCGGCGGATCTTCGCAGTGCGCCTGCATCCGCATCGCTCCCTCAGCAAGCGCAATTTCCATATCCTTATCATGGTCTTCTCGGGGATGAGCTTTTTCGCGACGCTGCCGTTCGTGATCTTCGGCGCCTGGCCCGTGGCGGGCTTCATGGGGGTCGACGTAGCGCTCCTTTACCTCGCCTTCCGCGCCAATTTCCGCGCCGCTCGCGCCTATGAGGACGTGCGCGTGACGCCGATCGAGCTGATGCTCGCCAAAGTCTCGCCCCGGGGAGCGAAAGCGGAATGGCGCTTCCACCCCTCCTGGGTGCGCCTCCACAAAGAGGAACACGAAGAATTCGGGGTCCAAAGACTGGCCCTCGTCTCGCGCGGCCAAAGCATCGAGGTGGGCAATTTCCTCGGCCCCGCAGAAAAGGCTGAATTCGCCACCAGCCTCTCCAGCGCCTTGGCGGAAGCGCGGCGCGGCCCGCGCTTTTCCTGAAAGGCTAAACCTGAGACGGGAGAAGCGAGAGCCCGGTTCCTCCCGCCTGTCGGTCGGTTGCCGATGGTTTCCGCCAGATTAGCAATGATCGTGAGCCCATCTGGCCCAGCGCGCCTTAGCTGCGCGGGTGCAGTTTACCCCGCAGGGAGTGCCGCGCAGATCCCTGACGAAATCCGCTTCGGAAGGATAGGTCCCATCCGGGTCCTGGTAGGCGCCGTAAGCACCGGGAACGCAGCGCATCGAATGCGCCATTGCCGCCGGAGCCGCCGCAAGAAGCGCAGCGGCTGCCAGCAAAGTGAGAAGTTTGGAAGTCATTTCAGGCCTTCATAGACAAGCCACGGCACTGCCGTCACGCATCGATCAATCGACGGACGCAGGGCGCGTTCCTTAATATTGCGTTTAGGCGAAGGATTCTGTGAATTTAGGCGGCCCCAGAGATTGGCCCCGGCGTCCGGCTCGGCTTGCGTCGGGAAAACGCCCTCTTATATTGGCTTCATCTTGCGCGCGACTGCGCAGCTACCACATTGAGATTCATCGGGGACCGGGCGGCATACCGGATGCCGGACCGCGTTGTGGGCGGCCTCGCGGCTCGAAAGGGAAAAGTCATGGCCAAAGTTATCGGGATCGACCTTGGAACTACCAATTCCTGCGTGGCGGTCATGGAAGGCTCCACGCCGAAGGTCATCGAAAACGCGGAGGGGTCGCGCACCACGCCGTCAATCGTCGCCTTTACCGAAGATGGCGAGCGGTTGGTCGGCCAGCCGGCGAAGCGCCAGGCCGTGACTAATCCGGAGCGCACGTTCTTCGCCATCAAACGGCTCATCGGCCGCACCTTCGACGATCCGATGACCAAAAAGGACATGAGCCTCGTCCCCTACAAGATCATCAAGGCGCCAAACGGCGATGCCTGGGTCGAGGCCGGCGGCAAGAAATATTCGCCCTCGCAGATTTCCGCGTTCATCCTGCAAAAGATGAAGGAGACGGCCGAGGCTTATCTCGGCCAGCCGGTGACTCAGGCCGTCATCACCGTCCCGGCCTATTTCAACGACGCCCAACGCCAGGCGACCAAAGACGCCGGCAAGATCGCCGGCCTTGAGGTCTTGCGCATCATCAACGAGCCGACCGCGGCGGCGCTCGCCTACGGGCTCGACAAGAAGGGCTCAGGGACGATCGCGGTCTACGACTTGGGCGGCGGCACGTTCGATGTATCGATCCTCGAAATCGGCGACGGCGTGTTCGAAGTGAAGTCGACGAACGGGGACACGTTCTTGGGCGGCGAAGATTTCGACAACCGCATCGTCGATTATCTCGCGGACGAATTCCGCAAGGAGAGCGGCATCGACCTGCGCAAAGACAAACTTGCCCTTCAACGCCTCAAAGAAGCGGCGGAGAAAGCCAAGATCGAACTTTCCTCGGCGACGCAGACCGAGGTCAACCTGCCGTACATCACCGCCGACGCGTCGGGCCCGAAACATCTGACGCTGAAGCTCACCCGTGCCAAGCTCGAAGCGCTCGTCGACGATCTCATCCAGAAAACCGTCGAGCCTTGCCGCAAGGCGCTGAAGGATGCCGGCCTCAGCGCCGGCGAGATCAACGAGGTGGTGCTGGTCGGCGGCATGACGCGCATGCCCAAGGTTCAGGAAGTCGTCAAAAACTTCTTCGGCAAAGAGCCGCATAAGGGCGTCAACCCAGACGAAGTCGTGGCAGTCGGCGCGGCGATCCAGGCGGGTGTTTTGCAGGGCGACGTGAAAGACGTGCTGCTCCTCGACGTGACGCCCCTGTCGCTCGGCATCGAGACTTTGGGCGGCGTCTTCACGCGGCTCATCGAGCGCAATACGACCATCCCGACCAAGAAGAGCCAGGTTTTCTCAACCGCCGAGGACAATCAGACGGCGGTGACGATCCGCGTTTTCCAAGGCGAGCGCGAGATGGCGGCGGACAACAAACTGCTCGGCCAGTTCGATCTCGTCGGCATTCCGCCGGCGCCGCGCGGCGTGCCGCAGATCGAGGTCACGTTCGACATCGACGCCAACGGCATCGTCAACGTCACCGCGAAGGACAAGGCGACCAACAAAGAACAGCAGATCCGCATCCAGGCCTCGGGCGGCTTGTCCGAGTCAGATATCGACAAGATGGTGAAGGATGCCGAGTTGCACGCCGCCGAGGATAAGACGCGGCGCGAACTCGTCGACGCCAAGAACCATGGCGAAGCGATGATCCATACCGCCGAGAAGTCGCTCTCCGAATTTGGATCGAAGGTCGCGCAGGCCGACAAGAGCGCGGTCGAATCCGCGGTTACGGGCCTGCGCACCGCGCTTGAAGGCGATGACCTCGATGCGATCAAGGCGCGCACCGAGGAACTCGTGCAGGCTTCCATGAAGCTTGGCGAAGCGATGTACAAGGCGCAGGGCGAACCCGGCGCGGCCCCCGAGGCCGGGCAGGAAAC
>JBOHJJ010000177.1:0-5052 GCA_050728495.1 Methylovirgula sp.
ACGCTTCGCACACGGCCGCATAAAGGTCGGCCAATCCCTCGCCGTGTTCGGCCGAAAGCGGCACCGGCGCGCCAAGCCCAAGCGCGAAGGCTTCGCGCACGCCTTCTTCCGCGGCGCGCCCCTCGGCTTTGTTGGCGACGAGGATCAGCGGCTTGCCGGAACGGCGCAAAAGATTGGCGAAGAGACGGTCGTCCGGCGTTACGCCGGCGCGCGCATCAAGCAGAAAAAAGATTGCGTCCGCGTCGGCAATGGCGGCCTCGGTCTGGGCGCGCATGCGGCCGGCGAGTGTTGTGGGTCGGCCCTCCTCGAGCCCCGCCGTATCGATGACCGTGAAATTGAGATCGCCGAGCTGCGCTTGGCCCTCACGCCGATCGCGCGTCAATCCCGGCAAATTATCGACGAGCGCGAGTTTCTTGCCGACGAGGCGATTGAAGAGGGTCGACTTGCCGACGTTCGGACGCCCGACGATGGCAATCTTGAACATCGCTACTTCGGCAATTTGCCGCCTTGGATGACGTCGAGAAAGGCCGCCGCCCGACCGCGTACCGCGCCCGGCGCGCCCGGATCGGAGGCGATTTCGTCGAGCCACATCGCCGCCGTAGTGAGATCCCCGCGCCGCGACGCCGCCAAAGCGAGAAGCTCGCGGTAGAGGTTACGATAGGGATGATCGGGACCCGCATAGATCGCATAGCGCGCCTCGAATTGCTTCGGATCTTCGCGGTCCACGCGCAGATACGCGGCGCGCAGCCGCGCCACATCCCGATAGGGCGCATCGGCCGTGGGGTCGTCCGCAAGTACGTCATATGCCTTGGCCGCGGCGGCGGGATCCTTTGCCGCGAGCGCATCGGCGGCGGCAAGCTGCGCCAGCGTCGCGTAGCCGTGCGGCCCGTCTTTGCGCAAAGACTCGAACGCCGTCGCCGCTTCGGCTGATTTGCCATTACTCAGCAATTGCCAGGCGGCCTCGTAGCGCGTCCCGGCCGCCTCCCCCGCCTTGAGGCGAAAATGTTCATAGACGCGCCACCCGGCCGTCGCGGCAATGATGATGACCGCCGCAGCGATGATCCAGTTCTGATATTTCTTCCAAAACTGGATGAGCCGATCGCGGCGGACGTCCTCGTCGACCTCACGGAAAAAATCGGCCATCTCGTTCTCGTCGGCAACATTTTGCGGCTCGGGGCCTGTGAGCTAGCACGGACCGGCCGGAAATGCGAACTTTCCGGCCGCCCGGCAGGGTCGCGGCGTCCTAACATTGGCTTGCCAGATAAGCACATGAAATCGCAGCAACATCGCAAAGAGCATCAGAGCGCGGCGCCGGCACAACGCATATGGATCGGGGTCGGCGGCTGGACGTATGCGCCTTGGCGTGGCCTCTTCTATCCCGAAGGTCTGCCGCAAAGGCGCGAGCTCGAACATATGAGCCGCAAACTCACCTCGATCGAAATCAACGGCACCAACTACGGTTCGCAAAAGCCCGAGAGCTTCGTCAAATGGCGTACCGAGACGCCGGACGATTTCGTGTTCGCCGTGAAGGGGCCGCGTTTTGCGACCAACCGCCGTGCGCTTGCCGAAGCCGGCGCCTCGATCGAGCGATTCTTTGCAAGCGGCGTCCTCGAACTCAAAGACAAGCTCGGCCCGGTAAACTGGCAGTTTCTGCCAACCAAGAAATTCGAGCCGAAGGACTTCGAAGCCTTTCTCAACCTGTTGCCGAAGAAGATCGCGGGACGACAAATTCGCCATGCCGTCGAAGTACGGCACGCCACGTTTCAATCCCCCGACTTCATCGCGCTGGCGCGCGAACATGGCGTCGCGATCGTCATCGCGGGCGACTCGCACTATCCGCAGATCGCCGACCTTACCGCCGATTTCGTCTACGCGCGCATCATGGGCACGAGCGAGTCGCAGGATCTTGGCTATTCCAAGCCGGCTCTCCACGCCTGGGCGGCACGTGCCCGCCTCTGGGCGGCGGGCGGCGCGCCCGACGATTTGGAGAGCTTGACCCAGAATCCCGCCGTCAAATCCGGCCGCGATGTCTTTCTCTACGTGATCAGCGGTTCCAAGGCACACAATCCCGCCGCTGCCATGGCGCTGATCGCATGGCTGCAAAAATAATCATGCGCCGCGCCGTTCGAGCTGGCGACGCACGATAACGGCCGGCCATTTTGGATGTAAAAGCAAGAGCCGGAGTGCATGGTCTGCGAAATCCGGCTATCGATCGGCGATCTTGGAGAAGAAATCATGCGCTGCATCGAACGCACCGTCGACCCGCGCTGGAGCGCCGTCGCCAACCGCGATCCCGTATTCGGATTTGTCTATGCGGTGAAGACCACCGGCATATATTGCCGCCCGGGCTGTCCGTCGCGCCTGCCCAGCCCGCAAAACGTCGCGTTCTATGCTACCTGGCGCGAAGCCGAACGCGCCGGCTTTCGCCCCTGTCGGCGCTGCCGGCCCAACGAGGCCCGCACGCAACACGCGGCCATGGTGGCGGCGGCCTGCCGCCGCATCGCCGAAGCCGATGCACCTGTCGCCTTGGACGCGCTCGCCGCCGCGGCGCAGATGAGCAGATTTCACTTCCATCGCGTCTTCAAAAAGGCGACCGGTCTGACGCCGAAGGCCTATGCCGCGGCGGATCGCGCCCGGCGCGTGCGCGAAACACTCGCCGGAGCAAACAGTGTGACGGAGGCGATCTATGGCGCCGGATTCAGCTCGGCCGGCCGTTTTTACGAGAAATCCAATGAGGTCCTCGGCATGACGCCGCGCGCGTTCCGCAACGGCGGCCTCGACGCCGAGATCAAATTCGCGATCGGCGCCTGTTCCCTCGGCGCCATTCTGGTCGCTTGCAGCAAGAAGGGAATTTGCGCGATCCTGCTCGGCGACGACCCCGATGCGCTGGCCCGCGACATCCAGGATCTTTTCCCGCGCGCCGATCTGATCGGCGCAGATGCGGAGTTCGAGGCGCTTGTGGCGCGCGTGGTCGGCTTCGTCGATGCGCCGCAACTCGGCCTCGATCTGCCGCTCGATATTCGCGGCACGGCCTTCCAGCAACGCGTCTGGCAGGCGCTCCTCGCCATCCCGGCGGGTGAAACGGTAAGTTACGCCGAGATCGCACGACGCATCGGCTCGCCTCATTCGGCGCGCGCCGTCGCCCAAGCCTGCGCGTATAACAACATCGCCGTGGCGATCCCGTGTCATCGCGTCGTGCGTAACGATGGGGCGCTTTCCGGTTACCGCTGGGGCGTCGAACGCAAGCGCGCGCTGCTCGACAAAGAGCGCTCCGAATAGATAAGGCCAGATCATGACTCTTCTGGAAAAACGGATCGTCGTGCTCGGCGGCAGCTCCGCGATCGGCTTGGCCACCGCGCAGGCCGCGGCGCGCGAGGGCGCTTCGGTGGTGATTGCCTCGAGCCGCAGAGCACGTGTCGAAGAGGCTTTGGCCACTCTGCCCGCCGGCGCCGAAGGACATGCGCTCGATGTCAGCGACGAGACAGCCCTCAAACATCTGTTCGCGCGGCTCGGCGCATTCGACCATCTCGTCTTTACCGCCGGCGAAAGCCTGCAGCTCGGCAAACTGGCCAATACTGAAATGGCCGCGGCGCGGCACTTTTTCGATCTGCGCTATTGGGGTGCGTTCATGGCGGCCAAATATGGCAGCGGAAGCATCCGGCCCGGCGGCTCGATTGTCTTCACCTCCGGATTGGCGGGAGCACGTCCGCACCCCGGCTGGGCGCTTGGCGCCAGCATCTGTTCGGCGATGGAAGGATTGACGCGGGCGCTCGCCGTCGAACTCGCGCCGATCCGTGTCAACATCGTCTGCCCCGGCGTGGTGAAGAGCCCGCTTTGGGACACCATGACCGATGCCGACCGCGCGGCGCTCTACCGGCAGATGGAAGAGCATTTGCTGGTCGGCCATGTCGGCGAAACGCAGGAGATCGCCGAGGCCTATCTTTACCTGATGCGCCAGACGTATGGCACCGGACAGGTTCTTATCGTCGACGGCGGCGGCGCGTTGGTGTGAGGCAACACGCCGCCATGGCTGGAGCGCCGCAATCATCGGCTTGCGTGACCAAAGGCGTGCCGCCGCTAGCGAAGCGCGAACTTAATGGCGCATGGCGCGTTGACGACATAGGTGAATAAGATCAGCGGAGAGCCGGCGGCAGCAACGCGCACATTTCTATGCGCGATCCTGAGCCTCGTTGCGATTGCTTGCGGTTCTGCCGCTGCCGCACCTATACCCATGCCGTCGCCACGCCCGCCCGATCTGCCGCCTCCCGAGCCGGTGCCTGCACAGTCTCCGATACTTGTTCATGCCGAAGGCGACAGGCTCCGCGCGCAACTACTCGCCAGCCATCGTATCGTCGGCGAAGCGCTTCCTCCTATCGATGACGGAGGCGGGTGCATGATTGCCGCGCCGTTGCGGCTCGACGCCATCCTGCTGGCGGACGGGGGGAAGGTGGTGCTGTTGCCCGCGGTGGTCGTGCGCGCCTCGCTGGCCTCGGTGGTCGCCGATTGGGTGCGCGAGGATCTCGCGCCCGGCATTACGAAAGGCGATCGGCTCGCCGCGATCGAAGGTGCCGGGGGCTACGAATGCCGCGGTCGAAATCGTATTGCCGGCGCCAAGCTCAGCGAGCACGCGTTTGGCGACGCGCTCGATCTCGAAGGCTTTCGCACCGAACGCGGAGCGCTTTTTGCGGTCGCGGCACCGGATGGCACGGATACGGCCCGCGCTTTTCTGGCGCTCGTGAAAAAGACAGCCTGCCAGCGCTTCTCCACCGTGCTCGGCCCGGGTTCGGATGCCTTTCACGCGCTGCACCTCCACGTCGATCTCGAAGCGCGGCGCAACGGCGCGCATTTATGCCAGTGGACGTTGAATGCGGAGGCGAAGCGCTGACGGGCGCGCGGTAGATGCTCGTCAGCGTGGCCGCATCGAGCAAACCAAGCGCGGGTGTTCTTCGCTAGCCCTCACTTCCCTTCACCCACCCTCGCCCGCAGCAGCGCCAGCAAATCCGCGCGCGCGAACCCGTCGGCAGGCGCATCGTGCACCTCGATCTGAAAATC
>JBOHJJ010000178.1:0-25915 GCA_050728495.1 Methylovirgula sp.
TGATGACGAGGTTAACATGCACCGTGAGGTCCGATCACATGCCGAATTGCGGGAGATATGTTTGCGGGAACTACGATCCTGCGAAGGATTCGAGGGGGTGGACGAAATTCTGATTCAGCCGCGTGTGACACCCGGCGAGGGAAGCAATTGGACGTTGGCCGGGTTCCGGCCACGTGTCGGCAATGCAGCTTTACGCGGCGCGCGCGGCGCAATTGATCAACTCCGTCGCTCCTATGAATTGCGCGCCGAGCCGGCTGGCAACATGCCCAACAGAAAGGGGCATTGATCGCGCGCTCGCTTGTCGTCGCGCATCGGCCGCGTACATGCGTTCGAGCGTCGCCTGGCGACGCGATAGGCTTCGATCGGCCAACAAATTTGCGATCTCCTCCGTTTCGTCCTATGCCGGTTCTCACTGCGGGGCCGGCGGGGGTGATCACTTTGACCTATTCCCATGTCTTGGGGACGGGCGTTTATGCTCCGTCGCGCGTACTCACCAACCAAGACCTCGAAAAAATCGTCAATACCTCGAACGCCTGGATCACCGAGCGGACGGGGATCAAAGAGCGGCGTATCGCTGCCGCCGATGAAGCGACATCGGACATGGCGGTCGAGGCCGCGAAGCGCGCCTTGACGATGGCGGATACGGATCCGACCGCGCTCGACATGATCATCGTCGGAACGATTTCGCCCGATATGCAGATGCCGTCCTGCTCGGTGATCGTGCAAGCCAAGCTCGGCGCGACGCGCGCCTTTGCCTTTGATTTATCCGCGGCGTGCGCGGGATCGCTTTACGGCATCAGCATTGCCGATCAGTTCATCCGCAGCGGCAAAGCCAAGCGCGTGCTCGTCATCGGCGCGGAAATCCTGAGCCGCCTCGTCGATTGGTCCGACCGCAGCAGTTGCGTGTTGTTCGGCGACGCGGCCGGTGCGCTCGTCATGGGACCGACGACCGATCCGTCGCGTGGCTTGCTTTCCGCGCATCTCCACTCTAACGGCAGTGCGGCTTCGATCTTGTCGATTCCGGGCGGCGGCAGCCGATATCCGCAATCGGAAGAAGTCCTCGCCAAAAAAATGCACAAGATCGCGATGAATGGCCGCGAGATCTATAAATTCGCGATTCGCGTTCTTCCCGATGCCATGCTCGAGGCTCTCGCGGCCAACGGATTGAAGCCCGGCGCGATCGATCATGTCATCTCGCATCAGGCCAACGCCCGAATCGTCGAGTCGGTGGTCGATCGGCTCGGCATCCCGCTCGACAAATGTTGGCTCAACATCGACCGCTACGGCAATACCTCGAGCGCCTCGCTGCCGATCTCGCTCGACGAAGCCAATCGCGCCGGAAGGCTGAAGCAAGGCGATCTCATCGCGATGATGGCCATCGGTGCGGGAATGGCGTGGGGAAGCGCGCTGTTGCGCTGGTGAAAACCGCGTTGCGGCTGGAGAATCCGTTTTTCTTCCTTTGCCGCCGCGGTCCTGTTAAGCTTGCTGCTCTGATCTCGCGTTAGTGTGGAATTTGCGGTCAAAGGAGGAAAAGACCTTTGCTTCCGGATCGCAGCTGGTTTCGTGTCGGTTCGCTCCTAAAGCCCAAACCTACCATCATTGGCGTCGGCGTCCTGATCATGCTGCTGGTCTGCGTCCTGGCGGGCCTGACCATTCGCGAGTTGCGGCTACGCGATATCAGCGACGAAAAACGCGAGCTGATGGCGCTCGACCTCCTGCTCGCCGAGGAAACCGAGCGAACGCTGCAAGGCGTCGACCTTGTGCTCACGAGCTTGCAGCAGGATCTCGCGCTCGATGGGGTCACAACCCCGCAGGAATTCATCCGCCTCGAATCCGATGTTATGACCTACGCGCTGCTGAAATCGCGGATTGTGGGCATACCGCAACTGCAGTCGGTAAGCATGATCGGGTTCGACGGGCGGCTCGTCAATTCCTCAAGCCAGAATCCCGCTCCCGACATCAACGTGGCGGGCAGTGATTATTACGGTGCCCTGCGGCGCAGCCCGAACGCCGGCGCCTATCTCAGTGAGCCCGTCCAACGCAACAATGGGACCTGGGTGATCTATCTCGCGCGGCGCCTCGACAGCTCATCCGGCAGATTCCTCGGTGTCGTCGCGGCGGCGATCGATCTCGGTTATTTTGAGAATCTCTACAGAACGCTTGATATCGGCAGACACGGCGCCGTCAGTTTGTGGCGGCGCGATGCAATGTTACTGGCGCGATATCCGACGCTGAATGGCATTGGCCATGTCTTCCACATTGCGGCGTTCAGCGGAATCTTGCAGGACGGCCAGCCGGTCACTTACGAAGTTGCAAAGGCAATTGATGGGCAGGCGCGGCTCGTTGCGACCATACCGATCAAACACTTCCCGCTTGTCGTCAATATCAGCAAAGCGACCAACGAAATCCTCGCCGACTGGTATCAGGTGGCGGTGTTGGTCGCCGCAGGCACCGTGCTCTGCATCGTGGCGCTTGGTTTCATCCTCTGGCTGCTAGTGCGCCAGCTCAACGCCTACGAAGCGCTCGCCCGCGCCGACAAGGAGCGCAACCGAGCAGTAGCCGAACGCGAGCAGGCGGAAGCGCAGCTGCGGCAGGCACAGAAGCTTGAATCGATCGGCCAGCTCACCGGCGGCATCGCTCACGACTTCAACAATCTCCTTACCGCCGTCCTCGGCAACCTCGAGCTGCTGAAGAAGTATACGCAGGACGGCGACCAGCGGCTCAATCGTTGGGCGAGCAATGCATTTGACGCGGCGAATCGCGGCGCGATCTTGACACAGCGGCTGCTCGTTTTTTCGCGCCGCCAGCCGCTCGAACCGCGCGCCGCCGATCTCGTCGCCATGCTGACTTCGATGTCCGACCTGCTGCGCCGCACGCTTGGCGAGAACATCGAGGTCACGACGCGTGTTACGCCCGGCCTCTGGCCGGCGTTCGCCGACTTGAGCCAGCTCGACAACGCAATCCTCAACATTGCCATCAACGCGCGCGACGCGATGGAGAGCCAGGGCCGGTTGACGATCACTGCCAGCAACTGCCACGTGGCGGAGGAAGAAGCGGGCGAAATCGCGCCCGGCCAATATGTGGAGTTGTCGATTTCCGATACCGGCAAAGGAATCGAGAAGGACGTGCTCGATCGGGTATTCGAGCCGTTCTTTTCCACCAAGCCGGTCGGGCAGGGCACGGGGCTCGGCTTGAGCCAGGTCTATGGGTTCGTCAAACAGACAGGCGGCCATGTCACGATCGATAGTGTGCCTAATCAAGGAACGACGATCACGCTCTATCTGCCCCGCGCCCGCGTCGAAGAAGAGAGCGAGCAGCGGCGCCCGGACGTGGAGGAGAAAGTCCAGGCACAGGCGCAAGGCACGGTGTTGGTCGTCGAAGACGATCCCGACGTTCGCGCCTATTCGGCCGAACTCCTGCGCGATCTCGGCTATCGCGTCCGCGAAGCTGGCAACGCCAAAACGGCGCTTGAGACGCTGCGAGAGAGCAACGATTTCACGCTGCTGTTCAGCGACGTCGGCTTACCCGGTATGAATGGAACGGAACTCGCCGAAGAGGCGCGGCGGCTGCGGCCGCAGTTGAAAGTCCTGCTTACGACCGGCTATGCGCAGGATGCGCTGATCGAGCGCGGTAGATTCGAGCCGGGCGTTCTGCTTCTGCCGAAGCCCTTCGCACGCGCCGAGCTTGCCGAGAAGATCCATCAGCTTCTTATCGTGCGGCAGGTCGCCGGTTGAATGCCGGCGCAGCACCGTATCAAGGCCGCTGTGCCCGAACCCGCAGGCTTGCGTCGGCGCGTTCCTGCCGCCATCTTAGAGGCATGACCGACCACCCACACCGCTCCGCGCAGCTCGAGGTCAGCGCCCTCGGCCGCCTCAACGAGCGGCCGCGCGAGATCTTTCGGCACATCGTCGAATCCTATCTCGCCAGCGGTGCGCCGGTTGGATCGCGCCATCTGGCGCGCCTGCTGCCCATGACGTTGTCATCGGCTTCGGTTCGCAACGTGATGCAGGATCTTGAAGAGTTGGGCCTAATCTATGCGCCGCATACCAGCGCCGGCCGGTTGCCGACCGAACTCGGCCTGCGCTTCTTCGTCGACGCTATGCTGGAGATCGGGGACATCGGACGGGAAGAACGGGCGGAAATCGAGGCGCAGGTCCGTGCGGCCTCGAAGCAGCAGGCGCTGGAAACGCTGCTTGGCGAGGCGATGAGCACGCTATCGGGGCTGACGCGCAGCGCCGGAGTGGTTGTCACGACCAAGGAGAACCCGAGGCTCAAACAGATCGAATTCACTCGCCTCGATCCGGAAAGGGCGCTGGCGGTCCTGGTCGCCGCCGACGGTTCGGTCGAAAACCGTATCGTGCAGACGCCGCGCGATCTGCCGCCGTCCGCTCTGATCGAGGCCAGCAACTATCTCAACGCGCGAATCGGCGGGCGCACGATTACCGAGGCGAAGGCGGCGATCGAAGCAACTCTCGAACTCGCCGAGGCCGAACTCGGCGAGCTGACGGCGCGGCTCGTTGGCGCCGGGCTTGCAAGCTGGGTCGATAACGCCAGCCAGGGCCAGCACTTGATCGTCCGCGGGCAGGCCAATCTCCTCGAAAATCTGACCGCCAGCGAAGACCTCGAGCGAATCCGCCTTCTGCTCGCCGATCTCGAAACCCAGAAGGACGTCATCGATCTCTTAAACCGGGCGGAAGGCGGAGAGGGCGTACACATCTTCATCGGTTCGGAAAACAAGCTCTTCTCGCTCTCCGGCTCGTCAATGATTGCCGCGCCATTCCATGACGACCAGCGGCGGATTGTCGGCGTACTCGGCGTCATCGGTCCGACGCGGCTCAATTACGCGCGCATCGTGCCGATGGTCGATTATACGTCGAAACTGGTCGGCCGGATGCTGCACGGACGCTAGCTGCTCTCTGCCCGGATCGCTTTCAGCTTATAGAGCGCCTCGAGCGCCTCGCGCGGCGTCAATTCGTTCGGATCGATCGCATCGAGCGCCGCAGCGAGTTTTGCCGGGCGCCGCGGCTCGGTCGGGACGCTCGCGCCGGCAAACAGCGGCAGATCGGTGATGGGCCGTTCGAGAGGTCTTTGCCGGTCCGCCGCTTCGAATTCGGCAAGCAGTTTCTGCGCGCGCTCGACGACCGCTGCCGGAAGACCGGCGAGCTTGGCGACCTGAATGCCGTAGGATTGATCCGCTGCGCCCTTGACGATTTCGTGCAGGAACACGAGGTCGCCCTTCCAATCCGCCACGCGAATGGTGAGATTGACGATGTGGCGCAAGTGTTTGGCAAGATGCGTCAGCTCGTGGAAATGGGTCGCAAACAATGTTCGCGAGCGATTCTTCTCGTGCAAATGTTCCATCACCGCCCAGGCAATCGCGAGGCCGTCGAAGGTCGCAGTACCGCGGCCGATCTCGTCAAGGATCACCAGCGAACGTTGCGTAGCTTGATTGAGAATTGCCGCGGTCTCGACCATTTCTACCATGAAGGTCGAACGGCCGCGGGCAAGATCGTCGGCCGCGCCGACGCGCGAGAAAAGGCGATCGACGATGCCGATCTTGCAGCGTGCCGCCGGCACGAACGAGCCCATCTGCGCCAGTACGGAGAGCAGCGCGTTTTGCCGCAGATACGTCGATTTGCCGGCCATGTTCGGGCCGGTCACGACGGCGATGAGGCCCGCGTCTTTGCCGGAGAGATCGCAATCGTTAGCAACGAAAGGCTTGCCCGATTGGGCGAGCGCCGCTTCGACCACCGGATGGCGTCCCGCTTCAACGGTGAAGCTGAGCGATCCGTCGATTTCGGGACGCGTCCAGCCGCGCGCATCGGCGAGCTCGGCGAGTGTCGCGGCGACGTCGATCGCCGCCAAGCCGTCCGCCGCGGCCTTGATGGATTGTTCGGCGGCAAGAATCCAGGCGGCGAGCCGATCGAAGATTTCCGCCTCGCGCGCCAGCGCCGAGTCGGCAGCCGAGGCGATCTTCGCTTCGAGTTCGGCAAGCTCGGCGGTCGAGAAGCGCATCGCGTCGGCCATGGTCTGGCGATGCACGAACGTCGAATTGAACGGCGGTTTTAGAAGCTTTTCGCCTTGTGCCTGCGGGACCTCGATGAAGAAGCCGAGAAAATTATTGTGTTTGAGCTTTAGTTGGCGGCTCTCCGCCAGCTCGCAGTACCGCGTCTGCAATTCTGCGACGATACGCCGGCTTTCGTCGCGCAACGCGCGCGTCGCATCGAGCGGCGCATCGTAGCCGACGCTCACGAAGTTGCCGTCGTGGGTCCGCAGCGGCAAATCGGCGGCGAGTGCTTCCGTGAGCGCCGCGGCGATGGACGGATCGACGCCGCTCGCCGCCCGTGTCGAAGCCGCGAGACCGGCGGGCAAATCCGCATGCGCGCCGAGCCGCGCGGCAAGCTCCGCGGCGGCCGAGAGACCGTCGCGCAGCGCCGCGAGATCACGCGGGCCGCTCCTTCGTAGCGCAAGCCGCGACAGCGGCCTTGCGAGATCGGGCGCGGCTTTGAGGCGGGCACGCAGATCGGCACGCAGAGACCTGTCTTCGCGTAGAAAGCCGACCGCATCCAGCCGGCGGTCGATCTCATCGGCCTCGGTCAGCGGCCCGGCGAGGCGCGCGGCGAGCAGCCGTCCGCCTCCCGGCGTCACGGTGCAATCGATCGCCGCGAGCAACGATCCGTTGCGGGAGCCCGAGAGCGTGCGCGTAAGTTCGAGATTGGCGCGGGTCGGCGCGTCGATCTCCATGTGCGCGTCAAACCGAATGCGCGCCGGCAGGCTCAATGCGGGGCGCGCGCCGCGCTGCGTATGTTCGATGTAGAATATTGCGAGCGCCGCGGCGGCGGTTTCGGCGCGCGACAAGCCGCCGAGACTGTCGAGCGTGGCAATCCCGAAATACTCCAGGAGACGGCGCTCCGCGGCTGGATCGCCGAGATCGCGGCCGATCGGCGTCAACGGGAGTTTTATCTCGTCCAATAGCCGCGCGAAGCTTTGCTCGGCGCACAGCGCTTCCGGCGCGACGATCTCGGCGGCCTCGAGGCGCGCAAGCTCCACGCCGAGCGCCGCATCGTTGACTTCACTCACGCTGAACGCGCCTGTCGAAATATCGACGCTCGCGATGCCGTAGACAGATCGCGTTTCCGAATGGTGCAGCCGCACCACCGCAACGAGACAATTGGCGCGCGCCGGATCGAGCAGCTTCTCCTCGGTGATCGTGCCGGGCGTCACCAGCCGCACGACGTCGCGCCTGACGAGCGATTGATTGCCGCGCTTGCGCGCCTCGGCGGGGTCCTCGATCTGTTCGCAGACGGCGACGCGATGTCCGAGCCCGATCAGGCGCGACAGATAATCATCGGCGCGCTCCACCGGAACGCCGCACATCGGAATGTCGCGGCCCATGTGCTTGCCGCGTTTCGTCAGCACGATGCCGAGCGCGCGCGAGGCGATCTCCGCATCGGCAAAGAAGAGTTCGTAGAAATCGCCCATCCTGTAAAACAGGAGGCAATCGGGATTGACGGATTTGATTTCGATATATTGGGCGATCATCGGCGTGATCTTCGCCGTTGCTTCCGTGCCGCCCGGCCGATCGGCCGAGCGGTGCGGATGGGAGAACGGCGCATCGCCAGTTACACGCTGCATGCCGCAACATTAGCAAAGGCTATGGTTCGATGCACGCGCGTGTCGCTACGGCAAAGTTTTACCTGCCTTTTCGACCATCCGCGTGAAGCTTTGCACCGAAATATTGTAGCTTGCGGACGTTCGGCGCTTGAACGTTCCGCATGCCGGGACATATCCGTTGTGGCGCAAGGAGCAGGGTTCTCGCACTTCCTCTCTCGCCGTAATCATGTGGCGGGGCATCATAAGCTTCGGTGGCAGCGAGGAGCGCCATGAAATCCACCCCTGGCATCGACAAAGGAGGAAGCCATGGCTTTAGCAGATGTCAACGCGCGGGGAGTATCGAACACTGATTTCATACCAGAATCGGTGGCGGGCTTCGCGGTCGTTGTATTGACGATACTCGGTCTCGCCGGAGTAGCTCCGGCATTTCTCGTGGCGGTCGCCACGATCATTTTCGGCGTCGGCTTGCTGCTCTATGGAGCCGCTGCGATTGCCGAGGTTGGCCGGATTTTCGGGCGCGATAGCCAGAGCCAGAGCGCAATCGAAATGACGGCGAGCGGCGTCTCCACGGTATTTCTAGCGGGCGCCGCGGGCATCGTGCTCGGCATCCTGGCGCTGCTCGGCAAAGTTCCCGCTGATCTCGTCGCGATTTCCGTCATCGCCTTCGGGGGCGCTTTGATTCTCAGCAGTAGTTTCAACAAGCGCCTAAGAGTGGTGACGATCGCCGCGTCGCAGGACGCTACGCTGACGCGCTTCATGCAGGACTCCGCTTCCGAATCGGCGGGTCTGCAGGTGCTTGCCGGATTGGCGGCGATCGTGCTCGGCATCCTCGCGCTCGCCAACATCGCCGGTCCGGTGATTTTGGTGCTGATCGCGCTCCTTGAGCTTGGATCTTTTGCGATCCTGTCGAGTGTTTCCCTGGCGAGCGGCCTCGTGCAAACCTTCGGCAGCGTGAGCCGTCCTGGACAACGCTTCTCGGAGTGATCGAACCGAAGCGCATCGCAGCTTCGCTCTGGTCCGCGGGAGACGACGAACGATGTTCGCCGTCTCCTTTTTTGTGCGAGCTTGCCCGGTTAGACCGCGACTTGCGCGCCGAGTTCGACGACACGGTCGGAGGGAATTGCAAAGAACTCCGTCGCATCGATCGCCTGCTTGGAAAGCGAAATGAAGAGATGGTCTTGCCAGGCGGGCATGTCCGAGGTCGGCGCGATCTTGATCGTGCGTCGGCCGAGGAAGAACGAAGTGGTCATGATGTCGAATTTGAGCCCCGACTTGCGCAGCAGCGCAAGCGCCGCCGGCACGCGCGGCGTCTCCATGTAACCATAGTGCAGGGTAATGCCGGTGAAGTCGTCCGACAGATTGATGATTTCATAGCGGTTGGCCAAAGGCACGCGCGGCGTATCCTCGGTGCGCACCGACATGATCCAGACGCGCTCGTGCAGAACTTTGTTGTGTTTGATGTTATGCAGGAGCGCCGAGGGCGCCACCTCGAGCTGATTGGTGAGAAAGATCGCCGTGCCCGGAACGCGCGTCGGCTTGGACTTCTCGAGCATGCGTATGAGGTCTTTGAGGGGGATCGAATCGCGCATCATCTTCTGCGAGAGCAGCTTGTTGCCGCGCACGAAAGTCCACATCACGACCATCGAACAGCCGGCGAAGAGAAGCGGCACCCAGCCGCCTTCGAACACTTTCATGAGGTTCGCCGCGAAGAAGATGCAGTCGATCAGCAGGAACGCCGAAACGAAAGTCGCCGCCGCCCAAAGCGGCCAGCCCCATTTCTTCCAGACCACTACGAAGGCGAGCGCGGTGGTGACCACCATCGTTCCCGAAACGGCGACGCCGTAAGCCGAGGCGAGCGCGCTCGAACTCTTGAAGAAAAGCACAAGCAGCACGACCCCGACAAGCAACAGCTGGTTGATCTTCGGAACGAAAATCTGCCCTTCCTGCGTCTCCGATTTGTGCTGGATTTGCATGCGCGGCAGAAGCCCGAGCTGGATCGCTTGCCGGGCGAGCGAAAAGGCGCCGGTGATGACTGCTTGGCTGGCGATTACGGTGGCAATCGTGGCAAGCAGAACCATCGGAAGCAGCGCCCAGCGGGGGGCAAGCAGAAAGAACGGATTGGCGATCGCCGCCTTGTGAGCGAGCACGAGCGCGCCTTGGCCGAGATAATTCAAGGTGAGCGCCGGCAAAACAAAGAACAGCCACGCCAATTGGATCGGCAACCGCCCGAAATGCCCCATGTCGGCGTAGAGCGCCTCGGCGCCGGTCACAGCGAGAAAGACGGAACCAAGAACGATGAAGCCGAGCCATCCGTGCCCGAACAGGAAGGCGAGGCCGCGCCACGGATCGAACGCGAGGAGGACGCGCGGCGCTTCGGGGATGTGAGTCGCGCCAAGCAAGCCGATCACGATAAAGAACACAACCATGACCGGACCGAAGAAGGCCGCGACCCGCGCCGTTCCGTGGCTCTGCACCGCGAACAGGGAGATGAGCACCACGATGGTCAGCGGCAGGACATAGTCGGAAAAGACCGGCGTTGCGACGTTGAGGCCTTCCAAGGCGGAAAGTACGGAGATCGCCGGCGTGATGATGGCATCGCCCGAAAACAGGGCGGCGGCGGCTACCCCCAAAAAGAAAATCGGCGCGGCGCGGCGGCCGAACGCCGATTGGGCCAAAGCCATCAGCGAAAGCGTTCCGCCTTCGCCTTTATTGTCCGCCCGCATGAGAAACAGCACGTATTTCGCGGTCACGATGAAGAACAGCGCCCAGAGCAGCAGCGAGACCGTGCCGATCACGTTGTATTCGGTAGTCCCTTCGCCGCGTGTGTGCAGCAGCGATTCATGCAGCGCGTAAAGCGGACTCGTGCCGATGTCGCCATAAACGACGCCGACCGAGCCAAGCGCCAGACCCGCCAGACCCGCCTTCTTTTCTGATGTTCCGTTGGGAATATGGCCGCCGTTGACCGCGGAAGCGGCTTTATCTTGCGCGGTCGACATTCGAGGATCCTTCAGCCCCTACAATCCCCCGGCAAAGCAAGGCTGAAGCCCGCATTGCCCGATCGAAGGCATGCATTAGTCTATTGCGCTGCGGCATATAGCGCTTTCTTTGGTGCGGGAGAAGGGCCCATAACGGGCCCGGCGCTGCGCCGCTTCTGCTTGCGCGCAACGGGTGAGGGGCCGTTGGCGGTGCGGCAGGCTAAGGATTTGCCGCACGTTCTGCCGGCGCTTGTTGGGCCGCCGCGTAACTGGCATTTCCTTCCGATGCAAGATCTTCCGGTCCGTGCCGTTCTGCCGCAGGTGCGCGCCGCTCTCAGCGCCGGCAACTCCGCCGTTCTTCTTGCCCCGCCGGGGGCGGGCAAAACGACGCTCGTGCCGCTCGCGCTCTACGACGAGGCTTGGGCGCAAGGGAAGAAGATTGTTGTCCTCGAGCCGCGCCGGCTTGCGGCGCGCGCCGCGGCGGACCGCATGGCCTCGATGCTTGGCGAAGCGGTCGGCGAGACGGTCGGGCTGCGCATGCGGCTTGCCTCGCGCATTTCGGCAAAAACGCGCATCGAGGTGGTGACCGAAGGCGTCTTCACCCGCATGATCCTCGACGATCCGGGGCTCGAGAGCATTGCGGCCGTCCTCTTCGACGAATTCCACGAGCGCTCCCTCGGCGCCGATTTCGGCCTGGCGCTGGGGCTCGACGTGCAAGCGCATCTGCGCCCTGAGTTGCGGCTTGTTGCCATGTCGGCGACGCTCGACGGCGCGCGCGTCGCGCGGCTCATCGGCGAAGGCGCGTCGCTGATCGAAGCGCAAGGACGCATGTTTCCGGTCGAGACGATCTATTTCGGCCGCGATCCGCGCGAGCGGATCGAAACGGCGCTGCTCAATGCGATTCGCAAAGCTTTGGCGAGCGAGAGCGGCTCGCTGCTCGTCTTTCTGCCCGGGCAAGCCGAGATCGCACGGCTCGTGGATCTGCTTAGCGAGAATATGCGCGATCCGGGGCTCGAAATTGCGCCGCTCTATGGCGCCCTCGACCGCGCCGCGCAACAGCGCGCCATCGCTCCGAGCCCGCCGGGCAATCGCAAGATCGTGCTGGCGACCTCGATCGCCGAGACTTCGCTAACGATCGAAGGTGTGCGGGTCGTCATCGATTCCGGATTGGCGCGCCAGCCGCGTTACGAGCCGGATCGCGGCCTGACGCGGCTCGAAACCGTGCGCGTCTCGCGCGCCGGCGCCGATCAGCGCCGCGGCCGGGCAGGGCGCCTGGAGCCTGGCGTCTGCTATCGGCTCTGGGAAGAGGCGGGAAACGGCGCGCTCGAAGCCTTCGCGCCGCCGGAAATCCTTTCGAGCGATCTATCGAGTTTCCTCCTCGACTGCATTGCGTGGGGTGCGCGCGATCCACGACGCGATTTGCGTTTTCTCGATCCGCCGCCCGAGCCGGCATTGAAGGAGGCGCGCTCCTTGCTCGCCGACCTAGGCGCGCTCGACGCCGAAGGTGCGCTGACCGAAGCCGGGCGCGGCATGCGCCGCATCGCGCTGCCGCCGCGCCTGGCACGCATGATCGTCGCCGCCAAGCCGAGCGGCGAGGCTGAGCTTGCCGCCGAAGTGGCGGCGGTGCTGGTCGAACGCGGGCTCGGCGGCGAAGACCCAGATCTTTCGCTGCGCATCGAGCGATTCCGCAAGGAGCGTTCGCAACGCGCGGAAGATGCACGCCGTCTTATCACGACGTTTCTGAGACAAGCCGGCGTCGCGACCAGTGCACCGGGCAACCCGGCGACGGCCGGGCGACACCTCGCAACGGCTTTTCCCGACCGTATCGCCAAGGCGCGCGGCAAACCCGGCCAGTTTTTAATGGCGAATGGGCGCGCCGCGGGTTTCGAGGCGCACGATCCGCTGGCCCGCGAACCCTATCTCGCCATCGGCGAGATTGCCGGCAGCGCCGCTGCGGCGCGTATTCTTTTGGCTGCGCCGCTCAGCCTCAACGAAATCGAAGCGCTGGCGGCCGAGGCGATCGTCATTGAGGACGAGATCAGTTTTGAGCCGGCGCGCGGGGAAGTGCACGCGCGACGGCAGCGACGGCTTGGCGCGCTTCTTTTGAGCGAACAGAATTTGGCGGTGGATGGCCCGGAAGCGGCGCAAATTCTCGCCGAAGGGATCTCGGCATCCGGCCTCGAACGTCTGCCATGGACAAAATCTTTGCGCCAATGGCGCGATCGCGTCGCCTTCCTGCGCCGCAACGAAGGGCAAGATTGGCCCGATCTCTCGGATGAGGCTTTGCGTGCGAATGCAGGCACTTGGCTTACACCCTTCATCCAAGGCAAGACGAGCCTTGCCGAGATCGCCACGGCGGACCTTGAAGCGGCGTTGAAGGCGCTCCTGCCTTTTGATCTGCAACGCCGGCTGGAGACCGAAGCGCCGACGCATTTCGAAACTCCGGCCGGTTCGTCGATCGCGCTCGATTATGCCGCCGAAAGCGGCCCGCTGCTCTCGGTGCGCGTGCAGGAACTCTACGGGCTCGCGACGCATCCGGCGATCGCGCGGGGCAAGGTGGCGCTGACTCTCGAGCTGCTCTCGCCGGCGCAGCGTCCGATCCAGATCACCCGCGATCTGCCGGGGTTCTGGCGCGGTTCCTGGGCGGCGGTGCGGAGCGAGATGAAGGGCCGCTACCCACGCCATCTTTGGCCGGAGGATCCGGCCAATGCGCTGCCCACGAGGTGGGCGAAGCCGCGGGGAGGGTGAGGAAATCACGGTCGTGACACGGTTCAATTTAGCGAATTGGCCGTTCTAGGAGCCACTCAGCCAGCCCTTCGTCGCGCGTGCGATGTTGGTGTGCGGCGCATTGAGAAAATAGACGAGCGACGTTGCGGTTGAGAAACAATAGAGCTTGTGGGTATCCGGGTCGGTCCAATTGATCGAACAATCGGCGGGGATCATCTTGCCGGCCGCTAGCCCGATCGGATCGTGGTCATCGAACGCGCCCTTCATTTTGACCGGTGGCACGACCGCTTTCCAGATCCCGGTATGCGTGGCTTGCGCGGCGGCGGCCGCATCTAGTTGCGAACTCCCGCCCGCGATATCAGCTGATTGCCGCGCGGTCTGCGCGAGAGTTTGCCCTTCGCATGCGATGCCAAGGAAGAACACCGGCATAGCGGCTGCCAAAAAAGCGAGACGCACATGATTCCTATTTGCGATCATTGGACTGGCTCCCTGACATATCGCGACATTCGTGCCGCGCGTGATTTATAAACTTTCGACGCCGGTAATGGGGGTGAAGATTTCTGACCCTTGCGATAAGGACCGCTTACGGGCCGATTTGCGTAGCCATCCAAGCAAGGCCAAGATGAGTGACGGCATTCCCGATGCGGAGTTCGCGCGCAGGAGCGCATGGCATGCTTTACGAAACGGTCTTGTTGCGGACGTTTGCCGCGATCTGCGATACGCGGAGCTTCACTAAGGCGGCGCGCTCCGTCAATCTCACGCGATCGGCCGTCAGTTTGCACATCAAGCGGCTCGAAGATCAGGTCGGGCTGCGCTTATTCGACCGTGGTGCGCGTCGGTTGGAGCTCACGGAAGAAGGCGAGGTTCTCTTATCCTATGCGCGGCGCATCCTCGCCTTGAACGAAGAAGCCGAGAACCGTCTCAGCCATCACCAGCCGCGCGGACTAATCCGGTTCGGTGCCCCTGAATATTTCGATCCCCAGACGCTCGCATCGCTGCTCAGACAATTCACCGCTCGATATCCTGCCGTGCGACTGCAAATCGAAATGGCGATCGGCCCCGACATCGCGGCGCTCTTCGATAAAGGCGACCTGGATCTTGCGATCGTCAATCGCGAACTCGGCGATGGCGACGGCATCGTTCTCCTTAAGGAACACCGCATCTGGGCGGCGGGACGGATGATGAAGCTCGACTCCGAAGCGCCCTTGCCGCTTGCGCTTTTTCCGCCGCACTGCGGTTGGCGGCGCTTGGCGCTCGCACGGCTCGATGAGGCCGGCCGAAGTTGGACACTTGTCCTTCAAAGCGCTGGCGTGACCGGCATTCTCGCGGCGCTTGAGGCTGGACTTGCGATATCGGTCTTTGCCCGGAACGGCTTGCCTACCTCGCTTAGGCCGTTCAGCAAAGCGGAGGGGTTGCCGGCGCTGCCCGACTTCGAATATGTGCTGCTACGTCATGCGAAAGCTTCAGAAGCGACGAACGCTCTCGCCGAGGTGATTGTCGATTTCTTCCGGCTTTCCGCGGCATTACGCGATGGTGTTGAACAATCTAAGCGCGCCGAGCGCTCTTTCGGTCTCGATGCGGAAGGGTCCGTGCATCGTCGCTGACCAGCAAGTCAAGAGCGGAAATTCGAGCGGAGTCACTGCGGAATACGCTCGGGATTGCGCTCCAGTCCCTCCGCCCCTATAACGCCGGCCGGCCCCAATCCGACACCCCTGGAGGCGAGGGCCATCGCATACAAGGACACCGCAATGGCCGAGACCAAAACGCTCGCGGCCACGGTGCGCAGCGGGATCGGCAAGGGGGCCGCCCGCAGCACGCGCCGTGCAGGCCGCATACCCGCCGTCATCTATGGCGGCGGCGATCCCGCCCAGCCGATCTCGCTCGATTACCGCGAGGTCAACAAGCTCATCTACGCCGGTCATTTTCTGACGACGATCTACGAAATCGAGGTGGACGGCGCCAAGCAGCGCGTCATCCCGCGCGATTATCAGCTCGACCGCATCGAAGATCGCCCGCTGCACGTCGATTTCCTGCGCCTGCGGCCCGGATCCACGCTGCGCGTCGCGGTGCCGGTACATTTCATCAATCAGGACGTCAGCCCCGGGCTCAAGAAGGGCGGAGCGCTCAACATCGTGCGCCATAGCATCGACTTGAAAGTGCCGGCGGATGCGATCCCCGAGGCGGTTACCATCGACCTCGCCGAACTCGACATCACCGAATCCGTGCATATTTCGGGGGTGACTCTGCCGCCCGGCTGTCGACCGACGGAAACGCGCCACGATTTCACGATCGTTACGATTGCCCCACCCGTCGCGCTGGTGGAGACCGTGGCTCCGGCCGCCGCTGCCACTGCGACGCCGGAAGGCGCGCCGGCCGTCGCCGGAGCTCCGGCCGCGCCTGGCGCCGCTCCCCCCGCTACCGCCGCTCCTGCCGCCCCGGCGCCGGAGCCAAAGGGAAAGTCCAAGAAATAGGAATTGCCGGGAAAGGACGCTAAGATCGCCGCAGCCAGGCGCGGCAACGCGGCTTCGGCGTCCGCCCATCCGTGCTCCCGGTTTTTGGGATGAAGCTTTTCGTCGGCCTCGGCAATCCCGGCCGCGCCTATGCCGGCAACCGGCATAACATCGGCTTTTTGGCGATCGACGCCATTGTCCGCCGCCATCCGTTCGCGCCCTTTCGAGCGCGGTTTCAGGGGCAGGCGGCGGAAGGCGCGATTGGCCGCGAACGGGTGATCTTACTCAAACCCGAGACCTTCATGAACGACTCGGGCCGCGCCGTCGGCGAGGCGGCGCGCTATTACAAGATCGAGCTGGCCGACATCGTCGTCTTCCATGACGAATTGGACCTTGCGCCCGGCCGGCTGAGGGTGAAGATCGGCGGCGGCAATGCCGGACATAATGGGTTGCGCTCGATTAGCGAGCATATCGGCAACGATTATCGGCGCGTGCGGATCGGCATCGGCCATCCGGGCGACAAAGACCTCGTCCACGATTACGTACTGAACAATTTCAGCAAGGCAGAACGGGCGTGGGTCGCGGCGCTCTGCGAAGCGATTGCGGCGAATGCCGAATTTCTCGCCGAGGGCCAAGACGCGAGCTTCCAGAACAAGATTTTTTTGGCGATGCAAGCTGCGGGGCTGCTCACGGAGGACGAAGATTAGAACTGATGGATTGCTGAGAAGTTTCTCAGCCGTCCTCGCCCTTCGAGACGCGTGCTGCGCGCGCTCCTCAGGGTGAGGGCCGAATGGGCAGGCGCCGTCTCGAAGGGTGAGAGTTTCAGTCGCGCTTTTTCGACAGAAAGAGCGAAGCGCGGCTGAGACATCGACGCATTTGCTAACCGTTCGGGCGAGCTTTAAGTACCGTTCGTGAGTCTCCTCATGACCGAAGAACCCGCGATCACACCCGAGCTCGTCGCCGCGCATGGGCTGAAACCCGACGAATATCAGCGCATCCTCGGCCTCATTGGCCGCACCCCGACATTCACGGAACTGGGCATTTTTTCGGCAATGTGGAACGAACATTGTTCCTACAAATCTTCGCGTCTCCATCTGCGAAAACTGCCGACCAAGGCGCCTTGGGTGATCCAAGGCCCGGGCGAGAACGCCGGAGTCATCGACATCGGCGACGGGCTCGCCTGCGTCTTTAAGATGGAGAGCCACAACCATCCCTCGTTCATCGAGCCGTTGCAGGGCGCGGCGACCGGCGTCGGCGGCATCTTGCGCGATGTATTCACCATGGGCGCGCGGCCGGTTGCTTGCCTCGACCTGTTGCGCTTCGGCGCGCCCGAACATCCGCTGACCCGCCATCTTGTCTCCGGGGTAGTCGCCGGCATCGGCAGCTACGGCAATAGTTTCGGCGTTCCGACAGTCGGCGGCTCGACGCGGTTCGACCGCCGTTACGACGGCAATATTCTCGTCAACGCCATGGCCGTCGGGATCGCCGCGAAGAACGCGATCTTCTATGCCAAGGCGAGCGGCGTCGGCAATCCGATTGTCTATCTCGGCTCCAAGACCGGCCGCGAAGGCATCCACGGCGCGACGATGGCCTCGGCGACATTCGACGAAACTTCGCAAGAGAAGCGGCCGGCGGTGCAGATCGGCGATCCGTTCGCCGAAAAGCTTCTTCTCGAAGCCTGTCTCGAGCTTATGAAAAGCGGCGCCGTGGTGGCGATCCAAGACATGGGCGCGGCGGGACTTACCTCCTCGGCAGTGGAGATGGGCGCCAAGGGCAATCTCGGCGTCCTGCTCGATCTCGACGCGGTGCCCTGCCGCGAAGCCGGCATGACGGCATATGAGATGCTGCTCTCCGAGAGTCAGGAGCGCATGCTGATGGTGCTCGCACCAGGCAAGGAGCAGACCGCCGCGTCGATCTTCCGCAAATGGGGGCTCGATTTCGCAATCATCGGCAAGACCACCGACGATCTTCGCTTCAAAGTGCGGCACAAAGGTGCGATTGCGGCCGATCTGCCGATCAAGGAGTTGGGCGACCAGGCGCCGCTCTATGATCGCCCCTTCGTGCGCGCTCCGAAACCGTCGGTCGTGCGCGCCGAAGACGTGTCGGCGACGATCGGCCATGCCGAGGCGCTGCTGCGCCTCATTGGCAGTCCGAATCTTTGCTCCAAACGCTGGATCTACGAGCAATACGACCACCTGATCCTGAGCAATACCGTGCAGGCGCCGGGAGGCGATGCGGCGGTCATCCGCATTGGCGAAGGGCCGAAAGGGCTGGCGCTGACCACCGATGTCAACGAACATTATTGCAGCGCCGACCCCTACGAAGGCGCCAAACAGGCAGTCGCCGAAGCTTGGCGCAATCTCTCCACCGTCGGCGCGATGCCTTTGGCGCTGACCGATAATTTGAACTTCGGCAATCCCGAGAAGCCGGAGATCATGGGCAGGTTCGTCGGCGCGGTCGAAGGCTTGGCCGAAGCCTGCCGGGCGCTCGATTTCCCGATCGTCTCGGGCAATGTGTCGCTCTACAACGAGAGTTCCGAAGGCGCCATTCCACCGACGCCCGCGGTTGGCGGCGTGGGACTCCTCGACGACGTCAGCAAGACGGCGACGATTGCTTTCAAGAAGCCGGGTGAAGCCATCCTTCTTCTCGGCGAAACCTCGGGCTGGCTCGGCCAATCAGCCTATCTGCGCGAGATCTGCGGGCGGCAAGATGGCGCACCCCCGCCGGTCGATCTCACGCTTGAGCGCAAGATTGGCGATTTCGTGCGCGGTCATGTCCGCGATCAAGCGGTTAGCGCGGCGCATGATCTTTGCGAAGGCGGTCTGGCAGTCGCACTCGCCGAAATGGCGATGGCCGGCGGCCTGGGCGCGACGCTTGCCATCGCGCCTTCCATTCCGCTGCATGCCTTTCTCTTCGGTGAGGATCAGGCCCGTTATCTTCTGACCGCGACCCCGGATACAGCGGAGGCGATCCGCGAAGCCGCCCACGCAGCCGGTTTCGATTGCGCGATCATCGGCTGGACGGGCGGCGATACGTTAACCATTTCCGACGGGGTAGCCATATTGATCGAGGAATTACAGCGCCGGTACGAGAATTTCCTGCCGGACTACATGCGCGGCGCGTGTGCCGCCTAGGAGAACAGGAATGCCGATGCCGGCCGCCGAAATCGAGCGGATGATCAAACAGTCGCTTCCCGATGCAAAGGTTGAGATCACCGATCTAGCCGGCGATGACAATCATTTCGCCGCGATCGTGGTCTCCTCGGCGTTCGCCGGGAAGTCAAAGCTGCAGCAGCATCAGCTCGTCTACGCGGCTTTGGGCAACAACGTGGGCGGCGCGTTGCACGCCTTGCAACTTACGACCTCTGCGCCGAAATAGGCGCATGGAGCCCCTCCTGGAAAGGATAAGTTCATGGCCATTCACGATCGTCTCCAGGCCATCGTCGACGAAAACGATGCCGTACTTTTTATGAAGGGCACGCCGGATTTCCCGCAGTGCGGGTTCTCCGGCCAAGTGGTGCAGATCCTGAATTACCTCGGCGTCAAATATGAGCCGGTGAATTGCCTGGAGAGCGACGAGATCCGCCAGGGCGTGAAAAGCTTCTCGAATTGGCCGACGCTGCCGCAGCTTTATCTCAAGGGCGAGTTCCTCGGTGGCTGCGACATCGTCCGCGAGATGTTCCAGTCGGGCGAGCTTGCGACCGTCTTGTCCGAGAAGGGCATTGCCTTCAAGGCGCCGGCCGGGGCATAGGCCACGCTGCCAGTTTCGGCTTGATCGTCGCTAGGAATTCGGGCATATCGCCGGCTCTTACGGTCGAGCCGGTTATCGAAGGTCGCGTCATGAAAGTTCGCAATTCTCTGAAGTCCTTGCGCGGCCGCCACCGCAACAACCAGCTGGTGCGCCGCAAGGGTCGCGTCTACATCATCAACAAGGTGCAGAAGCGCTATAAAGCTCGCCAAGGCTAAGCGCGCGGGCGCGCCCTTTTTGACTTTCCCTACTCCTGCTTTAAGTATGAAAGCCGCGCTATGACAGGCGCGTGACCGGGCCTGCTGGCGGCCGGCTGGCTGCGGAGGGTGACCATGCCGCTGCGCTTTCTTTACCGGCCGATCTTCGTTCTAGGGCTGGCCTGTCTGCCAGCGATGTGGGCGGTTGATCGCGTCGCCGCCGCCTCGGACGCCAGTGGCGTCATGAACGACGACGGGGGAGCGCCGAGCGATGACGGCGGCGCGGCGGACGATCCATCGACCGTTTTGCAGATTCCGGGCATGCCGCCGATCCAATTGCCGCCCGGCGTGCACGTTTTTGGCCCGGAGGGCCAGCCGCTACTTGCACCAAGCGACCATAGCGCAGGCGGCCCGGCGGATCCCGGTCCCCCGAAGCGGCCCGTAATCCAGAGTCAAAGCCCGGAGCAAAAGGCCAAAGCCGCCAGGGCCGCGGCGCTGAAGCAGGCGCGCGCTCCGCATGCGACGCACGCCGCGCTGCGCGCCCAGGCGCTTGACGCTTTGTTCCAACGTCTTGCCGGGGCCTCCGACGCGGACGAGGCAACGGGCGTCGCCGCCGCCATCGAGCGCGTGTGGATGGAATCGGATTCGGACACCGCCAATCTCCTGATGTCGCGCGCCCTGAGCGCGCAGGAGGGGGGACATCTGCCGCTCGCCCTCACGCTCTACGATAAAGTGCTGGCGCTGGCGCCCGGTTGGGCGGAAGCCTGGGAGAAACGCGCCACGACCCGTTTCCTCGGTGACGATCTCGAAGGTGCGATGACGGATCTGCGCAAGACGTTGCAGCTCGAACCTCGGCATTTCTCGGCGCTCGTCGCCATGGGATTCATCCTGGAGAGAGAGGGCCGCGACAAGGACGCCCTCGGCGCCTTCCGCAAGGCCTTGGCGCTGAACCCGCAGCAGCCTGAAATCAAGGCGATCGTCGACAAACTTCAGGTCGAGGTCGAAGGCCGGGATATATGAGAGCGCGAAGCTCACGCCCTAACCAAGTCGTTTGAGGGTGGGGGATCAATATTAACAGCCGCTACGTGGCAACGTTTCGATAGGCGGACGGTGAGACGCCCATCCAGCGCCGAAACGCACGCGTGAAGTGCGCAGGGTCCCGATAGCCGAGCTCAAGGGCGATTTCTGTGATCGGCGTCGCGCCGTCATCGAGCAGAACTTTTGCGCGGCGCAAGAGCGTTTCACCGACTAGCTGATTGAACGTCGCGCCATGATCGCTCAGGAGCCGCTGTAGAGACCGGCGGGTGATAGCGAGCTTGGCGGCGATCCAATCGATACGCGGGTAGCCGTCATAGAGCGCAAGATCCGTCAGCGAGGCGATCGTGGCGAGCGCATCCTCCTGCCCGGGCACCTTCGGCTCGGCACGCGGATGAGCGTCCTTCGTCGCCAGCGAGCTTCCCCGGCGACGGCAGTTCAACAGCGTGGTGTCGAGACCGATCGACGTCGAGACATGGCCGTTCGAAACGTTCGTGCCGAAAATGTCCTCGAGCCCAGCCCGCGTTGTTCCGGCCGGAAGCGCGGTCATCACAACATCGGGGCGCCAGTGCCTGCCTGCGTAGGTGCGGACCGTATCGATCAAGTAGCTGATGCCCAGAAGCTCATTCTGATGGCGGCCATCGGTCTCGGGCTCGATGAACTCGATCGACCAACGCGCGGTCGGGCCGCGCTGCTCAAGCGTGAGCACGGTCGAAGTCTGCAGCATGATGTTGAGGCCGGCGTTGGCCCGCTCGATCGCCTGAAGCAGAGTTTCCGCCGTGCATACCCAAGCGCCGAAGGCGCTTAACTCCTTTATCCTCACGACCTGACCAAGACGCGCGCCAAAGTAGGCATCGCCTGTCCGGCGCGCCGCGCGTTCGAGAAAACGGAACTGTTCCCGCAGCGGGATGACGATCTCAGGTTGCTCAAGGAGCGCGAACGGAAGATCGACCTCGCGCAGAACGCGCGAGGCGGAGCCGCCCTGCCGATCCATGAAGTCGGCGATGGGGCCCAGCGAGCTCGCTCGGGTAAAGCCGGGAAGATGGGGTACCAAATCGACCGCCAGAAGACATTCGACGCTTGGCGCAAAATGGCAAGCGCGCTTCGCGGAAACAAGTCACATTACGACCGGGACATCTGCTGGTGCGTGGGCGGTTTACGTTGCGGCGCACAAAATGCTTCGGAAAGGTATCTCATGAGCACGCTTCCTTTTGACATCCGCAACATCCGCTGGTCCACGCTGGATGACATTCCGCATGTCGCCTATCACATCTGCGCCGTGGACGAGGAGAAGCGTATCGTCGACATCCTTTTCAAGTTCGACGCGAACGCGAAGATCGTGCTGCACCGGCACAAGGCCGATTACATCACGCTCGTGCTCCAGGGCGAGCTGCGCCTTTACCGTCCTAACGGCGAACTCAAGGAGATCCGCCCAGTCGGCAGCTACGTGGAGGGCAAGGCTACTGGCGAGCCGCACACCGAGGGCGGCGGCGATCAGGACGTGATCGCGTTCTTCAGCAACCGCAACGTCGACAATGTCGTCTATGAGATCCTGGACGAGAATCTTGCCGTGGTCGCGACGCTCGGCATGGCCGAGTTCAAGGTGCTCATGGAAGCGCAAGCGCCACAACCTTCTACTGCCGTTGCCTGATGCTTTGCCTGCAATGCAGCCAAGACGGTAAGGTCACGTCACGGGGTGCTCAGTGTATGGCATCAGGTGCTCAGCGCCCCTTGCGGGATATTTAATTCTCGACGAAGGCGATTCTCACCATGTTGGTCGCGCCGGGCGAACCGAAGGGCACGCCGGCGACGACGATGATCCTTTCTCCGGCGCTCGCGAATCCTTCCTTGCGGGCGATCACGGCGGCGCGATCGGCCATATCGTCGACGTCGTGCGCGTCCTCGGTAATGACCGAATGGACGCCCCAAACGATGGCCAGCCGTCGCGCCGTTTCGTGGTTGGGTGTCAACGCGAGAATCGGCGGATTGGGCCGTTCGCGGGCGATGCGCAATGCGGTTGAGCCCGATGCCGTCCAGGCGACGACCGCCTTCAAATCCAGAGTCTCGGCGATGTTGCGCGCCGCCGAGGCGATGGCGTCGGCGCCGGTCGGATCGGGAACGGCGCGTTGCGCATTGATGATCTGACGGTAGAAAGCATCGCGCTCCACCTCTTCGGCGATCCGGTTCATGGTCGCCACCGTCTCGACGGGATATTGGCCCGAGGCGCTTTCGGCCGAGAGCATGATCGCATCGGCGCCTTCGAAAACCGCGGTCGCGACGTCCGAGACCTCGGCGCGCGTCGGCACCGGAAGGGAAATCATCGATTCGAGCATCTGGGTCGCAACCACGACCGGCTTGCCAAGCCGGCGCGCGATG
Source organism: Methylovirgula sp. (assembly GCA_050728495.1). GTDB lineage: Bacteria > Pseudomonadota > Alphaproteobacteria > Rhizobiales > Beijerinckiaceae > Methylovirgula. Next base: position 23,122 of record JBOHJJ010000178.1, read on the forward strand.
CGGGTGATGCGCTTTTGCAGGCCGGGCACCTTTTCGAGCGGCATTTCGACGCCGAGATCGCCGCGCGCCACCATGAATCCGTCGGAAATGTCCATGATTTCTTCGAGCTGCGAGATCGCCTGTGGCTTCTCGATCTTGGCCATCACCAGAGCGCGGCCGCGCACCACCTTTTTTACTTCCGCGACGTCCTCGGCGCGTTGCACGAATGAGACGGCGATCCAATCGATCCCCGCGTCCAGTCCCGCTTCGAGATCGACGCGGTCCTTCTCGGTCATCGAGGAGAGGGGAATCTCGGTATCGGGGAGGCTCAAGCCCTTGCGGTTCGAGATGGTGCCGCTGACATCGACGACCGCCACCGCTTTCTTCGGATAGGCTTCGACGACGTGAAGGCGCACTTTCCCGTCGTCGATGAGCACGACGTGCCCGGGTTGTAGTGCGCCGAGGATTTCGGGATGTGGGAGATGCACCCGGGTGGCATCGCCCGGCGTCGAATCCTGGTCGAAGACGAAATGTGCGCCGCGCTTCAGGTGTACCGAGCCGTTCTTGAAACCGCCGATCCTAAGCTTCGGCCCTTGAAGATCGAGCATGATCGCGATGGGCCTGCTGAATTCTTGTTCCAGCGAACGGATCATGTTGACGCGCGCGCGCATGTCGTCATGACCGGCGTGGCTCATGTTGATCCGAAACACGTCGGCGCCGGCGCGAAACAGGTCGGCGATGGCGGAACGCTGGGCCGTCGCCGGACCGAGCGTCGCGACGATCTTGCAGCGGCGGAGCCGTCGCATCGGCATCTTCCTTTCTTCAAACTGCAAGCATCGCGGCGCGGCTCAAGATACGCAATAAGTTCGATTGGCCCGCTTTATAGCGAATTTTCGCGGCAGCAAATGCGCAATCGAAGGAAAACTCGCCTGCGCCTGATGCGGCATCCGCGCAGCTTGTCCCCGGCGGCAAACCCGTTAACCGGCTTCACAGCAAAGCCGATACTGCGCCGCAATATCTGGCGTCGCACGCGCTTGGAACGGAGGTGTTCCGTCTCCGCTTAGGGGCCGGAATGGATCGGGATTGGACTGGGATCCGTCAGCTGTACGGTCCAGTTCTTGGCGTCTTTTCCGGTATCGACTTCAAAAAAACCGGTGCGATCGAAGCCGCGAACAAAACAATTCTCGCGTCCGCTGATTCGGAATTCGTGGTCGCGCGTGCACATGAACGCTTTGCCTTTCCATTCGGCGCCGCGCTCGTCCATCGCATAGACGTAGTAATACTCCGCCGCCAAGGGGCCGCGCATCAAGGTCTCGCAGCCGCTCGCCTTGAGATTCCACCAGCCTTCGCTGACCCAGCTTGTACCGTTGGTATAGGCGATCGCGACGCTCACCCGATTGATCGTGCTGTTGCATAACCGGAAATCGGCGCGGGCCGGCATGACGCCGAAGAGGAGCGCGGTCAAAGCGAGGATCGAATCTTTCATGAGCGTCGAAGAGTTCCGGCGAATCGCGACAGGCTTTGCAACATTCGGACGGCGAAAACATGTCGAAACCGGCACCCATAATCAAGATCCAGTGCGACGCGCTAAACCGGCGCGCCGGCATTGCGGTGCACGCGAAAATTGACTAAGCAGCCGGCTTGCACTCCCCTGGCCGCGTGCGGCGAATAAGCCATGTCCGGGAACCCGAAAGCGCACGTCCCCCCGGAAAACTTCGAGCCGGTCGAAGTCGTTGAAGGCCGCCATGAGGCCGGGGTCCTGTTGCTTTGCGATCATGCCGGCAATTCATTGCCGGCGCGTTACCGCACGCTGGGCCTTTCGTCCGGGGCGCTCGAATCGCATATTGCCTATGACATCGGCGCGGCGGCGATTGCCCGGCGACTCGCGGCGCGCTTTTCGGCGCCGGCGTTGCTCGCCCGATATTCGCGTCTGCTCATCGATCCTAACCGCGGCGAGTGCGATCCCACATTGGTGATGCGGCTTTCCGACGGCCGCATCATACCTGGCAATGCGCGCATCGATGCGGCGGAGATCGACCTGCGCCGGCGCCTTTATTGGCGGCCTTACCGGCAGGCGATTGCGGCGCATGTCGCAGCAATGCTCGCCAAAGGGCCACCGCCGGCGGTGATCGGGATCCATTCCTTCACGCCGGTTTGGAAAGGCATCGCGCGGCCCTGGCAAATCGGCGTGTTGTGGGACGGCGAGCCACGGTTCGCCGCTCCTTTGATCGCGGCTCTCGCCGCCGAAGGCGTCAACGTCGGCGACAACGAGCCTTATGCGGGGGCGCTTCCCGGCGATACGCTCGACACCGAGATCGCGCCGCGCGGCTTGGCCGGCCTGCTCATCGAAATCCGCCAGGACCTCGTCGCCGATCCGGCACACGCGCTCGGCTGGGCCGACCGTTTGGCCGAACTTCTAACGCCGATTCTTGAACGGCCGGACGTACACGAGATCCATCCACCGCGCGGCAATTGCGGCGATCAATCCTAGGATTGCGGGGATTTCATCGCGCGGTGCTTGACCTTCTCGGCGCGAGGCTGCATCCGTCACGGCCTCTTAAAAATAGCTTGATCGGCGCCTCGTTTCCCGGGCGCATCGGCTTTGCGCGAAAGGAAAGAAAATGACGGTACATGTCGCCAAAGCCGGGATTGCCGGCCAGGAACTGAAACAGTTCGTGGAACGAATCGAAAAGCTCGAGGAAGAGAAGAAGGCGATCGCCGACGACATCCGCGACGTCTACGCGGAAATGAAGGGCCGCGGTTTCGAAACCAAAGCGGTGCACCAGATCGTCAGAATCCGCAAGCAGGACAACGC
>JBOHJJ010000179.1:0-25258 GCA_050728495.1 Methylovirgula sp.
ATGCTCGGCATGGGGCCCTTTCCATTCGAGGGCGAGGAGGATGCCGACCTCATCAACGCCGGCAAACAGACGATCACGGAATTGCCGACGACGAGTTATTTCTCCTCGGCCGAGAGTTTCGCGATGATCCGCGGCGGCCATATCGATCTCGCCATCCTTGGCGCAATGGAGGGGGCCGAGAACGGCGATCTCGCCAATTGGATGATCCCCGGCAAAATGGTGAAGGGGATGGGCGGCGCCATGGATCTCGTCGCCGGCGTCAAGCGCGTCGTCGTCATCATGGAGCACACCGCCAAGGACCAGCCGAAATTGCTGCGCCGCTGTACGCTGCCGCTCACCGGATCGGGTGTGGTCGATATGGTGATTACCGAGCTCGGCGTCCTCACGCTCGACAAAGCGGGCGGCACCGGCCTGACGCTGATCGAGCTTGCTCCCGGCGTCGGCGTCGAGGAAATCACCCGCAAGACGCAGGCGACATTCAAGGTGCACCCGAGTCTCGCCTCGCAAGCCGCTTGAACCGACGGCATCGCCGGCTGGCCCTTCTGCCCCGAACGCGCTACCTAACGGCCCGATACGCCGCGCCTTGTGCGGCGTCGATGTCGCAAGGACGATCATGTTCCCCAAGCCATTGCCAGAACTGCATCGCAATACGGCCGCTTATGAACAGCAGCCGATGGTGAAGCCGACCGGCTTTCGCGAATATGACGCGCGCTGGCTCTTCGAAAAAGAAATCAACCTCATGGGGGTGACGGCGCTGGGGCTCGGCCTCGGTACGCTGATCCACGAGTTCGGCGTCAGGCCCGAGCTCGTCACGGGACATGACTTCCGCAGCTATTCGGCATCGATCAAGGCCGCCTTGACCACGGGACTCATCGCGGCAGGCATCAAAGTGCACGACATCGGGCTCGCCTTGTCACCGATGGCCTATTTTGCCCAGTTCGCGCTCGATGTTCCGGCCGTCGCCATGGTGACCGCCTCGCATAACGACAACGGTTGGACCGGCGTCAAGATGGGCACGCAGCGCCCCGTCACTTTCGGGCCGGACGAGATGAACCGGCTGAAGGAGATCGTGCTCTCGGGCGCTTATCGCTACGCCGACGGCGGCGGCTATCGGTTTGTGCCCGATTTCGCAACCCGTTACATCGACGACCTCACCGACCGCAAGAAGATCGGCCGCAAACTCAAAGTAGTCTGCGCCTGCGGCAACGGCACGGCGGCCGCCTTCGCGCCGCAGGTGCTGGCGAGATTGGGCTGCGAGGTCGTGCCGCTCGACACCGAGCTCGACTTCACCTTCCCACATTACAATCCCAATCCGGAAGACATGAAGATGCTGCACGCGATGGCGGCGAAAGTGCGCGAAACAGGCGCCGACGTCGGCCTTGGCTTCGACGGCGACGGCGATCGCTGCGGCGTCGTCGACAATCGCGGCGAAGAGATCTTCGCCGACAAGATCGGCGTCATGCTGGCGCGTGATCTCTCGCAACTCCATCCCGGCGCAACTTTCGTGGTGGACGTCAAATCGACCGGGCTTTTTCGCACTGATCCCGTGCTGTTGCAGAACGGGGTTAAGGCCGATTATTGGAAGACCGGCCATTCCTACATCAAGCGTCGCGTGACCGATTTGAACGCGCTCGCCGGCTTCGAGAAATCCGGGCACTTCTTCTTCAATACGCCGCTCGGGCGCGGCTATGACGACGGACTTTTGACCGGCATCCACGTCGTCGAGATGCTCGACCGCAATCCCGATAAATCGATGGCCGAGCTTTACGCCGCCTTACCGAAGACCTGGGGCTCGCCGACAATGGCGCCCCATTGCCCCGACGAGCGCAAGTATCAGGTCGTCGAAAAGGTCCTCTCCAGGTTCAAAGCGATGCAAGAAAAAGGCGAGAAGCTGACCGGCCAAGCCATCCGCGACCTTGTCACCGTGAACGGCGTGCGCGTCACAACCGCGGACGGAACCTGGGGCCTGGTGCGCGCCTCATCGAATAAGCCGGAACTCGTCGTCGTCGTCGAGAGCCCGGTTTCGGAAGCGCGCATGCGCGAAATGTTCGCGGCCGTCGATGCCGTGCTGCGCGACGACCCGGAGGTCGGCGCGTACAATCAGATGATCTAATGCCCGCTTGCTTCCGACTTTGCTTGCGTGACGTACAGCTTGGCTTGGCCAGACACAGCAGAGTAGAAGCTGGGATCGTCGCCTAGGCGCGCCGTCGGCTGGCAGCGCGGTGCGCAGATATAGGACTGCCGGTCCATGCCGCGCTGGACGACGAGCGGGTTACCCCCGTTTTCACCGTCGACGACTTGCACCATGGACTCGGCCACCTTGTTGCCGTTGGTATCGAGGGCGATGAGATTGGTTTCGCCAAAGCCTTTGCCGGTGACGACCATCGTGCCGCCCTGCTTCAGCAAGGTGACATCGGCAATCGTCGGATTTCCGATCACCAAGGTGCGCGCGGCGCGAGGGACCTTTACGACGCGCGCCTGATTGACGGTGACAACGAGCGTATCTTCCGCGAGCGCCGGCGTGAGCAAAAGAAAGACGGCGACTCCGGTCTTAGCAACAGACGCAAGCAACCGCACGACGGGGCAGAGGAAACGCATGGCTTACCTTCGCAACAACACAACAACTTCCGTCATTAGACTGCCGAATGGTGAATTATTGCTGAAGGCAATATGTTTCGAAGGCGCGGCCTCTTCTACATCTTCGTAAGAAACGCCGCGCAAGCGCCGTAGTTTCGGAATTCTCGCCGCGCCCGGGCGATGGCCCGAGCGGGCGGCGAACTCCCTTTGGATCATGCGCTTAGTAAACAACACACGACCCTCCGTCGGTACCTTGCGAGTAACGCATTCCGAAAATGGAAACCTCGTTCAAAGCTTTCGCCGACCAACAATAATCGGGTCAGCGAGTCCGCAATTCAATTAACGCGATTGCAACGAGTAAATCATACCTTCCTCGTGTTCCAGCGGACAGAAGACTTGGACTGGAATTGTGGAGAGTTGGGAACGAGGAGTGCACCCATGAAAAAGCTATTCGCGCGTTTTGCCGCGGATCAGTCGGGCGTCACGGCCATCGAGTATGGTCTGATCGCCGGATTAATTGCAGTGGTGATTATCAGCGCCGTCACCACGCTTGGCACAAGGCTTTCGGCCAAGTTCAACGCGATCTCCGCGAACCTGAGCTGATATTCGCTCCCTAAGGAGCTTGTAGAGCTTTGCCTCGGCCCACCGGAATGCGCAGGCGTTCCGCGGGCCGCGACGTAGTAGGGCCACCGATCACGCAGCGCGGTGTTATCGATCGCCATCAGGCCGCTCGCGCCGCCAGACTTCGACTCCGCTTGCTTCTTCGACCTGGCGGTAATCCCGGAATATCGGGGCAAATGCCGCTTGGCGGCGCGCCCAGGTTTCCACGTCTTTGTTTTCGACGAGCAGAATGTCGGGCTTGCCGCGATCGACGTCGGCGGCGAACGTCGCTTCGTCGTCGCGCATAGCGCCGAGGAGCCACGCGCGTTGCGATGCCGACTCCGGCCTATGGCGCAATAGATAGCGAACGCCCCAGCTCACCCAGAGACAATTCTGACGCCCGACCCATGTGCCGCCCAGCCGGCGCACCAAAGGATGACCAATGTCCAATTGCTCGGCAAGCGCGGCCATGCTGGGGTGCGCCGGCGCGATGCGCTGCACCGCCGCGGTGAGGCCGGGATATTCCTCGCCATTGCCAAAATCTTTCGTCGTTCCAAAGAGAAACGGGGCGACACAGAGCGCCGGGATGAAGACGAAGAGTGCGAAAACCCGCCGCGACCGGCCCGCGTCGGCGCCCTCGGATAGGAAGGATGCCGCCGCCAGAAGCGCCAACGCCGTGCCCGGATAGGCATGATTCATCCAGCCTTTGCCTTGAATCACAAATGTTGCAAGAAAGCCCGCCGAGGCCGCCACCAGGACCAGCGTGCGGGGTTGGATTTTGTAAGATCGCGCCGCGAACAAAAGCGCGGCGAGCACGACAAAATTGGCCAGAAACAGTGGCGAGGCGAAGATATGCACGAGGCTGTCCTTGAGCGGCGCATAGACGTCGAGGGCGAGCGGCAGTGCCCTGCTCAAATAGGCGGGGAAGAACGCGAAAATGGCGATGCCGTAGGCGAGAAGTACGGCGCCGGCGGCGAAAATTTCCGGCGCAAGCAACAGCCTCGGCTTTCGCCGCAGCCCCGCCGCGCAGAGAAAGATAGAAGCCGCCGGCAGCAGATAGTAAGGCTTGAACGCACAGGCGAGGCCACAGCCAATTCCGGCCAAGACGGCATCGCGCCATGCAACCCGCCCGCCCGACGCGCGCCCTGCCGCGACCGCCACCATCGGCAGAAACGCAAGCAGCGCGAGGTGTTCGCGCTCGGCGAAGCAGAACGCCGGAACGAACAGCAGCACATAGGCGGCGATCGCCAGCGCGCCGAAGGTCGCGCTGCGCGGCAGCAGACCGGCGCGGCGCAGGATGATTCCGGCCAGCAAACTAGAAAGGCCCGCACCAAGAAAGGTGAGAATTACGACAAAGAGCTCCGGCGGCGCTGCGAAAACACGGCCGAGAAACACGGCCGGCAGGTAGGCGAGAAACGCCGCCGGGGGGTTGGGATCCGAGATATCGACATACGGAACGAAACCGTCGCGATATTTCTCCGCGAACGTCAGAAACCAGGAATCGTCGCCGTTCAGATGCCCTAGCGCTTGCTGCAGAACCGCCGCCAGGACGATCAAGCCCACGCACCGCCAATCCTGCACGAATCGCAGCACAGCGCTCTCAAGATCGAAGGACGGCTTGGTGGGGAGACAGGTATCGGCCATAGGGGCAGCCTAGTTTCGATTGATTAAGCCGGGCCGAAAGGCGGCTGCCGTGCTCAGCCGATACAATTAAGGCTTGGTAAATGGGTCGCGGTTAGCCTCCTCAATCGCTGCCTATTCGGGGCTTCCCATGCTCATTGTCGCGACACTTCTGTTTCCGGCGCTTATGGTCTTCGCCGCTTTCTCAGACCTGTTCACGATGTCGATCTCGAACCGCGTGTCGATCGCCCTCGTCGTTGCCTTCTTTGCTCTGGCGCTTGCGCTCGGCATCCCGGCCAAGGAAATCGGACTGCACGCCGCCTGCGGCCTCTGCGTGCTTCTCTTGACTTTCTTTTTCTTCAGCCGCGGATGGATCGGCGGCGGCGACGCCAAGCTCGCCTCCGCCACCGCACTGTGGTTCGGGTTCGACCATCTCGCCGACTATGGGCTTATTGCCGCACTGCTCGGCGGCGGCCTCACCTTGCTCATACTGGCGATGCGGCGTTGGCCGCTGCCGAGCTTCCTGGCGCGCCAGCAATGGATCGCCAGGCTGCATGATCGCCACAGCGGCGTACCTTACGGCATCGCGCTGGCGCTCGCCGGGCTCATTCTTTACCCGGAAACGCGGATATGGCTTTGCGCCGCAGGCTCTTAAGGCGCGCCCACGCAGCCCCGCGAACGCCGTCCGGCTCGAATTGGATATATTCGGTTAACCTTAATTTGACGTTTGCATGTTCGTATCGAAGCGCCCTCAAACGTGAAGCGCGCCGAACGGATTCCGCATGAAACCAGCTCGCATCGTGATCCTCGCCGCCGCCATTGTAGCCGGGCTCGGGGCGGCCGTGCTGGTCGCTGGATCGAAGTCGCAGCGACCGATGCGGCAGGCGGCGATCGTCCGGGTCGGCATACCGATGGACAAGGTTCTCGTCGCCGCGAAGCAAATCACAGGCGAAGTCCAGGAAGGCGATCTGCGCTGGCAACCCTGGCCCAAAAATGCGGTACCGCCGGGCGTCATCCGCGAAGCCGCCATGCCCAATGCGATTGCCCATTTCAAGGGCTTCTGCATCCGCGACAAAATTGGTCCCGGCGAGCCGCTGACGGCGAACATTCTGATTCCGAGCCCGCCGGGTCAAGGCTGCTCCATGGCGGCAACGCTGCCGCCGGGAATGCGCGCGGTTGCGATCAACATCGACCAGCAAGGTGCGACAACGGCGGGCGGTTTCATTCGGCCTGGTGACCGTGTCGACGTCATCCACACTTTCAAAGATCCGAGCGATCTGTTTGCCAGCAAGGCCAGCGGCGGCGTCGCAAGCGCGACACTCCTGCGCAACGTCAAGGTTCTCGCAATCGGCTCGAACAATGAGCGACAGGGCGACAAGCGGGCCGTCGGATCCAACGCGACCCTGGAGCTCACTCCCCCTCAAGTCGAAAAAATCGTGCTGGCACAGCGGGTTGGACAATTGTACCTCAGCCTGCGCAGCATCGCCGACGCGAGTACGACGGAAAGTGCCGACACTGCGCTCTCAAAGCCGCCCGACGATACCAACATGACGATCGTGCGCTTCGGCGTTCCGGCGATCGTGCCCTTCAGCGTTCCGGTCCAGACTCAAGCCTATTGAATCCGGATGTCGCCCCGTGAATGAGCCCGCTCAAGGAAATCTTCGCATGAAAAGCCGTCTCTCGAGGCTCATCTGCGGGCTGGCGGCGAGTCTGCTCGTCGCGGCACCCTCGCAACGGATCTTCGCTCAATCGCCGCCGCAGATCGAAGCCGGCAACAATCCGGCGATCACCCGGGACATTTCGATGGGCGTCGGCAAATCGGTCATCGTCGATCTGCCGCAGGACGCGGCGGAAATTTTTGTCGGCAATCCGAAAGTCGCCAACGCCGTCGTGCGTTCGGCGCGCAAGCTCTACATCATCGGCATTGCGAACGGCCAGACAACCGTCTTCGCGCTCGACGCGCAGGGCCGGCAGATCGCCGTCCTCGAAGTCAGCATCGGCCGTGACGTCGGCGAACTCAATCAGATCCTCAAGGCTGCCCTGCCCAACTCCGATATCCACACCCAGACCGTCAACAACACCATTATCTTAAGCGGCGAGGTCGACTCGCCGGAAGAGGCGCAGCGCGCCGCCGACATTGCCCAAGGTTTCGTCAAGGATCTCTCTACCGGCGGCACCAGTGCGCAGGACCTTGTCGTCAATTCGCTGATCATCCGCGGCCGCGACCAGGTCATGCTCAAAGTGAGTGTCGCCGAGATCCGCCGCGATGTCGCCAAGCAGCTGGGGCTGACGTCGAGCACGTGGGGCCCGTTCACGCAATATAATCCTTTCGGAATCAACGGGAACATTGCCGAATCCCCGAACGGCCAAACGTCCGGAATCACCCTCAGCAATCCGAGCAATACGGTGAACGCGACGCTGCAGGCGTTCGAGCGCTATGGCGTCGCTCACACGCTCGCCGAACCGACGGTCACGGCGGTTTCCGGAGAGAGCGCGAAATTTACGGTCGGCGGCGAAGTGCCGATCCCCAGCGCCCCGGTTTGCGCGACCAACGGCACGGTCACCAACTGCAGCCCCGGTGGAGCAACCTACCAGCCCTACGGAATCACCCTGAACTTCGAGCCGATCGTGCTGTCGGAAGGCCGCATTCTGCTGCATCTCGCAACCGAGGTTACCGAGCTTGACTATCAGACCTCGGTCAGCATCCAAGGCGTGATCGTACCTGGCCTGCGCACCCGCAAGAACGAGACGACGGTCGAACTTCCGTCGGGCGGCTCGATTGCTTCGGCCGGCCTTCTGGAGACGACGACCGAGCAGGTCATCAACGGATTTCCCGGACTGATGGACCTGCCGATCCTCGGCACTCTGTTCCGCTCACGCGATTACCAGAAGGAAGAAACCGAATTGCTCATTGTCGTGACGCCCTACCTCGTCAGGGCGACGAGCGCCAGCGCCCTTCCGAGACCCGACGACGGGTTTGCCGATTCGAGCGATCCGCAAGCCTGGCTGCTCGGCCGCATCAATCGCCTCTACGCCTCTCCCAACAACCCCGAAGCGGTCAAATCCTTCAAAGGACGGTTCGGCTTCATCCTCGACTGAGGCCGAACCGCGCAACCCGGCGCACGATCTTTAGAAAAGTGAGACCGCCATGCCGACCTCGCCAGAATTGAATCGATTGCGAAACTTTCTCCTGCCGTGCGGCGTCGCAGTGGCGCTCTGCGGTTGCGCGAACGTCGATCGGACGTCCACGTCCTCCATGACCATGAACGATTACCGCGCCCGCCATCCGATCGTTCTCGCCGAGCAAGAACGCCGGCTCGATATTTTTCCGTCGCCGGAAATCCGTGGCCTCGATGCGCGCAGCGCCGCGCAAGTCGCGGAATTCGGGACGCTCTACCGCGATACCGGCTCCGGGCCCATCAGAGTCTTCATCCCGGCTCTCGGCCACGGCGCACTGCCGCCCGCGGCGGTTGCGGAGATCCGCCGCGAACTGGCGGTGGGCGGCGCCGTGGCTCCTCTCGAGGTTAGCACCTATCCGGTGATCAATCGCGATCTAGCCTCGCCTGTCCGGCTGAGCTTCGTCGGGCTCAAGGCAAAGGTCGCCGATCCCTGCGGGCAGTGGCCGAGCGATCTCGCCTCCGGCAGCAGCACGCACGGTTGGGAAAACACGCAATATTGGAATTACGGCTGCTCCTATCAGAGCATGTTCGCCGAACAAGTGGCCGATCCGCGCGACCTCGTCGGACCGCGCGCCGAGGATCCGACCGACACCCAGATGCGCAGCCGCGCCATTTCGGAGATACGCAAAGGCACCGATCCAGGCACGACTTGGAAGGTCAAGAATAGCGCGATCAGCACGGTCGGAACTCAATGATGAGCGGCACCTTGGAGATACCTGAACAGATTGCCCCGATCCCGCGCATCTCGATGCAGGCGTTTTGCGAAACATCCGAGGTCGCACACGTCATCGAGCAGGCGATTTCCGATCGGCGGATGGAAAAGGCGCACGTCAAGATCAACATGGGCGGCGCACCCGCGGCGATCGAAGCCTATCGGTCCTCACCGACGCCGAACGTGATCTTCTTGGAGTCGGTGGCAAGCCGCGAGGAACTCTTCGAATATCTTCGCGGGCTCGCCGACTGCTGCGATGCCGGTACTAAAGTGGTGGTGGCCGGGCGCACGAACGACATCGTGCTTTACCGCGAATTGATGGCGCGCGGGGTCAGCGAATACCTCGTCGCGCCCTTCACGGTGATCGATTTCGTCCGGACGATGTCGCATCTCTACTCGAGCGACGGCGCTCAACCGGTCGGCAAGATTATCGCTTTCGCCGGGGCCAAAGGCGGCATCGGTGCCTCGACGCTCGCCCACAACGTGGCCTGGGCGATCCCGCGCGATCTCGACATTCAGACGGTGCTGGTCGATCTCGACCTGGGCTTCGGGACGGCGGGATTGGATTTCAACCAGGATCCGCCGCAGGGCATCGCTGAGGCGGTGTTCGCGCCCGATCGCGTCGATTCCAATCTCGTCGATCGGCTGCTTTCGCGCTGCAGCGACAAATTGAGCATCCTCGCCGCGCCGGCGACGCTCGACCGCGTCTATGATTTTTCCGAAACGGCATTCGATGCGATCATCGACATCCTGCGGACTTCGACTCCCTGCGTCATTCTCGACGTGCCGCACATGTGGACGGCGTGGACGCGTCGCGCGCTGATCAGCGCCGACGAAATCGTCATCGTCGCGGCCCCCGATCTCGCCAATTTACGCAATGCCAAGAGCCTTATCGACACGCTGCGCACGGCGCGGCCGAACGACGCCAAGCCAAGGTTGCTGTTCAATCTTGTCGGCGTCCCGAAACGGCCGGAAATCGCGATCGGCGATTTCGTCAAGGCGGTCGATCTCGAACTGTCTGGGGTGATCAATTTCGACCCGAAGCTTTTCGGAACCGCCTCGAATAACGGCCAGATGGTCGCCGAGGTCGAGCCGGCCTGCAAAGCCAACGAGACGATCTCGGAACTCGCAAAGATTGTGACGGGGCGTTTCGAAATCCGGAAGACCAAAAAGAACCTGCTCGATCCCTTGAGGCTGCTCGGCCTGAGCAAGGCGTCTTAGCCGACCCGAAGAATTGCGCGAGGCTTCGGATCTTAGTAGGTCTTTTTAAATTCTTTCGCGATTTCTTAATCCCGAGCGGGTCGGACCGGCCCAAGTGTATGGTCCGTGCCGGACCCGCCCGGCTGTCCGAGTTCCCGCCGCAAGATCACGCGACGGCAGGACCGCGCGCCCCAGGGCGGCCGAAAAAGGAGAGGCGATGTTCGGTAAGCGCTCGAGTACCGCCGAAACTGTGCCGCCGCGGCCGACACCGGTCGCGGTCCCGGCCCTGCGCGGCGTCTCGGATAGCCGCAAAAGCGTGCCAACCATCATCGAGCCGGCGGCTCCACAGCCGCCCGAAGCGCCCCGCTCCGACGAATATTACGTCACCAAGAGCATGATCTTCGGCGCTCTGATCGAGGCCATCGATCTCTCGCAACTGGCGCGCCTCGACGCCGAGAGCGCACGTGAAGAGATCCGCGACATTGTCAACGAGATCGTGGCGATCAAGAACATCGTCATGTCGATTTCCGAGCAGGAGGATCTGCTCGAAGACATCTGCAACGACGTACTTGGATATGGCCCGCTCGAACCCCTGCTGGCGCGCGACGAGATCGCCGACGTCATGGTCAACGGCGCGATGCAGACCTACATCGAGGTGAACGGCAAGCTGCAGTTGACCAACATCCGCTTCCGCGACAATGCGCAGTTGATGAACATCTGCCAGCGCATGGTGAGTCAGGTCGGCCGCCGGGTCGATGAAGCCTCGCCGATCTGCGATGCGCGCCTTGGCGACGGTTCGCGTATCAACGTTATCGCCCCGCCGCTCGCTATCGACGGGCCGGTACTCACGATCCGCAAATTCCGCAAGGACAAGCTCACTCTCGACCAATTCATCAAGCTAGGTTGCATCTCCCCGGAAGGCGGCGAGATTCTGAAGATCGTCGGGCGCGTCCGCTGCAACGTCCTGATTTCGGGCGGCACCGGCTCCGGCAAGACGACGCTACTCAATTGCCTCACGCAATTCATCGACACGGACGAACGCGTCATTACCTGCGAGGACGCGGCGGAACTGCAGTTGCAGCAGCCGCATGTCGTCCGTCTCGAAACGCGCCCTCCCAATCTCGAAGGTACCGGCGCCGTGACCATGCGCGATTTGGTGCGCAACTGCCTGCGTATGCGTCCCGAGCGGATCATCGTCGGCGAGGTCCGCGGCCCTGAAGCCTTCGATCTGCTGCAGGCGATGAACACCGGCCACGACGGGTCCATGGGCACTGTGCATGCCAACTCGCCGCGCGAGGCCCTAAGCCGCCTCGAGTCGATGATTACGATGGGGGGGTTCCAGCTGCCGATCAAGACAATCCGCGAGATGCTGGCCTCCTCGATCGACGTCATCGTCCAGACGGCGCGTCTGCGCGATGGGTCGCGCCGCATTACGCAGATCACCGAAACCGTGGGCATTGAAGGCGACGTCATCACTACGCAGGACCTCATGGTTTATGACATCGTCGGCGAGGATGCCTCGGGCCGCATCAGAGGCAGACATCGCTCGACCGGCGTAGGCAAGCCGCGCTTCTGGGAGCGGGCGCGTTATTTCGGCGAGGACGAACGGCTGGCCCGCGCCCTCGACGCCGCTGAGCTGAAAGCCGAGGCATGATTCGCTTTGCGGCCGCGTTATGCAGGGAGTGACCCATGGATTTTCGTATCTTGGCGCTGGCGGCATTGGCGGCCTTCTCCGTCGGCGGCCTCGGCTTCGTTTTCGTCTATCCTTTCCTGAGCGGCGAGCGGAACGCGGAGAAGCGGCAAGCAGCCTTCACATCGGGCCCGATGAGGAAGAACTCGGATCGGCTGGCCGAGGCCACCGCACGCCGCAAACAAATCGCCGATAGTGTGAAGGAAATCGAGGCGCGCAGCACACGCAAGCGCGCCAATATCGGCGATATGCTCACCCGGGCCGGCTTGAGCTGGTCGACACCGCAATTTCTGATCTTTGCTGCGGTCGCCGGGCTCGTTCTCGGAACGTTGACGTTCTTCCTCGACGGTAATCCTTACGCGGCATTGGCGGCGATTTTGGTCGGCGGCGCCGGGTTGCCGATCTGGGTGCTCAAATACCTGGCCAAGCGGCGCTTGAAAAAATTCGCCACGCTATTTCCCGACGCGATCGATATTATCGTACGTGGTGTCAAGGCCGGATTGCCGCTCGGCGATTGCCTGCACATCATCGCCGCGGAAGTGGCCGAGCCGGTGCGCTCCGAATTCCGCCTCATCGTCGAGGCACAGGCGGTAGGATTGTCTGTCGCCGAAGCCGTCGACCGCCTGGTGACCCGCGTGCCGGTTTCGGAAACAAGCTTCTTCTCCATCGTCATCAGCATCCAGCAGAAGGCCGGCGGCAGCCTTTCCGAAGCGCTCGCCAATCTTTCTACGGTGCTCCGCGAACGCAAGAAGATGGAGGGCAAGATCAAAGCCTTGTCATCGGAGGCGCGCGCTTCCGCCTATATCATTGGCTCGCTGCCTTTCGTGGTCGGCGGATTGGTCTATCTGACAAGCCCAAAATACATGGAACTCTTGTGGACGACGCATACCGGACAACTCATCATGACCGGCAGCGTGCTGTGGATGGGTATCGGCGTATTCGTCATGAAGAAGATGGTGAGTTTCGACTTCTAGAGACCCTTTGGCGAAACGGGCGGAACAAAGATAGGCGGCGTTATGATCGATCTCTTCTCAAGCCTCTGGAACCGACAGGCGATATTGAGCATCCTCGTGGCGATCGCGACGGCGGCTACGATCCTCACGCTCGCCATGCCTCTGCTGCAGACGGACGCGCTGGCGCGCCGCATGAAACGCGTGGCAAACGAACGCGAGCGTATTCGCGCCCGCGAACGGGAGCGGCTCTACCAAAAGAAAGTCAGTTTGCGCCAAGAGCCGAAGGCCTACATGAAAGAGGTCGTCGAAAGGTTCAACCTATCGAAATGGCTGGGCACCGAGGAAGGGAAGAAACAGATGACGATGGCCGGCTTTCGCGGGCAGCAGGCCGAAGTCGGATTTCTGTTCTTCCGGCTCGTGATGCCGATTGCATTGTTCCTTTTGACGCTAATCTATCTGTTCTTTTTGACTCGTTTCGAGTGGTCGATGACCGTCAAATTTGCGGTGGCGATGGCGGCCGCCTATCTCGGCATCAAGGCCCCGGAACTTTACCTGCGCAATCAAATCGGCAAACGGCAAAAGTCGGTGACGCGGGCCATGCCCGACGCCTTGGATCTTCTGCTAATCTGTGTCGAGTCGGGGATGTCGATCGAACCTGCCTTCCGCAAAGTCGCGCAGGAGATTGGCGCGCAATCGATCGAGCTCGCCGAGGAGTTCACGCTCACCACCGCGGAATTGTCTTTCCTGCCCGACCGGCGGACCGCCTACGAAAACCTCGCGGCGCGAACCGGGGTCGACTCGCTAAGGCAGATCGTCACGGTGCTCAACCAGGCGGAACGCTATGGCACGCCGCTCAGCCAAGCGCTGCGCGTAGTTTCGCAGGAGAGTCGGACGCGGCGTATGAACGAGGCGGAGAAAAAGGCCGCGGCATTGCCGCCCAAGCTGACCGTGCCGATGATTTTGTTCTTTCTGCCGGTGCTTTTTGCAGTCATCATCACGCCGGCCATCGTACAGGTCTCGCAGGTAACGAGCGGTCACTAAGGGCGAGCGCCCTTTGCTTCGCGAACTTGTTATTCCGGATCGGCCGCGCCGAGCTGCGTCGGCTGCACAACGCGCCGCTCGGCGTCGAGTCGCTGTCTTTCCTTTTTGGCGGCGGTCTTCTTGTCGAGCTGGCGAATCCGGTCCCAAGGATCGGCCTGCGCGATCATTTCGCGGATTGAGGCGACATTCTCGGCGGCATCCACGGGCGAGAGGTCCTGTTGAGCGACGTTCTGCGCCGCCTCGAACTTGCCTTCGAGCGCCAGAACAAGGGCAAGATTTTGCCGCACCCGCATATCGGCGCCGGGCTGCGCCGCCGCCTTCTGCAGCGTCGATTCGGCCAGGGGCAATTGCTTCGAGAGCGCGTAGGAAAGTCCGAGGTTGGAGAGAACCTCCGGCTGATTAGGTACAATCTTCAGGGCCGCCGAATAATAGGCCTGCGCCTTATTGTGATCGCCAAGTTTATCGGCGACGACGCCTTGCGCCGAGAGGATCGACCAATTCGGCTGCTCGGGCGTGTGCGCCTCGGGCAAAACGGCTGCGGCTTCGCGCAGCCGGCCGGCATCGACCAAAGCCTTGCCGTAGGCCCCGAGCACGTCCATGTCCTTCGGATATCTGACGGCGAGTTTCTGCGTTACCGCGACCGCCTGCGCGTAACGCGTCAGCGCCCGCAGGGCGCGCGCATAGGCCATGGCGATTTGCTTGTTGTCTGGATCCGCTTGGTAGCTATGCCCGAGATCTCGGGTGTAGCGTTCCAATTGGGGCTCGGAGCTGGGCAGGGGCGCATTTGAGGCGACCGAGCCGGTGAGATCGCCCATTCCAATTCCCTGGCATCCGGCAAGAAGGAGCGCCGCGAGAAGGCCGGCGAACGCCAGCCGCGCTTTCCGGGATATGATGACGCGCATCGATCGCCCTTTCCGTTTTGCCGCTTGTCAGCAATAAAAAATTAACCCTAAGAAACGGTTAAGAGCGGGATCTGCTAAAAGCCCAAAACAGCTCCCCCGCCCCCTGCTGCGGAGTTTGCGATGTCGTTGCACCTTGGTTCGCCGCCCGCCGACGCCGTACCTGTCTTCTTCGCCACCGCCGAGTCTTGGCCGAAGGTGAAATCCGGCTTGCCCGCGGCCGCGGCGGCGTATGCAGACGCCTGCGGCTACGAGCCGACGCCTGGGCGCATTTTGATCATGCCTTCCGCCAAGGGCGAACTCGGGGGCGTGCTGTGCGGGCTCGAACCGAAGACGGCGCAGAGCCGCGATCCTTTTCTGCCCGGTCGGCTTGTCGGCGCCGTTCCGCACGGCGTCTATCGTTTCGCTAACGCGCCGCACGATGCGGCCTTGGCGACGCTTGCTTGGCAGCTCGCCTCATATCGGTTCGACCGCTACAAAAAAGACAAGCGCGAGTTGCCGCAGCTATGCCCGCCGCACGGGGTCGATGTCGCCAATATTGCGCGAATTGCCGCCGCCGTGGCGCTCGGACGCGACCTCATCAACACGCCTGCCAATGATCTTGGTCCCGACGGGCTCGAAGCGGCGGCCGTCGCGGTCGCGGCGCAATTTCAAGCGAACGTTTCGGTCCTTACGGGCGACGCGCTGCTGAGCGCCAATTTTCCATTGATCCATGTGGTGGGGCGCGCCTCGGAACAAGCGCCGCGGCTGGTCGACATTTTTTGGGGCGATCCCGGCGCCCCGAAACTAACGCTCGTCGGCAAGGGGGTCTCGTTCGACACCGGCGGCCTCGACATCAAGCCCGAGAGCGCCATGCAGCTTATGAAGAAGGACATGGGGGGCGCTGCGACCGCCTTGGCGCTCGCCCACATGATCATGAGCGCGACCCTGCCGGTCCGCCTCCGAGTGCTCCTGCCCATCGTCGAAAACGCGATCTCGAGCGCCGCCATGCGGCCCGGCGACGTCTACCCAAGCCGCAAGGGCATCAGCGCGGAGATCGGCAATACCGACGCGGAAGGTCGGCTGATCCTCGCCGACGCTTTGGCGCTTGGCGACGAAGAGACGCCCGACCTTCTCGTCGACTTCGCGACATTGACCGGCGCGGCGCGCGGCGCGCTCGGCCCCGACCTGCCGCCGTTCTATACGACGGACGAGACGTTGGCGCACGAAATCGCCATGCATGCCGAACGCGTCTTCGATCCGGTCTGGCGTATGCCGCTCTGGAATCCTTACGACAAGCTCCTCGACGGCAAAGTGGCGGATCTCTCCAACGTCTCCTCGGGTCCGTTCGCCGGTTCGATCACCGCCGCGCTGTTTCTGCACCGCTTCGTCGAACGGGCCAGGGCCTGGGCGCATTTCGATATCTACGCCTGGACGCCGGCGGAAAAATCGGCGCGGCGTGAAGGCGGCGAGATTCAGGTGGCGCGGATGCTCTTCGATCTCATCGAATGCCGCTACGCGGGCGCGACGCGGCGCAATCGGCAAGCCGCCGAGGTCGGCACATGAACCGCGATCCCCGCCTGACGCCGGCGCGTCCCGATCTCGCCGCCGCGCATTTGCGCGGCAAGCTCGAGGCGGCGCGCTACGTCACCGGCCGCCCCATGCATGTGCGCGTCGGCATCGCCGATCTTCGCCGCGAACCGTCGGCTCTAGCCAGGCTCGATACGCAGGTACTCTACGGCGAAGAGGTGATGCTTTACGAGCAGCGCGACGGCTGGACTTGGGTGCAGCTCGTGGGCGATGGTTACGTCGGCTACCTCTCGGCCGATACGCTCGTCGAAGGGCTGGGCACGGCCACGCATCGCGTCTGCGTCAACCGGACCTTCGTCTATCCGGCCGCGGATGTAAAAGCGCCGGTTCTTGCCGCCTTGCCGCTCGGCGCTCGCGTAAACGTGGAGGATGAAGAAGCCGCGTTTGCAAGACTTGCCGGGGGCGGCTTCGTGTTCGCGCCGCATCTTGAGCCGACACTTGACGAAAGTCTGAACGATTTCGTTGCGGTAGCCGAAGGATTTCTCGATTCGCCTTATCTCTGGGGCGGCAAATCGAGTCTCGGAATCGATTGTTCCGGCCTCGTGCAGATCGCGCTCGCCGCAGCGGGCATTGCGGCGCCGCGCGACACGGATTTGCAGGAGCGTGCGCTCGGTTCGGCGCTGCCGGTTCGCGAAAAGCTTGAAGATTTACGGCGTGGCGATCTCGTTTTCTGGAAGGGCCACGTGGCGATGCTGCGCGACGCGCACGAACTGCTGCATGCAAACGCATACCGCATGCTGGTCGCCTGCGAACCTTTGAGCGCCGTTCGTAAGCGTATCCGGCAGAGCGGCGGCGGCGAAATCACTGCGATCAAGCGGCTCTAGGCGCACGGGTTTGCGCGCCGTGGTGACGAAAAGTACCTCGAGGGCTTCATCAATTCCATGAGCGAACTCGCTTAATTGGCTGGAAACCGTATAATCGTCGATATAGCTCTTCGGCCGATTCGGACGTGATGTAGGGATGAGCAAAGAAGCGCATGTTGCGGTCGAGATCCAGCTTCCGAACGGCGGCGCGTTCGGGCCGCAGGAACTCGCGTTGATCGAGGCCATCCGGGCGCAGCGCTCGATCATCGGCGCGAGCCGTGCTCTCGGCCTCTCCTATCGGAAATGCTGGCTCGATTCCGATGCCCTGAACAGGACGTTCGAAAGCCCCGTTATCGCGACGTTCCCCGGTCGGCGCGGCGGCGGTGCGGAGATTACGCCGTTCGGCGAGCGGCTCGTCGCGCTCTACCGTTCGATCGAGCGGCACGCCGGGGCGGCCGCGAAACTCTCGCTTAATGAACTCACCGGGTCTCTCGATTGGTCGTTCGATCCGAAGGCCAAGGCCGCGGGCGCGGGGCGCGGTCTTGGCTGAGATCGGAAATGGCTACGGCCTTGATCATCGCCCAGGCCTTAAGCCCCGCAACAAGGGCGAGCCGCTCGACCGATTCCCGGGTGATCAGCGCATGCAGCCGAGTCGCGCCGAGATCGAACGTGGCGCGCACATACGGCGGCTGCAAAAATTCGAGCTCAGCGATTTCGCCCGGCAGACGGTTGATGATCGAGACGTCCATCGGCCGCGACAGAGCCACCGAGACGTCGCGGGCATCGATCCTGACCTTCACCGCCGAATCGACCGGTAGATCGACGCGCGGCACGCGCAATGCGCCGTCGGCGAAGAACAGCGTCGTCATGCCGAGGTCCGGGTCGTGGCGCAGGACGCGCGCCCAAACCATGGTCTTGAGCCGTGGCGGCACGGCGGACGATGTGAAAACTCGGTCTTTCTGCGCCTCGAACATGCGTCGCAGCATTGCCCCGGCCGTTCGCCGCGTCAATTCCGCCGGCGCGCGCCGGCCCTGGTTCCCAAACCAGCGCGATTCGGCTATGGGGTGCTGCAATTGCAACGAGAAACACCATATCCCGTCAACGGTGCGCCGGTGCGGCACCGATACACGATCGCGATCATCGTTGCAGAAGTGCAATGCGGGCGTCATGCGCCCTTCAACGCGCTGATATCAAAGGACGTTACGGTGCGAGCCCGGCCGCGGCCGATCTCGCCTGCATCGCCCGGAAGTGCTCGCGAAGAAGCCCGAAGAAGCCCAGAGACCAGATCAGGACCTTCATGAATTTACGCAATATTGCAATCATCGCGCACGTCGATACGGGCAAAACGACGCTCGTCGATCGCTTGCTTCAGCAGTCCGGCGCATTTCGGGAGAACCAGCGGGTCGGCGAACGCGTCATGGACTCGAACGATCTCGAAAAGGAGCGCGGCATCACGATCATGGCCAAGGTGACTTCGGTCGCCTGGAAGGACGCACGCATCAACATCGTCGATACGCCCGGCCACGCCGATTTCGGCGGCGAGGTCGAACGCATTCTCTCCATGGTCGATGGTGCCATCGTCCTCGTCGATGCCTCCGAAGGGCCGATGCCGCAGACCAAATTCGTGGTCGGCAAGGCGCTGAAGATCGGCTTGAAGCCGATCGTCGCGTTGAACAAGGTAGATCGGCCCGACGCGCGTATGACCGAAGTCGTCAACGAGGTCTTCGATCTCTTCGCGGCGCTCGATGCCACCGACGAACAGCTCGATTTCCCGATCCTCTATGGGTCTGCCAAACAGGGTTGGATGGCCGAGAGCCCGGACGGCCCCAAGCAAGGCATGGGGCCGCTCTTCGACCTCGTCCTGCGCCACGTGCCGGCGCCGAAGATCGAAGAGGGCGGGTTTCGCATGCTTGGCACGCTGCTCGAAGCCAACCCCTATTTAGGCCGGGTCATCACCGGCCGGGTCTTCGCCGGCAGCGTTCGCCCGAACCAACCCGTCAAAGTGCTCGACTGCAACGGCGCCGTCGTCGAGCAAGGCCGCGTGTCGAAAATCCTTGCCTTCCGCGGCATTGAGCGCACACCGATCGAAACGGCGGAAGCGGGAGATATTGTCGCCGTCGCCGGGCTTGAAAAGTTCAACGTCGCCGATACGCTCGCCGCACCCGAGGTGAACGAGCCGCTGCAGGCGCAGCCGATCGACCCGCCGACGCTGTCGATGACGTTCCTCGTCAACGATTCGCCGTTCGCCGGCACCGAAGGCGACAAGGTGACGAGTCGCGTTATCCGCGAGCGTCTCTACAAGGAGGCCCTGGGCAATGTCGCCATCAAAGTCGAGGATGCCACGGAATCCGATTCGTTTATCGTTTCGGGCCGCGGCGAATTGCAGCTCGCGATCTTGATCGAGACCATGCGCCGCGAAGGATTCGAACTAGGCGTGTCGCGACCGAAGGTCGTGTTCGAGAAGGACGCGGCGACCGGCGAGCTCAGGGAGCCGATCGAAGAAGTGGTGATCGACGTCGACGAGGAACACGCGGGCGGCGTCGTGCAAAAGATGGCGGAGCGCAAGGCGGAGATGATCGAGATGCGGCCTTCGGGCGGCGGCCGGCTGCGGCTCGTCTTTCATGCTCCGACCCGCGGTCTCATCGGCTACCAAGGCGAGCTTCTGACCGACACGCGCGGCACGGCGATCATGAGCCGGCTGTTCCACGCCTATGCGCCCTACAAAGGCGACATCGCCGGACGGCGTACCGGGGTGCTCGTGTCCAACGATCAAGGCGAATCGGTCGCCTATGCGATGTGGAAGCTCGAGGACCGCGGTCCGATGATGATCGACCCCGGCGAAAAGGTCTATCGCGGCATGATCGTGGGTGCGCACACGCGCGACAACGATCTCGAGATCAACGTGCTGAAGGGCAAGCAGCTCACCAACATCCGCGCCGCCGGCAAGGACGAAGCGGTGCGGCTGACGCCGCCGATCAAGATGACGCTCGAAAAAGCACTCGCCTATATCGAGGACGACGAACTCGTCGAAGTGACGCCGAAGTCGATCCGGCTGCGCAAGGCGCTGCTCGATCCGAACGAGCGCAAACGCGCCATACGGGCGAAGGAAAGCGCGTAACCGCGCGTGCAATCGCACCCTTCGAGACGCGCGCTCTGCGTGCTCCTTAGGGTCAGGTGGCTGAATCCAAGGCTATCCTCATGCTGAGGAGCCCGCGAAGCGGGCGTCTCGAAGCATCGCGCAGACGAGAGATAAATGCGTCACTTTCCCCCGCAACGCATCGTCTGCCTCACCGAAGAAACGGTAGAGACTCTCTATTTGCTCGGCGAAGAGAGCCGCATCGTCGGCGTGTCCGGCTACGCGGTGCGCCCGCCGCGCGTCCGCAAGGAGAAACCCCGCGTCTCCGCGTTCGTCTCGGCCGACATTCCCAAAATCCTCGCGCTCGATCCCGATCTCGTTCTCTGCTTTTCCGATCTGCAGCGGGCGATCGCCGCCGAACTCATCGGCGCCGGCGTTGCCGTGCATGTGTTCAACCAGCGCGACGTTGCCGGCATCCTGGCGATGATCCGCACGCTCGGCGCGCTCGTCGGCTCCCCGGAGAAGGGTGCCGCGCTCGCCGATTCGCTGGCGCGGCGGATTGACAAAATAGTCGCAGCAACGCCCGCAAGCCCGCGCCCCCGCGTCTATTTCGAGGAATGGGACGATCCGCTCATCGCCGGCATCGGCTGGGTTTCGGAGCTGATCGAGATCGCCGGTGGCGAGGACGTCTTCCCGCATCTGCGCAACGAGAAATCGGCCAAGAACCGAATCGTCGCGCCGGACGCCGTGATCGCCGCCGCCCCCGACATCATTCTCGCCTCTTGGTGCGGGAAAAAGGTCGTGCCTGAAAAAATTCGCGCACGGCCGGGTTTCGAGCAAATCCCCGCCGTCCGCGACGGGCGAATCGTTGCGATCCCATCGTCGCTGATTCTCCAGCCGGGCCCTGCCGCGCTCACCGACGGGCTCGACGCCATTGTGGCGGCGCTGCACGCCTCGCCGTGAGCTGGCGTGATGCACGCCTTCACGAAAGGCCGAGGCTCGCCTTCAATAAGGTGCGATTGACTTGGAGAAGATCGGCGAGAGTATATTGGTCGAGCACCGCGAAAAAAGCTTGCAGTGCTTCGCGCAGCAGGTGCTGGAGCCGGCAAGGGCCATCGATTCGGCACTCGGGACCCGGCACAAAGCAATCGGCCAAAGCCACGTCGTCTTCGGTGTGGCGCACCACTTCGCCGACACCGATCTCGCTCGGGGATTTGGCGAGCTTGAGGCCGCCGCCACGACCCCGGAGCGTTGCGACATAGCCGCCCTTGCCGAGCGCGTGGGCCACCTTCATGAGATGGCTCTCGGAGATGCCGTAGGCCACGGCGATTTCGCGAATCGAACTCAATCGCTCCGGCCGCAGCCCGAGGTAGATCAGCACGCGCAAGGAGTAGTCGGTATAGTGGGTGAGCCGCATGCGCTTCCTCCTGTTATTTGTCGTTCGTAGCGTTCGCTCATCGCCCGTCGCAATTTTGGAGCCTCGCCGCCGCAGGCGTCGCTTGCACACCCCGATTCGCGACCCGTGAATTCCAGCATTTGCCAAGCGATCAATGGCTTATGCAGGTTCGCTCGCACCTCATTTGCGTCGATGATGACCGAGCTGAACTCCCTGCTCCTTGGAGCTCCACATGGCGGCCGCAGGTACGCCGGGCCCTGCGGCTGTCCGGTCCGGGCGCCGCGACCCTGCTACTGCTTTGGCAGGGTCCGAGTTAGACCAAGAAATGGCCAAAAATGCCATTTGCTCAGGCAACTTGGCGCGATATGCGACCAAACGTTGCAAGAAAGCACCGTGTCCCCGAAAAGCAAGTGGAAACAGTGCACCTTCATTGAATGCTTCGCCGCAATATGTTCCTTTAGTGACAAAGCGCAGGCTTTGATCGGGGGCAAAACATGACTTTTTTGCGCGGTTCTTCCATTGCGTTAGCGTTCTGCGCTGGAATGATGATGACAAGCGGCTACGCGAACGCCGCTGACCTGCCGAACACCAAAGGGCCGCCTCCGCCGCCGCCGACCTGGTGGTCGACGGTTACCGTCAACGGCGAGATCGACGCCGGCATCACGGGAAATTTCGATGATCCGTCAAGCGGCTTGAACTGGGGCCATCTGTTCACCGACAAGGCGAACGAGCCCATGTTCAATCAGGGTCTGCTGACGATCCAGCGGCCGATCGATTCGTCGAAACCGGCTTATGACGTCGGTTTCGCGTTCCAGGTCATGTATGGTTCGGATTCGCGCTTCGTTCACTATCTCGGTGAATGCGAATACTGCATCAACAGTCTCTATCAGGTCTCGCTCGTCGAGGCTTATGTCCAAGCGCATACACCCTGGGTCTTCCCCGGCGGCATCGACTTCAAGGTCGGTCAATGGCCGACGTTGGAAGGCGCCGAGGTGGTCGAATCCGACTTAAACCTGTTCTATTCGCATTCCTACATCTTCAACTACACCGAGCCCTTCCAAGACACCGGCCTGTTGGCGATCGCCCACGTCAATCCGACCATTGACCTCTATGGCTCGATTGTCACCGGCGAGAACACAAGCATTGGATTCCCTTACGGCGACAACAACGCTGCGCCGGCGTTCGAAGGCGGCATCGGGCTGAACAATCTGGGGCCCGGCGGCTCGGTCACCGTATTGGCGACGACCCACATTGGACCGGAAGATCCATATTACGCGGGCGGCATCGAGCCAAACGGAGCGGGTCAGACGCCCGCGGTCTATAGCTGCGGTGTATGCGGCAACAGCGTGCTGCGCTATGCCAACGACCTCGTCGTGACCTGGAAAGCGACCGACAAACTGACCCTGACCCTCGAGGGCAACTATACGCGAGACGATGGGTTCCAGGACGAAACCTATGGGGCGGTTGGCTATGCTTCGTATCAAACGCCGATCGACTGGCTGAAGATCAACGGCCGCGCCGAAGTGCTGCGCGACCAGACGGGCGCGATCGTCGGAGCTTTTCCGGGTTATTTCGACTTCGCGAACGTCGAGCATGGCTATCTAAATACCGCGATCGCCCAAGGGGGAACGACCTATTTCGAGATTACCGGTGGCTTGAATATCACGCCGCCGATTCCAACGAGCTTGCCTTACCTGAAGGGTGTGATCTTCCGGCCTGAGGTGCGTTACGACGACGCTCTGAACGGCACCACGCCGTACGATTTGGTGCAGACCGGCTTTACGCCGGGCGCGGGTGGTGGCTTCGGCACGAAGTCCGATCAGGTCACGGTCGGCGGCGACATCATCTTGAAGTTCTGAAATCGCCTAGAACCAAAGGAAAGAAACGCCGGCCGTGAGGCCGGCGTTTTGTTATGGCCCGTCCGGTTTCCGCGCGCTCCGGCCAGACGCCGAGCGAACGCCTCGCTTGCCTATGTTGCCGTCAGCAACTGCGAGCCAATCACAAGCGGATAACGCTCCCGATCGGGCGGGGCGCAGAACAGATTCTGGAGAGGCCGACCTCTGGAGCCGCTCGCGTCGTCCATGCGATACGAACGCATTTAGAGGCGGGTGTGGAGTCGCCGGACCTTCAGATCGTGGCGCATGAGCCCGCGGACCAACGCATAGACGAGATAGGAAGAATAGCCGACCAGAACGGCTGATCCAAATACGAAGTCGAATGCCATGCGCCTTCGCTCCCTCCGCGCAGCTGCTCTTCGAGCATATTCAGGCCCGAGAGCGACTGTGTACATCTATCATCGCAGCTCGGTTCAAGTGTTTGCCAACGCGCAATTTACCTGAAAGTTCTGCCGCCGTCCGGATCTTCTCCGAAGCTGAACCGCCTGATTGGATGGCCGCGAATTGGCCTAGAGGTCTCTTCGCCACTTCTTGTGCGCGGGATCCGCCGCCAAGCGCACCGGCCCCATAAAAAAGCGCTCCCTTGTGGGGAGCGCTATAGTTTGGAGGAGGAGAGGAGTTGGATTCTTCTAAGTACCTCGCCATTTCGCGTGATTTTTGATTCCATCGTCGGGGTTGGATCGGAGATGATTCGATGCGCGCGCAGCCTGGATTTTTTGATGTCGATGATCGCCTGAAACGGTTGAGCGATCTTGGGGATCAATTGCTGGCTTTCTCCGGTGCGGTGGATTTCGAGGTGTTTCGAGCGGATCTGCACGCGGGATTGGCCTATTCGGACGGCGCCATGGGTGGGCGGCCGCCCTTCGATCCGGTGATGATGTTCAAGGTCCTGGTCATCCAGGCGACGAACAATCTGTCGGACGAACGAACCGAGTTCCTGATCAATGATCGCCTGTCGTTCATGCGGTTCCTTGGATTGGGTCTGCAAGACCGCGTGCCCGACGCCCGCACGATCTGGCTGTTCCGGGAAAAGCTCACGAACGCCGGCGCCATCAAGACCCTGTTCGACCGGTTCGACGCTATCCTGCGCCAATCCGGCTATATCGCCATGTCTGGCCAGATCGTCGACGCGAGCCTGATCGCCGCGCCCCGGCAGCGCAACACGATCGAGGAAAAGCAGGCGATCAAGGAAGGGCGGATTGCCGACGACTGGAAGGACAAGCCTGCGAAACTCCGCCAGAAGGACCGCGACGCGCGCTGGACGGTGAAGTTCACCAAGGCCAGGCCGCGAGAGGACGGCTCGTTGCCGCCGGTTGATCTGGCGATTCCCGTCTTCGGATATCAGAACCACATCTCGATCGATTGCGAGTTCGGCCTCATTCGCCGCTGGAGCGCGACGGACGCCGCCGCCTACGAGGGCGCACGCCTGCGCGAGGGACTTCTCGACAAGACAAATACGGCGGGCGGGGTTTGGGCCGACACGGCCTATCGCTCGAAGGCCAACGAGGCGTTCATGGAAAAGAACGGCTTCTTCAGTCGCGTCCATCGCAAGAAGCCGACAGGGCGGCCCATGCCGGAGGCGACCCGCCGCGCCAACAACGCCAAATCGAAAATCCGCTCCAGGGTGGAGCACGTCTTCGCCACCCAGAAGGACCGGATGGACCTGTTCATCCGCACCATCGGCATCGCCCGCGCGACAACGAAAATCGGGATGGCGAACCTCGTATACAACATCAAACGATTGCTGTTCCTGCGGCGGGTCGCCCGTGCATAGGCGCCTATCGCCGGCGTCGGCGGTCATCAACGCCGCAAGAACCCATCAATCCAAACAGCATCGGCGCAAGGCGATCGCGAAATCCTATCATTCAGACCGACAGGACGCGTTGATAGAAGCGTCAAAATGTCGACCGCGCCTACGACGACGCGGTCCTCGACATCGGCTTCGGGGGGACGATTTCCGGCCCGCGCGTCGTCGGGCGCATGACGAGCGCGATCGACGTGAAGAAGGGCGAGAAGGTGCTCGAGATCGGCACCGGCTCGGGCTATCG
>JBOHJJ010000180.1:0-1841 GCA_050728495.1 Methylovirgula sp.
GCGATGCCGGCGAGGTCGCCCTTCAGCAGAGTTACGCCGGCGCTTTCCATGGCGACGTCGGTTCCCGTTCCCATCGCCACGCCCACGTCGGCCTCGGCGAGCGCCGGGGCATCGTTGACGCCGTCGCCGGCCATGGCCACGGCCCGGCCTTGCTGTCTGAGGCGCCGGACGATCGCATTCTTCGCTTCCGGCAGAACTTCGGCCTCGACTTCGCCAATGCCGAGCTTGGCGGCGACCGCCTCGGCGGTCGTGCGATTGTCACCCGTCAACATCACGATGCGCATTCCATCGGCGCGCAACCGGGCCAGCGCCGCGGGCGTCGATTTTTTGATCGGATCGGCGACGGCAATCATGCCCGCGAACCGATCGTCGACCGCGACGAACATGACCGTCGCGCCGTCGCGCCGCAACTCGTCGCCTCTCCTTTCCAGATCGTCAGTCGCAATTCCAAGGTCGTTCAAGAGCCGGGCATTGCCGATCGCGACGCTGCGGCCGCCGATCACGCCCCTAACTCCCTTCCCGGTAATCGAAGCGAAACCGTTTACGTCCTGCAATGCCAAGCCGCGTTGGCGGGCGAAAGCCACGACCGCCGCCGCGAGCGGGTGCTCGCTGGCACGCTCGAGGCTGGCACCGAGCGACAGAATCGCATTCTCGTCGAAACCTTCGGCCGGCAGCACGGCGACGACGCGCGGCTTGCCTTCGGTCAATGTTCCCGTCTTATCGACCACGAGCGTGTCGATTTTCTCGAACTGCTGCAGCGCTTCGGCGTTTTTGATGAGAATGCCGGCGCTCGCGCCCTTGCCGATCCCCACCATGATCGACATCGGCGTCGCAAGACCCAATGCGCAAGGGCATGCGATGATGAGCACGGACACTGCGGCGACGAGTGCGTAGGCAAATGCCGGGGGCGGCCCGAAGATCATCCAGGCGACGAAAGTTACTACACCGGCGAGAATGACGGCCGGCACGAACCAGGC
Source organism: Methylovirgula sp. (assembly GCA_050728495.1). GTDB lineage: Bacteria > Pseudomonadota > Alphaproteobacteria > Rhizobiales > Beijerinckiaceae > Methylovirgula. The sequence goes on from JBOHJJ010000180.1 coordinate 978, forward strand.
GGAGACGACATCGGCGAGACGCTGGATCGGCGCGCGGCTACGCTGCGCTTGGGAAACCATCGCGACGATGCGCGCCAGCATCGTATCCGCGCCAACCTTCTCGGCGCGCATCACGAGGCCGCCTGTGGTGTTGATGGTCCCACCGATCAGCTTGGCACCCGCGTGCTTCTCGACCGGCATCGATTCGCCGGTCAGCATCGACTCGTCGATCGCGCTTTTGCCTTCGAGCACCATTCCATCGACCGGAATGCCGTCGCCGGGGCGAATCCGCAGACGATCGCCGATTTTTACCTGCTCCAGTCCCACTTCTTCGTCAGTGCCATCGGCGCGGATCCGGCGCGCCGTTTTTGGCGCGAGATTCAACAAGGCGCGAATGGCGCTGCCTGTCTTCTCGCGTGCGCGCAGTTCCAACACCTGCCCAAACAACACAAGCACCGTGATGACCGCGGCCGCCTCGTAATAGACCGCAACAACGCCGTCATGCCGGAATGCCGCCGGAAAAAGGCCCGGCGCGAAGGTCGCGACGAGGCTGTAGAGATAGGATACGCCGACGCCAAGCGAGATCAGACTGAACATATTGAGCGAACGGCGCGTGACTGAAGCCCAGCCGCGCTCGAAAAAGGGAAGCCCCGCCCAAAGCACCACGGGAGTTGCGAGCAAAAATTGCAGCCATACGGAAAGTCGCGGCGACATCACTCGATCCAATCCAAGAACGTGCGCGCCCATTTCGAGAACGACGAGCGGCACCGCCAACGCCGTGCCGATCCAAAAACGCCGCGTCATTTCGATCAGTTCGGGACTGGGACCCGTCTCAGTGCCGGCGTCGACAGGCTCCAGCGCCATGCCGCAGATCGGGCAACTTCC
>JBOHJJ010000181.1:0-13531 GCA_050728495.1 Methylovirgula sp.
CCGTAGAAGCGGACTTCGCAGGCGTCGATTTGCTGCGTGGCGCCGACGGCCGCCTGACGGTAATCGAGGTGAACAGCATGCCCGGTTGGCAGGGTCTGCAAAGCGTGACCAATTTCCCGATCGCCGACGAACTCGCCCGCAGCTTTTTCGCCCGCTACGGCCTCGCGCCCGGTCCGCTGGCGGAGATGGCTTCTTGAGTAGCCCTACCGAGATTGGCGAGGCATTTTTGGCGGCATGCCGGGAGGAGATCGAAGCGCCCAAACCCGGCAACGTCCATATTTTCGGGGCCGGTCACGGCATGACGGCCGAGGACTTCCTCAAAAGCGCCGAAGCTGCGTCGGGCTCGCTGTCGGCCAGCGGTGCAAGCGTGGGGACGCGCGTTCTCACGGCGGTCGAGGCGACGCGTGCCGTCGTGGGCATGAATACCAACCTTGGCATTCTTCTGCTTTGCGCGCCGCTCGCCGCCGCCGCCGAACGGGACGGCACCGATCTGGAAGCGGCGCTCGCCGGTATTCTGAGAAACCTGGATCGCGGCGACGCGGAGCAGGTCTTTCGCGCCATTCGGCTGGCAAATCCCGGCGGCCTCGGCGAAGTGCCCCGCTACGACGTGCATGGGCCGGCGACGGTCGGACTTTTGGAGGCGATGGCAGAGGCGGCCGAACGCGACCTCATAGCATCCCAATACGTCTCGAATTTCCATGACGTTTTTGCGATGGGATCGGTGGCCCTGGAGGCGGCGCGTCATTGTGGCCTTGCGCCACCATGGCGGGCAGTCGCGGTCTATTTGCATTTTCTCGCCGCCTTTCCTGATACCCATATCGCACGCAAATTCGGGCCTGACGCGGCGGCCGAGGTACAACGCGAAGCGTCGGAAATGCTTTCGGTTTTTCAGACACGTAAAGTTGATTGCCTCGCTGACTTATTGGCCTTCGACGAGCGCCTCAAATTGCGCCAGCGCAATCCTGGGACGAGCGCCGACCTGACGGTAGCGACGCTTTTCGCAGATCGGCTGCGCGAGACCTTGCTCCAGCGTCGCAATGATGCTTGATTGAGGCGCGCGGATCGGATCCGCCGCTATCTGGCCAACCGGCCTATTCAGCAGGCGTCGGCGCACACGTGCCGGCGCACGATGGGCGTTGACAACAAAGATAGACGTTTGTGCTGCCGAAAACTTCGGCGCGGATTAGTGTTTCACCGGAGGAAAGATTATGGCCAAGATAACGAAGCTCGGGGTCGGCGAATCGCTCGTCGGCGATGGCAATGAGGTCGCGCATATTGACCTCCTGATCGGACCGCGCGGCAGCGTGGCCGAATCTGCCTTCGCCAATGCGCTTACCAACAACAAGGACGGATTTACCACGCTTCTCGCGGTGGTCGCCCCGAATCTGCTCGCTAAACCGAATACGGTTCTCTTCAACAAGGTTACGATCAAGGGCGCGAAACAGGCCGTGCAAATGTTCGGCCCGGCGCAGCACGCCGTTGCCAAAGCGGTCGCCGACAGCGTTGCCGAAGGCGTGATTCCTGCGGACGAGGCCGACGATCTCTTCATCTGCGTCGGCGTATTCATCCACTGGGAAGCCAACGACGACAAGAAGATTCACGACTTCAACTATCGCGCCACCAAAGAAGCGCTTTCCCGCGCGATCCGCGGCGAACCGAAGGCAGCGGAAGTCGTCGCAAAGCGCGATTCCGCGAAACATCCTTTCTCGCCGAGCTGATCCGGCCGGGCGCGATCGCAGACCGCAAGGGGAGCCGTTCGGCTCCCCTTTGTTCATAGGGTTTTGCGCAGCTGTTGGGCGCCTAGGCGCCCGTCGTGCAAGGCCGAGGCGACGAGCACGCCGGCCATTCCCGCTTCCTCCAAAAGCCGCAGATCTTCCGGACCGCGCACGCCCCCGGCAGCGTAGATCGCGTGGCGGCCCGCGGATTTTGCACGGATATCCAGCAGTCGATCGAAGTCGGGGCCGGCATGGCTGCCGACGCGCGCCAAGGTCATGGCGATGAGACGCGGCGGCCAGAGGAACGCGTCTTCGGCGAGATGCGTCGCGCCTTGAAATTCTTCGCCGCGGAAATCGAGCGACAAGAGGCTGCGCGGCCGTCGCGCCAGGCTCGTGATAAGGCCGGCGTCGCGCAAGCTCTCGCTGCCGAACACGAGGTCGCCACGATGCGATGCGAGCCAGGCGATCGCCTCCGCGCCCGTGCCGATCCCGCAATCCACCCAGAAGTCAACTAGGGGAAAGGCAGCCTCTAGGGCGGAAATTAGTGCCGAATGATCGCTTTTGCCTTCGATTGCATCGAGATCGGCGATGTAAATCGTCCGGAATTCATGGAGCGCGAGGAAGCCGGCGACGACGTCGGCCGGTCGGCTCGTCGGCGCAAGCGGGGTGTCGATAGGCGCATAAAGATGTCGTTCGCCCCTCTCGGCGCGCACGACCGCGCCGCCTTTGAGATCGATGACTGGGATTACGTCCAATCGGGTACTCCGTTTCGCCGGAAGATGTTCTCATGCTAGAGAATTTTGAGGACAGGGAGGCGTTTCACAATCGCATGAGCAGCGTCATGGGGTGGGATATCGGCGGCGCCCATTTGAAGGCGGCGCGGCTGGAGGCCGGCCGCATCGTCGATGTGGTGCAGATCGCTTCGCCTTTATGGCTCGGCCTTTCGGAACTCGATCGCGCCTTCACCGAAGCCAAGATGGCGCTCGGTTCGGCCGAACGCAACGCCGTCACGATGACGGCCGAGCTTTCCGACACGTTTGCCGATCGGCAGGTCGGCGTCGCCGCCGTCGCCGAGATTGCGCGCCGCGAACTCGCCCCGCAACCCGTTCTCTTCTACGCCGGCGATCGCGGCTTCGTCTCCGCCGATGCCATCGTGTCGCATACTGCGGCCGTCGCATCCGCCAATTGGCATGCGAGCGCGGCACTCGCCGCGCGGCATTTCGCAGACGGTCTCTTTGTCGATATCGGATCGACGACCACGGATCTCATTCCGATCGGCGCCGGCCAGGTGGCGGCGCGCGGTGCGAGCGATCCCGAGCGCATGGCCTATGGGGAACTCGTCTACGCCGGCGTCGTGCGCAGCTTTCTCATGGCGGGTCTGCGGCTCGTTCCCTTTGCCGGGCGCTGGGTTACGCTTATGAACGAATGGTTCGCCAACGCCAGCGACGTCTATCGCATCCTCGGCGAATTGCCCGAGGGCGCCGATCAGATGGCAACCGCTGACGGGCAGCCGAAAACGATCGTGGCCTCGCAAGCACGGCTCGCGCGGCAGATCGGCTATGACGCTAAGGACGTGAGCGCCGGGGCGCTGACGCAGCTGGCGCGCTTTTTCGCGGAGGCGCAGTTGCGGGAGATTATCGACGGCGCCTGTCTGGTGCTTTCGCATAGCGATATCAATGTCAAAGCGCCGATTATCGGTGCCGGCGTCGGGCGCTTCGTGGCGCGCCGGCTCGCCGAGCGCCTTGGCCGGCCTTATGTGGATTTCGACGGCACAATTCCGGCTTTGCCAGAGAGCCGCGAGAAAGCCGCCGATTGCGTGCCGGCCTGTGCGGTCGCGCTACTACTGGAAGACGTGAATGGCCATTAGTCACCCGCCTTTCCGGCGACGCGCACCTGCTTCTGCTTGCCGAGCTGCGCCGCGACCTTCTCCATCAACCAACCCCAGGCTTCCTTCTCTTCCGGTCCGGCCGTCTTATCGACGGCGATCTTCAGATAATCGATCTCGCGTTCGATCTTGTCGCGCGGCAGCAGATCGAGCCGGCTGACGAGCACGGCCAGTTCGAGCACCGCGGCCTTGGCGCGGTTGAGGCCTTGGAAGGGTGCATGCTGCTCTTGCCGTAGCACGCGGCAGAAGAAGCGCGGCCGCTGCGGATCATCCTCGATGCGCTCCACCACAAGCTCGGCGTGGGCGAGCGCGGCGGCGAGCCGCGGCACTGGAAATTCGCCGACCGGAACGAGCGGCCATTCGCGCCGCCCCCTGAGACATCCGGCAAAGATCCGCACGTCGTCGGTATAATTGGCGACCGCGCAGGCGACCTCTTGCAGATTGGTGAGCGTCGTCGACGGGCGGAACGGCGCGATGATCCATTCTTCACCCGCCGCAATCAGCCCGAACGGCGCGATATGCGTTCTACCGAAAGCATCGACGGTGGTGACGATCACCTCGCGGATCATCGGCTAACCCTTCGCCTTGCCGGCGCGCAACGTATGGCCGATCTCGCGCAGCCGTGTCAGGTCCTCCTCGACGCGCTCGGTCGCGACGCCGAAGTCGAGCGGCTCGTCCTGAATATAGCGCTTGCCGAGGGTGAAGGCGATCTCCGCTTTGGCGAGCTCGGTGCCGAGATAGAAGGCATGCGCGTCGTCCCCGGCTACCGCGAGATGCGGATAGAGCGCCATGGCTTCGCGCGCCACGTAATGGCCGTCGCGGTTGTAGAGATGGATGCCATCTTCGGCGATTTCGATGCGGTAATTGGCGTCGCTGACGTCCTTGGCGCGCTCCTCGATCTCGGCCGGCGAGGAAAGGAACGGCTTCATGTCGTGCACCTGATTGAGACCGGCGCCGTAGCCTTTCGGCAACGCCTCTTCATTCCGCGCTGCGTACATCAGGCGCCGAGCTGCGTCGTGTTCGGCGAGCGTGCGGCGCGTATGCGGGCTCACCTGCACGACGAGCACGTTGCAGATCGCAAGTTCCGAACAGAGCCCGAGCAGCAACGCCGTTACGCCGCTCGAATCGGCCTCCGTCAGCTCGGTGAGATTACCCGTTCCCATCATCATCGGCGCTTCGGGCATCATCCGGCGCGTCTCGACATACCGTGAAAGTGATTCGGCAAAGCCGAAGTGGATCGGATCGAGGATCGGATCAAGGATGAAAGAAATGTCCTCGGCGGCGGCGGCTTCCGCCACGCGCTTGAGCGACTCGAGGTCCGAATGCGGCTGCGGGATCAGAACCGGCGTCACAGGGTATTTGCGCGCGATGTCGAGGGTCGCCTCGGTCAGGCTCAACAGGAAATCCGCGCCGGCGCGCGCGCCGCGCTCGAGTTCGTCGGCGTTGGCGGAATCGACGCTGACGGAATAGCCCGCCGCCTTCAAGGCGCGCACGCTGTCTTCGAGATGCGGGAACGGCGTATCCGGCAGACAGCCGAGATCGATGACGTCCGCGCCGGCGCGGCGCATCGGCTCGGCGCGCGCGAGGATTGCTTCGAGAGACAAGCCGGACGCATCGACGATCTCGCTGAAGATGCGAATGTCGTGCTGCGAGAGATTCACCTTACGGCCGCCGCGTCCGAAGAAGGCGGGAAGATCGGCCATCTCGTCGGGGCCGCGCTCGCAAGCGATGCCGATCTCCTTCGACAAAGACACGAGATCGGCGCGGCAACGCCCGGGCAGGATGACGCGGTCGGCGTCAAGCGGCCGCGGCAGGCGGCGCAAAATGATCGCTTCGGTCATCAGCGCCGCCACTTTGACGCCGATATCGTGCACGCGCCAGGTAAACGGCAGTCGGCCGAGCCCGCTCATAAGCTTGACGAGCCGCGGATAGGCGTAATGCCCCGTGAGCAACAGCAGACGCTCGGCCATGTTCCCCAACTCGGCCCGTGGCGGGTTCGCATCGGGCTCGCCCACATTATCCAACCTTGCGAAGCGTTCGGCAAAGCCGTTCCCGCGCGCCAGTTAAGTAAACCGCACGCGCGTGCCAGGTATGTGCCCTTGGACGAGAAGGGAGGCCGCGGGGGCAAGCCAACCGGGGCCGGCGATGAAGACTTCGGCGCCGCTTTTCGCCGCGTACTGCGGAAAGAAGGGATCGACCAACCCTGCCATGACCAGTTCGCCGACGCCGACGTGGAGCTTCGATCCCATATCGGTGCTTTTGATCAGCAGCAGTTTCTTGGCGCCGAGTTGCGTCGCGAGCCAGGCCGAGAGCGTATCCGACGTGACCTCCCAGGATTTGGGGAGATCGGTGCCGAGAACCATTTCGGCGGGCCACCAGCAGGCGACCTCGTTCCGCCGCAAGGCGTGGCGGATCGTTGCCGGGGTCGCCGCGCCGCGCAACCGCGGCCAAAGCGCCGCCAGCGCCACACCGTATTGCTGCATCGCGAGCAACGCCATGTGATGCGCCGCCGCGTCGTCGCAGCGCAGCTTGGCCTGCATGGCGCGCACGGTATCCGCAAACGTGCCGCCGCCCGGTACGAGGATCAGTGGGCCGCTGAAACGGTCGAGCGCTGCGAGCCAAGTAGTCAACTCGTGGCCGCCGGCAAGACTGCCGCCGAGCTTCACCACGAGAAGAGGCGGACCCTTTCGCCGCGCGCTATCGACTGCCGCGCGGGTCACACGCTAATCGCCCGGCGAAGCTGCAGAAAGCTCGGCGAAAAGCTGATGCGTCTTGCCGGACTGCGTCTGGCGTTCGCGTTTGATCTCGATGCCGACACTGGCCTCGACGACGTCGAGCTTCTCAACGCGGACCTTGACGCAATCGACTCGCGGTTGGGCGAGCAGCGCGTCGGCGATCCGCTCGGCCAGAGTTTCGACCAGATCGACGTGGCCACGGCTCAAGATCAGCCGGATCGCATCAATGATAAGATCGTAGGAGAAGACGTCGCGCATATCCTCGGCGTGATGACCGACGCGACGCACGTCGATATCGACGTTGAAACGCACCCTTTGCGTGCGGTTGCGCTCGAAATCGTAGGCGCCGATCGCCACCGGCAGGACGAGATCGTGCAGGAAGACCCTGTCGGTGTCCTTCTGTTCGGCATCGCGCGAATAGCCGCGCGCCGAAAGAAGCCGCCAATCGACTTTCGTTTCCTCGTCGAGTTCGCCGGCCTCGCGCGGGATGAGAGCGCGTACCAGTTTCACCTGTACCGGGTCGATGCGTTGGGTGCGTTTGTGCTCGGCGCAAAGTGTGCCGCGAAAGCCGAGGATATCGGGGCCAAGCGGTAAAAGACGGGAGACGTCCGGCGGTTGCAGCGATCCAGCAAGTCCGGCCAGCAGCTTCGCGTCGTGACAGAGGTCGACGAACGCCTCGAGGCCGGCAATGTCGATGTGATTGAGGAGGCGACGCCCGTCCTTTGCGGCCGTATCGAGCATCGCGCCCTTGAACCCGGCCGCAGCGAGAGCGACGAGCAGCGAGAAATCGTGCGGCAGATCGGCGAAAAGGACGGCGACGAGATTGACCTTTGCGGCGAGCGGCCGCAGCGCCTCGATCACGGCGTTCGCCGCGCCAGGAAAGAGGCCGATCTTCACGTAATCGACGCCGGCGGCAACGAGCGTTCGGGCGGCCGCGGCAATCTCCGCGACCGAAAGGTCCGGAGTACCGGCGACGGCGCTCACCGGACGCCGGCCGCCGACCGCCGCGACTGCGGCGCGAACGGTCGCAAGATCCAGCGTGCCTAGCGGCGGCTGCGTCGGGTCTTTCAGATCAAGGATATCGGCGCCTTCGATGAGCGCGATCCCGGCTTCCGCCGCGTCGGCGACGCTCGCAAGCATCAGCGTCATGAGGCACCATCAAGATCGGGTAAAGCGCCAACAAAGAGCAATTATAGGCGACAGCGCCTAAAGGGCAATGAACCCAAAGCAGCGCACTTTCATGGGCGCGGGAACGGTTGCAGCTCCTTTAGAGGATAGCCGGCCTCCGACCATCCCTCGGTTCCGTCCGGATACCAGAGTACGTGAGTATATCCAAAGGTCTTGGCGCGTTTGGCGGCGTTCCAGGACATCCAGCAATTCCGCGAGCAATAGAAGACGAGCGGCTTATCTTTGTCTCCGCCGGTTGCCTCTTTGAGGCCGCGGCGGAAGTAATCTTCGGTCACCGAGGCGAGCGCCCCATAGCCGGTGTCGGGCAGCCAAATGCTTCCCGGGATGTCGAGGCGCGGCTTGTCGCGCCAGAGGGTGCCCGGCGCGAGATTGGCGGGCTTGGGCGCATGCGGTTTCGCATCGATGAAGACCGCCGCTTTTCGGACCCAGAGATCGTGCGTTTCAGCCGTCGTGAGCGCCGGCTTGCCGTCGAGCGCAGCAGGGGTGGGAGTCCGGTAATCGGACATCCGGTAGCCCGGGATCTCGGGTGGCGTTGCCGGCGGTTCGGTCGCGAACGCGGCGGCGACCAGCGAAAGAAGCCAGCCGAGGGCAAGGATAAGAGCGAGGCGGCGCATTGTCGAAAAGCTCCTTCGATCGGGTCAATTGCCGGCGCGTGTGCTGCGGGAGGCTCCTTCCGAGGCCGGCCTACGTCTCGACGCCGGGAGCGGCGCCGGCGGCGTCTCCTGCAGGCTTTTGCGCAACGCGCTGAGCGTGTCCTTGAATCCCGGCGGGCCGCCGAGCAGGCGTTCCATCAGCAGCGCGCCTTCCAACGCGGCGATAATCAGCCGCGCCGAATGTGCGGGCACGACATCGTGTCGAATGGTCCCGTTCGCGCGGCCCTCGGCGAGCACGTGCGTCAGCCATGCGATATGGCGTTCGAAAAATTCCGCCACGCCTGCGCGGATCGGATCGGGGAGGATTCCGAGCTCCGTTGCCAATGCCGCAGCCAGACATCCCTGCTCTTCTTCGAGACCGTGCAGGTAGAGATCGGCATAGGCTTCGACACGCTTGAGACCGTCGGCGGTGGCACGCTCGATTTCAGCCAAGGCACGGTCGTAGCGCTCGCCGTAGGCTTCAACCAACGCCAGGCCCAGGTCTTCCTTCGTGGGAAAATGATGATGGATGCTCGCCTTACGAATACCGATCGCCTCGGCAAGATCGGCATAACTAAAACCGGCATAGCCGCGCATGCGCACGAGAAATTCAGCATGGGCGAGAAGTTTTTCGCGTGTATCGCGGGGCATCGCTTTCGCCTACCGACTGAAAGGTAGTTCGTCAAGGATGCTGTATCGGAGGTTGGGCGACGAATAGATAGACCGCACGCTATCTCGATACCGTCTGTAACGGCATCCGCTTGACATAGCGGCACACTACCGACTAGAAGGTAGAGTGCCGCGGCGCGTTTTGGGGAGGAATTGTGTCAAAACGCATTCGGATGAGTAGTTATTTTCTCATCGCGCCTGCGGTGCTTTTGATGGCGCTCACGCGGCTTCATGCTGCCGGTCTTGCTACGCAAGACATTCAGCCGCTTAGCGTGCGCGAGATCGCGCCCGGCGTCTACGCGCATCAAGCGCCGATCACGGCCATGAACAAGGCGAGCGGCGGCGATATCGGCAATAACGGGTTCATCGTCGGCGGCGATGCGGTCGCCGTCATCGACACGGGTGGTGCGCCGATCATCGGCGAGCGCTTGAAGAAGGCGATCGAGACGATCACCGACAAGCCGATCCGCTATGTGATCAACACCCACGAACATCCGGATTATACGTTCGGCAATGTCGCCTTCGTCGCGCCCGGCGTGACCTTCGTCGGGCACCGGAACCTTCCGAGATCGTTGGCGGTGCGCGGCCCGCATTATATCCAAACCCTGCGCAGGGACATGGGCGAAGCGCTGCTCAAAGGCGTCAAGCTGATCCCACCGACGCTGCTGGTCGACGTCGGCAAGGACGTGCACCTCGATCTCGGCCATCGCGTCATCGATCTGCGCGCCTGGCCGCCGGGCGCCACGGACTGCGATCTCACGGTCTTCGACGAAAAGACCGCGACTTTGTTCGCCGGCGATCTTTTGTTTTTGCAACACGTGCCGGTGATCGACGCCAGCGTCCTGGGCTGGCTCAAGGACATGCCCGAATTGGCCGCCATTCCGGCACGGCTCGCGGTGTCCGGACACGGCCCAGTCGGCGTTGCCTGGCCGCAGGCGCTGGACGCGGAGAAAGCCTATTTTCTGACGCTCACCAAGGACGTGCGGGGGATTTTGGCGAAAGGCGAAGATATCAATGTTGCGGCGCGCGAGGCCGCCGAGTCCGAGGCATCCAAATGGCGGCTTTTCGGCGTCTATAACGCGCGCAATGCAACGGCCGCCTATGCCGAGCTCGAATGGGAATGATGGCGAAGCTTCACCGCGCGGCCGCGCGGATCTATAGTGGCTACCGGATGATATCGAAGGAGAGCGACATGCGCGCTTTGCGAATTTTGGCTTTGGTGGGGTTCGCTGCCGGCGCAAGCCTGGCCTCGGCCGCTCCCGCTGCGCGCGCTGATCAGGACCTTTGGCCGGGGCTTGCCGGTACGCTGTTTCCGAACGCCAAACTGGCGCAGGACGGAATGATCATCCAACTCGGCACGCCGCTCAGTGCCGAGGATGCCGCGCTGGTGCCGATCACGCTGCATATGGAGCAGGCGGCTGATGCGGGGCCGAACGATCCACGCCGCATCAAGAAGCTCACGGTGGTCATCGACAACAATCCCTCGCCGGTGGCGGCGGTTTTCGAGTTCGGCCCGAAAGCGTCCGTGACGACGATCGAGACGCGCGTCCGCGTCAACCAGAACACCGAGATCCACGCGGTCGCGGAGACCGCCGACGGCAAGTTCTATGTCTCCGAATCTTACGTGGCGGCGGCGGGCGGCTGCTCCGCGCCGAGCGCCAGCAATCTCGACCCGAACGATCCGCAGATCGGCACGATCAAGGTGCGGCAGTTGCAGCCCGAGTACGTGAGCCAAGATCCGCGCCGCAAGGAAGCCGTGGTGATGATCAAACATCCGAACAATTCCGGCATGCAGATGGATCCGAACACTCACCTCTACATTCCGGCGCGCTACGTCGACTTTCTGAAGATCATGCAAGGCGACGATCTTTTGTTTTCGGTCACGGGCGGCATCTCGATCTCGGAAGATCCGAATTTCCGCTTCGATTATCTCTCGAACGGCACCAACGTCTTCCATGTCGCAGCGAGCGATACGACGGGCAAGAAATTTACTAAGGATTGGACGCTCAACCCGGCGATCTAGAAATCGGTGCGGCTGCGGATCGCCGCAACCAGCGTTCCTTCGTCGAGATAGTCGAGCTCGCCGCCGACCGGCACGCCGTGCGCCAGCCGCGTGATGCGCACCGGCAGATGTTTTAAAAGGTCGGTCACGTAATGCGCCGTCGTTTGGCCGTCGACCGTGGCGTTGACGGCGAGCACCACTTCCTCGACGCCATCTCCGGCTACCCTTTCGACGAGGCCGGCGAGGTTCAGCTCTTCTGGTCCGATGCCGTCGAGCGGCGACAGGCAGCCGCCGAGCACGTGATAGCGCCCAGAGAGCGCGCCGGCGCGTTCCAGCGCCCAGAGATCGGCGACAGTTTCGACGACGACCAGCAGCTTGCGGTCGCGCCGTTCGTCGCGGCAGACGGTGCACGGATCGCAACTATCGACGTTGCCGCAGACGGAGCAGACGGCGACTCGCTCGCGCGCGGTCGTAAGCGCATCGGCGAGCGGGCCCAGCAACTCTTCGCGCTTGCGGATCAGGTGGAGCGCGGCGCGGCGCGCCGAGCGCGGTCCCAGCCCCGGCAGACGTGCCAGCAATTGGATCAGCCGCTCGATTTCCGGACCGGCGATACGTTCCGCCATCAGAAAAGCTTCATGCCTGGCGGCAATGGCAGACCGGCCGTCACCGACTTCATCTTTTCTTCCATCAGCCGCTCGCCCTTTTTGCGCGCATCCTCATGCGCGGCGACGATCAAGTCCTCGAGAATTTCTTTGTCGTCGGGCTTCAAAAGCGAGGCATCGACCGTAAGCGCCTTCATCTGGCCTTTTGCGCTGAGCGTCATGCGCACGAGGCCGCCACCGGCCTGACCTTCGACTTCGAGACGCTCCATCTCGGCCTGCATTTCCTGCATCTTGGCTTGCACGGCCTGCGCCTGTTTCATCAAGTCCATAAAGTCGGGCATAGCGGCTCTTCGCCTCCTTATGAATGCCGGTGCGATTACAAATCGTCTTCGCCCAATGCCGTATTCGCATAGCCGATGTCGTCGTCTGCCGGGTTGGCGGCCGGCTCGGCCTCACCGCTGCGGATAGCGACGATCTCGGCGCCGGGGAACAACGCCAGCGCGCGCTGCACAAGGGGATCGGCGCGCACGCCAACGAGGGCGGCTGCGGCGGCAGCCTGCGCCTGCTCGCTGAGGCTCGGCGCGCCGGCTTCGCTGGAGATCGCCACGATCCAACGCCGCCCGGTCCATTCCTGCAAACGGCGCATCAGCTGCTGGGCAAGTTGCGGCGAGGCGCCGGGCGAAAGCGCAAATTCCATCGAGCCTTCTTCGAAGCGAACGAGCCGCACGTCGTGCTCGAGCGCGATCTTCAACTGGATATCGCGCTGCGCGGCGGCGAGCGCAACGATATCCTCGAAACGGCTGAGGCGGCGCTGCCGATCTCCTGAGGTTTGCGGTTCGGACTGCTGGATCGCCGCCGCACCGATGCTCGCGCGGGCGCCGCTCGTTGCGCCAAGCGGCGCGCCGGTACGGAGCGACTGCGCTGCGGGTGGCACAGCCGCCTGCTGCCTCAGGCGGCGCAACGTCTCATCGGGTGTCGGCAGTTCCGCCGCGTAGGCAAGCCGCACCAGCACCATGTCGGCGGCGGCGAGCGGGCGCTGCGAATCCCGCACGTCCTGCAATCCCTTGAGCAGCAATTGCCAGGCCCGGCTCAGCACTGGGATCGAAAGCTTTTCGGCGAAATCGGCGCCGCGCCGGCGCTCTTCCTCGGTAATGGCCGGATCCTGTGCCGTCTCCGGCGCGAGTTTCAAGCGAGTCACGAAATGCACGAACTCGGCAAGCTCGCCGAGGATGCGGGCCGGTTCGGCCCCTGCTTCATAAAGCTCCTTCAGCGAAGCAAGCGCGGCGGCGACATCGCCGCGCATCACCTCCAGAAAGAGATCGATGATCCGCGCCCGATCGGCGAGGCCGAGCATCAAGCGCAGATCCTCGGCCTTCACTTCGACTTTGAGGCTGCCTTTGACATGCGCGATCGCCTGGTCGAGCAGGCTCAGGGCGTCGCGTACCGAGCCTTCCGAGGCGCGCGCGATGAGCGCCAGCGCCTCCGGCTCGATGGCGACCTTCTCCTTGGCGCAGATCGCGGCGAGACGGCCGACGAGCACATCCGCTTCGACGCGGCGGAGATCGAACCGTTGACAGCGCGAGCGCACCGTCACCGGGACTTTCTCGATCTCGGTTGTCGCGAAAATGAATTTCACATGCTCCGGCGGCTCTTCGAGGATCTTCAAGAGACCGTTGAACGCCTGTTTCGACAGCATGTGGACTTCGTCGATGATATAGACCTTGGTGCGCGCCAGGACGGGCCGGTAGCGGGCGTTGTCGATGATCTCGCGCACGTCGTCGATGCCGGTATGCGAGGCGGCGTCCATCTCGATCACGTCGACGTGGCGTGAATCGATGATTGCCTGACAATGCACGCCGAGTTCCGGCATATGGATGGTCGGCTGCATCACCGCGGGCCGGTCGGGGCGCGCCGGCAGCTCATAATTGAACGCGCGCGCCAAGATGCGCGCGGTCGTGGTCTTGCCGACGCCACGCACGCCGGTGAGCAGATAGGCCTGGTGGATGCGCCCGAGGTCGAAGGCGTTCGACAGCGTTTTGACCATCGGCTCCTGGCCGACCAGGTCCTCGAAACTCGCCGGCCGGTATTTGCGCGCCAGGACGC
>JBOHJJ010000182.1:0-5298 GCA_050728495.1 Methylovirgula sp.
CCAGGAATTTCATCAGGGTCGGAAAATCGGGAGCGATATCGTAGTCCTGCCAGACGTAGGTTTGCAGGAACGTCGGGTAGTCGGGCAGGTGGTAAAGGATTTCCGCGGTGGTCAGGCCGTAGCCGGCGAGCTGCCTTACAAACTCGCGCGACGGCTCGCGCAGGTTCCTCACGTTCATTGGCCAATCTCCGCCCGGGGGCCGTCTTCAATTGCGTCCCATTGTGGTTAACAAAGCCTTATCCGGTCATCGCGAACCCCCGCCGTGGCGAAACAGATCTTTGCTGATGTCGACATCGTCACCGCGGCATCTTCGACGGGCAATTCGACGAACCCGGCGCCGAGAATCTGGTGCGCATTTCGATCACGGTTTTGCGATCGCGCCCCTGTCTCCGGCCTCATGCCAAGCCTGCGCGTTGCGTAGAATGTCCGCATCCGATGGCTCCGCTGATCATCGCGGCGACCTTACGGCATGAACTCCGGGCAACGAAAGGCCAGCAGCCTTGGAGGCCGCTGGCCTTGTTGTTCAATGGATCCTGGTCAGGGACTAGTGATGGCCATGCCCACCATGCCCACCATGGCCGCCGTGACCGCCATGACCGCCGTGACCGCCATGCCAGCCGCCGTGACCGCCGTGACCGCCATGCCAGCCGCCGCGGCCGCCGTGCCAACCGTGCCAGCCATAGCCGCCGCCCCAGCCAAATCCGCGGCGCCAAGCGTAACCGCACCAATACCAGCCCGGGCCATGCCAACCGACCGGGTACCAGCAATAGTTCTGGCCACCCCAGAAGAATTGCGTCTTCTGGACGTCATTCAGTTTGATCGCCGACTGGCGAACGCCCGACTGGTCGGCGATTGGCGCGGCTTGCGCGAAGCTGATGACAGAACTCGCAGCCAAAGCCGCCGCCGTGAGGGTTGAAAGAATAAGACGCACGTCCATCTCCTCTCATTTTGGAAGATCCCAGCCATGAGACGGGGGTGACTCAGGGCGTTCCTCCTTAACCTTTCCTCGTTGCTTGTATCGCGATACGGGCTTATGCACCCGAGCCCGACAGCAACCAGTCTTAGCTAGATTTCACCGCATGAATGGGAGATGAAGTAAATATCGCGGCTTATACAGGCCCGACCTTAGCGTTGCCGTTTCCGGGTCAACTGATAATTGCGCTCGGCGCAAACGGTTCCTGAATTAATGGATGTTAAGAATTGCTTTCGTGGAGCGGCACAGAAGCTTTGGTCCTGGTGTGCCTAGGGACGAATGGCGTCGATGAGTTTTCGATCGATCTATCGGCATGGGTTTGCGCGCGTTGCGGCCTGCACGAACTTTTGCCATCTCGCCGACGCTCCGGCCAATGCCGAGGCTATCTTGCGCGTGCTGGCGGGCTTGCACGAGAAGTCGGTCGCTCTTGCGGTCTTTCCGGAGCTGGCGCTCTCCGGCTACGCGATCGACGACCTTCTCTTTCAGGATGCCGTGCAGGAAGGCGTCCACGGGGCCATCGGCCGGCTCATCGCCGCTTCCGAGGCTTTGATGCCGCTGATCCTCGTGGGAGCGCCGCTGCGCCACGCCGGGCAGCTCTATAATTGCGCGCTCGCCATCCACCGCGGCCGCCTCATCGGCGTCGTGCCGAAAGTGCATTTGCCCAACTATCGCGAGTTCTACGAGCCTCGCCACTTCGCCTCCGGCGCGGCGATTCACGATCAAGAAATCGCGATCGGCCCGCACCGGGCGCCGTTTGGTCCGGACCTGCTCTTTACCGCCGAGGACGTTGAGGGTCTCGTCGTGCATGCCGAGATCTGCGAGGACCTTTGGGTGCCGATTCCGGTGAGCTCGCACGCAGCGCTCGCGGGGGCAACGGTGCTTGCCAATCTCTCGGCGAGCAACATCACGATCGGCAAGGCCGATACGCGCCGGCTGCTCTGCCAATCTCAATCGGTGCGTTGTCTTGCCGCCTATCTCTATTCCGCCGCCGGGCAGGGAGAATCGACCACCGATCTTGCCTGGGACGGCCAAACGGCAATTGTCGAGAACGGCGTCATCCTGGCGGAATCACCGCGTTTTCCGGAAGGCGGCCAATGCGCGATTGCCGACATCGACCTCGATCTTCTGCGCCAGGAACGGCTGCGCCAAGGCACGTTCGACGACAATCGCCGCGCCAATCTTGAGAAACCCTTCCGGCGGATCTCCTTTCGTCTTGCCCCCTCGACCCACGACGTGGGCTTCGAACGGGTGGTCGAGCGCTTCCCTTTCGCGCCTTCGAACCCGGCGCAATTGGAGCAGGATTGCTACGAGGCCTACAACATCCAGGTGACGGCACTCGAACAGCGCCTCGCAGCGACCGGGATTTCCAAGCTCGTCATCGGCATATCGGGGGGGCTCGATTCGACGCATGCCCTGATCGTCGCCGCCAAAGCGATGGATCGGCTCGGCAAGCCCCGCAGCAATATCCTCGCCTATACGATGCCGGGTTTTGCGACGAGTGAGACGACCAAGACCAATGCGCGCAAGCTGATGAAGGCACTCGGCGTTACCGCGCGCGAGCTCGACATCAAGCCGGCGGCGCGGCAAATGCTTGCCGACCTCGAACATCCTTTCGCTAGGGGCAAACCCCAATTCGACGTTACGTTCGAGAACGTGCAGGCCGGGCTACGCACGGATTATCTCTTCCGCCTTGCCAATCAGAATGGCGCGATGGTCGTGGGAACCGGCGATCTGTCGGAGTTGGCGCTCGGTTGGTGCACCTATGGCGTCGGCGACCAGATGTCCCATTATGCAGTCAACGCCGGCGTGCCCAAGACCTTGATCCAGCACTTGATTCGCTGGTGCATTACGAGCCGGCAATTCGCCCCGGAGGTACTCTCGATATTGACCGCGATCCTTGCCACGGAGATTTCGCCCGAACTCGTGCCGGCCGACGCCAACGGCGGGGCGCAGCGCACCGAGGCGGTGATTGGGCCCTACGAGCTGCAGGATTTCAATCTCTTCTACGTCCTGCGTTACGGGTTTCGGCCATCGAAGATCGCCTTTCTCGCCCTTGCGGCTTGGGGTGACGCGACAAAGGGAGAATGGCCGCAGGATTTCCCGGAGGACCGCCGCCACGCTTACGATCTTCAAGAGATTCGGCATTGGCTCGAAGTCTTCCTCCGACGCTTCTTCGCGATGAGCCAATTCAAGCGCTCGGCTATGCCGAATGGTCCTAAGGTCGTCGCCGGCGGCGCCTTGTCGCCGCGCGGCGACTGGCGCGCACCTTCCGACGGCAACGCGCAGGCTTGGCTCGACGATCTCGCGCAGCACGTGCCGAGTTCATCGGCCTCGAAGCATGATTTGTAAGCAATTGATTTATCGACAGAATACGCGTCAGTAGGATGCTCTTGCGTGGCACGGGTGCTTGCCGCGCACGCCAGCATCAACGCACCTCATGAATGCCGAGCGCGCATGTAGCGATCGATCCGGACGAGCGTCGGCACGTGGCGGAATGCGCCGTTGTCTTTTCCTACGCGTTGCTTGTTTGCAGCGGCCGCCGGACGAAATGCACGGACTAGTCTAGAAATTGGCATCGAAGCTGGACTAAGATCGATGCACGAATTGCGCGCGCGGGTGCGAGATGCCTCAAGTGATCGTTGCCGGAGAACCATTCAATGTCGTCGTTGAAGGCGACGCGAGTGCTCCGGCGGTGGTATTGTCGCATGCGCTCGGCGCGAATATGCATCTCTTCGACCGTGTGGCAGCGCCCCTGAAGCGACATTTCCGCGTGGTGCGCTACGACACGCGCGGTCTCGGCGGCAGTGGCGTGAGCCGCGGCCCCTATTCGATCAGCCAACTCGGTCATGACGCGCTTGCAATTCTTGACGCGTTAAAGCTCGAAAGGGTCGACTGGATCGGCCATTCCGAGGGCGGCATGGTCGGCTTGTGGCTGCTCACGAGGGCGCCGGAGCGGATTGTGCGCGCCGTCCTCGCCAATACGGCGGCGCAGATCGGTGGCGCCGAAATTTGGAACGAGCGGATCAGGACGGTTCAGGAAAAGGGCCTTGAGGGGCTGGCGTCCTCGGTACTCGCAAATTGGTTCACGCGGCGGTTTCGCGAACAACATCCCGAAGAAGTCCGCCGCTTCGAGGAGATTCTGCTGGCGACCGATCCGCAAGGCTATGCGGCGCATTGCGCGGCGATCCGCGACGCGGATTTGCGCGTCGGGCTGCACGCTATTAAGCATCCTGTCTTGGTGGTCGTTGGCCGCCACGATCCGGTGACACCGCCCGGCGTCGGTGCGCTGATCGCAAGCTCAATTCCGAGCGGCAGGCTTGTAACGCTCGAAGCCGCGCATCTTTCGCCCGTCGAGGCGCCCGATGCGTTCGTTGAAGCAGCAGTCGCATTTCTGACTGGGGAAGCGGAGAGGACCATGGAAACGCAACAGACGATCATCGGAGACGACGAGGACAAACTGACGACGCCCGAGCCGATGCACGAAGAGTTCAGACCGCGCCCGCCGCGCCCGCCGCGGCCGGTGCAACCTAGGCCGGAGCCCAGTATGCCTTCGGCGAGCGCCCCCGCGCCGCAGCCGGCACCTGCCGCCCCGGCGGCTCCAGCTCCAGCTCCAGCGCCCGCCCGCCCGGCGCCGCGCAAGCGTCCGGTGAAGAAGGCCGCCGCCAAAAAGCCGGTCCGCAAAGTCGCTGCGAAGAAGGCAGCGGCGAAAAAGACCAGGCGCAAAAGGGTCGCCAAGAAGATCGCTCGCAAGCCGGCGCGCAAGATGGTGCGTAAGACCGCGGCCAAGAAGGGCGCGCGCAAGTCGGCGAAGAGGTCGGTGAAAAGGCCAGTGAAGAGGCCAGTGAAGAAGGTGGCACGCAAGTCGGGGCGGCGCCCAGGGCGCAGACGCTGAACCGCAAGCAGTACGTTGCGCGGGATTTCGGTCCCGCGTAGCGCTTTCGTTCTCAACGAGGTTCGGGAAGGGGCGGGGCGTCTGCAGGCGTCAGCGCCGCAGTTGCCCAGCAAAAACGCCGGCGGACGTGCGTCCACGCGGTGGCGACGAAATCTTCGTGCGGAACATCGCCGACCGCGAGAAAACGCGCGCTCTCGTGGCGCAGCGTCTTAGGAATGGTCGTAGACGCCGCGCGTGCACTCGGCCAGCGGCTTGATGATCTCGATCGTCCATACTTTGTCGGTCAAGTTGGCGAGACAGGCCGATCGATAGCCCGAGCCGGTGCCGATCTCGAGCACCTTCTCGCCCTTCTTCACGTCGATCGCGCTCGTCATGCGCCCGACGACGCGCGGGCCGGAAATCGTCCCCCCGAAGCCGATGTCGAGGACCGCGT